>JBBQUA010000005.1:0-56415 GCA_038212905.1 Hyphomicrobiales bacterium
CGTCGATCCGTTCATGAACAATGTCCGCATCGGGGTCATCATTGGCCAACAGGTGTGGGACACGCTGATCTACCGCGATCCCAAGACCTCCGAATACAAGGGGCAACTCGCGACCGCGTGGAAGTGGATCGACGACAAGACCCTTGAGCTGGACCTGCGCAAAGGCGTCAAGTTCCACAACGGCGCGGAATTCACCGCCGACGATGTGGTTTACACGCTGAATTTCGTGGCCAGTCCGGACAGCAAGGTCGTCACTCGCCAGAACGTGGCCTGGATCGACCGCGCCGAGAGGATCGACGCCTACAAGGTGCGCATCATCTGCAAGGAGCCGTTTCCGGCGGCGATCGAATATCTTGCCGGACCGGTCGTGATCCATCCGCATGAATACTACGCCAAGGTCGGCCCGCAGGGCATGAATGAAAAGCCGGTCGGTTCCGGCCCCTATCGCATCACCGAGCATTCGGTCGGCAAGTTCGTGCGAATGGAGCGCAATCCGGACTATTTCAAGGATTCGCCGAAGCCGCAGCCGAAGATCGAGAAGGTCGAAATCCGCTTCATTCCGGACCGGCAGACCCAGGTCGCCGAAATGATGGCCGGCGGCGCCGACATGATCATGAATGTGGCACTCGATCAGGCGACCCAGATGAAGGCCGTTCCGACCCTTCAAGTCGTCTCCGGCGAGACCATGCGGATCGCGTTCCTGCACCTCGACAGCCGCGAAGCGACCACCGCGCCGCAACTGCGCGATCTCAGGGTGCGCCAGGCCATCATGCATGCGATCGATCGCGAAAGCATGGTCAAGCAGATCGTCGGCGAGGGCGCGCGCGTCCTGCACACGCTTTGTTTCCCGTCGCAGTTCGGGTGCAGCGACAAGGGCGCACCGCGTTATTCCTATGACCCGGCGAAGGCCAAAGAGTTGCTCGCCGAAGCCGGCTTCAAGGATGGATTCGACATCGACATCTACGCCTACCGGGAGCGCAACCAGACCGAGGCGATGATCGGTTACCTGCGCGCGGTCGGCATCAGGGCGAATCTGCGCTTTATGCAATACGCGGCGATGCGCGAGGCCAATCGTGCCGGCAAGGCGGCGATGCTGCACCAGACCTGGGGGTCGTTCTCGGTCAACGACGTGTCGGCCTCGACGCCGGTCTACTACAAGTTCGGCCCGGACGACGTCTCGCGCGATCCGGAAGTGCGCGATTTCCTGCAACGCGGGGACTCCGAGGTCGATCCGGCCGTGCGCAAGGAGGCCTACAGCAAGGCGCTCAACCTGATCGCGGAACGGGCCTATTCGCTGCCGCTCTATTCGCTGACGACCTATTACGTTGCCAACAAGGACCTGGTCTTCACCGCCTATCCGGACGAGATTCCGCGCTTCTGGGAAATGTCGTACAAGTGAGGGGCAGCGTGCGCCAGCTCTCGCACCCGGCCATGCGATGCTGATCTACGCCCTGAAGCGTCTTGGACTTGCCGTCCTGGTCGCGGTGGTCGTCTCCGCGCTCGCCTTCCTGCTACTGCGTGCGTCCGGCGACGTCGCGATCGCGCTCGCCGGGGAGGGTGCGCGCAGCGAGGACATCGAGAACATCCGGCGCATTTACGGACTCGATCGTCCGCTCATCGTGCAGTATCTCGACTGGGCCGCGAAGATGGCACGCGGCGATTTCGGCACGTCGCTGTTCTTCAAGACCGACGTCCATGCGCTCGTGCTCGATAAACTGCCGACCACGGCGCTGCTGGCGCTGTTCTCGCTGATCTTCGCGCTGGCCGTGTCGTTGCCGCTGGGGATTTTGGCGGCGCTCTATCCCAACAGCTGGATCGATCGCCTCTGTCTTGCGCTGGCGGTGATCGGACAGGCGCTGCCAAGCTTCTTTTTCGCGCTGATCCTGATGATTGTGTTTGCCGTGATGCTGAGGTTGCTTCCGGTATCGGGCAGCGACAGCTGGGCCCATTTCGTCCTGCCGACCGTCGTGCTCGGCTATTATATCGCGCCCGCCATCATGCGGCTGGTGCGTGCCGGCATGATCGAGGTGCTGGCCTCGGATTATATCCGAACGGCTCGCGCCAAGGGACTGTCTTCGACCTCCGTGGTGCTCAAGCACGCGCTGCGCAATGCGCTCGTTCCCGTGGTGGCGCTGGCGGCCGTGCAACTCGGTTTCCTGCTCGGCGGCTCGGTCGTGATCGAGACCGTGTTTGCCCTCGATGGCCTCGGCTATCTCGCCTATCAATCGATCACCCATAAGGATCTTCCGGTCACGCAGGCCATCGTGACGCTGCTCTCCCTGATCTATGTGGGCCTCACGCTTGCCGCTGATCTGGCCAATGCCTGGCTCGATCCGCGCATCCGCGTCGGGAGCGGATCATGACCGACGTCGCCGCGATTCCCATTCTGGACCTGACGACGGCGTCATCGGGTGCCTTGTTGCGCCGCCGGATCATGGCGCATCGCGGCCTGCTCGTCGGCAGCGGTCTGCTGGCGATCATCATCCTGGTAGCGCTGCTCGCCCCGCTGATCGCGCCGCATGATCCCTACGCGCAGGACCTGTCCCGCCGCATGATTCCGCCGATCTGGTACGAGAAGGGCAATTGGGCGCATCTGCTCGGCACCGACAATCTCGGCCGCGACTACCTTTCGCGCGTGCTCTATGGCGCGCAGATATCGCTTTTGATCGGCGCGGCCGTGATGGTAATCTCCGGCCTGATCGGCACCGCGCTCGGCCTTGCCGCCGGCTTCTTCGGCGGCCGCGTCGACATGATCGTGACCTTCATCATCACGGTGCGGCTGGCGCTTCCGCTCATTCTGGTCGCGCTCGCGGTCGTTGCTACGGTCGGCGGCTCGCTCTGGGTCGTCATCGCTGTGCTTGGCCTGCTCAAATGGGACCGCTTCGCCGTGGTGATGCGAGCCGCGACGCAGCAGGTGCGGGTGCTCGACTATGTGGCGGCGGCGGAGGCCGCCGGCGCGTCGACCTTGCGCGTCATTGTTGGCGAAGTGCTGCCGAATTTGCTGCCCCAGCTTGTCGTTGTGGCGACCGTCGAAGCCGCCAGCGCGATTTTGCTCGAGGCCACGCTGTCCTTCCTCGGTCTCGGCGTGCAGCCGCCGCTGCCGTCCTGGGGGCTGATGATCGCCGAGGCCAAGACCTACATGTTCTTCTCATTCTGGCTGATCGCCATTCCCGGCACCGCGCTCGCCGTTTTGGTATTCGCCGTGAATATGGTCGGCGACGGTATTCGTGACGTCTCGGCGCCAGGGGGGAGGGGTTAAGTGGCTGTTCTGCTCGAGGTCGAAGGTCTGACGGTCGACATCGCGACGGCGCGCGGAACGCTGCATGCGGTGCGCGATGTGTCGTTCTCGCTGCATAGCGGCGAAACGCTGTGCCTGGTCGGCGAATCCGGCTGCGGCAAATCGATGACGGCGCTCGCCTTGATGGGCCTGTTGCCACGGGCGGCAAAGCGAAGTGCGCGACGCATGCTGTTCGAGGGCAATGACCTCGCCGCACTTCCGGAGCGCCGCCTCGCCGAGTTGCGCGGGGCGCGCATGGCGATGGTGTTCCAGGAGCCGATGACGGCGCTGAACCCGGCCTACAGGATCGGCGATCAACTCACCGAGGTGCATCGCCGCCACAAGGGCTCGACGATGGCGGTGGCGCGCGAACGCGCGGTCGCGCTGCTCGAAATGGTCGGCATCACCAATGCCCCGGCGCGGCTCGGACAATATCCGCACCAGCTCTCCGGCGGCCTGCGCCAACGCATCATGATCGCCATGGCGTTGATGTGCGGGCCGTCGCTGCTGATTGCCGACGAGCCGACCACCGCGCTCGACGTCACCATCCAGGCGCAGATCCTGCGGCTGCTGGCCGAGCTGCAGCAGGATCTCGGCATCGCCATCGTGCTGATCACCCATGATCTCGGCGTCGTCGCGCGGGTCGCCCACCGGGTTGCAGTGATGTATGCGGGGGAGATCGTCGAGGAGGCTGATGCCGCCGATCTGTTCGCAGCGCCGCGTCATCCCTACACACGCGGGCTGATGGCTTCGATTCCGGTGCCCGGCGCCACCCGGCCGGGCGACCGGCTCGGCGTCATCAAGGGCATCGTGCCGTCGCTGATCGGAGACGTGGCCGGCTGTGCGTTCCGCGACCGCTGCGATTTCGCGCAGCCGATTTGCGCCGGGACCGTTCCGGTGCGCAGTGATGGCGGACATGACTGGCGTTGTATCCTCGGCGAAGCGGTGGCCGCATGAGCGCGTTGCTTGAAGCCTCCGGTGTATCGCGCCATTTTTCGGTCGGGCGGGGGCTGTTCGCCGCTAGCCAGACGCTGCGCGCCGTCGTCGATGTCAATCTTGCGGTCGGGAAGGGCGAGGTGCTCGGGCTGGTGGGCGAATCCGGCTCCGGCAAGTCCACTCTCGCCAAAATGCTGCTCGGAATCCTCAAGCCCAATGCCGGCGTGATCCGGTTCGGCGGCGCCGACGTGGCCTCGATCGGACGCCGCGCGCTCGCCCGCCGTATCCAGCCGGTGTTCCAGGACCCCTATTCGTCGCTCAATCCGCGCCGTACGGTCGCCTCGATCGTGGCATTGCCGCTTGAGGTACAGGGCATCGGCACGGCCAGGGAACGCCGGGTGCGGTCCATTGCGATGCTGGAGCGCGTCGGTCTGGCGCTACGCCACGCCGACGTCTATCCGAATGAGCTTTCCGGCGGGCAGCGCCAGCGCGTTGCGATTGCCCGTGCGCTGGTGGTCGAACCCGAAATCGTGCTGCTCGACGAGCCGACCTCCGCACTCGATGTTTCGGTGCAGTCGCAAATCCTCAATCTGCTGCTCGATCTGCGCCGCGATTTCGGCCTCACCTACATCTTCATCAGTCACAATCTCGCTGTGATCGAGCACGTCGCGACCAGCGTCGCGGTGATGTATCTCGGGCGCATCGTCGAGACCGCCCGCCGTGAAGACCTGTTCCGCGCGCCGCGCCACCCTTACACGCGCGCGCTGCTTGCCTCCGTGCTTACGCCCGAGCCCGGGCTCGGCGTTCCCGATGTCGGCCTCGGCCTGAGTTTTCCGGATCCGCTGGCGCCACCGCCGGGCTGCGTCTTCCATCCGCGTTGTCCGGATGCCGGTCCGCGCTGCCGCATCGAGCCGCCGCGCGTGGTCCGTGACGGGCAGGGGCTTGTCGCATGCCACTTGCACGATGGCGGCACCCGGCTGGCTGCCTGAGGCCGCGCGACCTGGTCAACCGGATCGGGAAGCAGCCCGCATCAGTCATTAGTCATCGTTGAGTGCCCGGCGTAAGCGCAGCCAAACGCATGCCGCCGGCGGTGACCGCCGGCGCTGCGAGCAAGCCTGATCAGGCCGCTTTCTGTTTCGACTTCGCGACGAGGGTGGCGATCGCATCCATCAGCGCCGGAGACAGGCAATCATAAGGCTCGAGCCCGAGCTCAGAGAGACGCGATCGAATACCCGCCATCTCCGATGGCGCGACGCCGGACTCGATCACCGACGACACGAACGCCGCGAACCCCGGCGCCGCCGAGCCGCCTTCCTGGAATAGTTCGGGGTGGATGAAGTCGAGACCGTAGAAGGGATGCCCCTTGTTCTCGATCCGGCCGTACATATGCGTACCGCAAGCCTTGCAGGCATGTCGCTGGATCGCCGCGGATGCGTCGATGATATGCAACTTGTCGCCGTTTTCGAGTTCCGTCACATTCTCGCGCGGCACCACGGCCACTACCGAGAAGTTCGCGCCGTCCGGCTTCCAGCATTTGGTGCAGCCGCAGGCGTGGTTGTGGGCGACATCGCCCTTGATGCCGACCTTGACCGGCTTGTCCTTGCATTTGCAGACGAGGGTTCCGCCGGCAAAGCTGCCCGAGCCCTTCTTGACGCCGCTGTCGACCGATGGGTGGATATGAACAGTCATGGGCTATCCTCCTTGTGTTGGACGTTTTTGACTCAGAATACGACTACCGAGCGGATCGACTTGCCCTCGTGCATGAGATCGAAACCCTTGTTGATCTCTTCGAGCTTGAGCACGTGTGTGATCATCGGGTCGATCGCGATCTTTCCGTTCATGTACCAGTCGACGATCTTCGGCACATCGGTGCGACCACGCGCGCCGCCGAACGCGGTGCCCTTCCAGACCCGGCCGGTCACCAGCTGGAACGGCCTTGTGGCGATTTCCTTGCCGGATTCCGCGACCCCGATCACCACGGAGACGCCCCAGCCGCGATGGCAGGCCTCGAGCGCCTGGCGCATCACGGTGGTGTTGCCGGTGCAGTCGAAGGTGTAGTCGGCGCCGCCGTCGGTCAGTCCGACAAGATGCTGAACGATGTCGCCACTGATCTTGGTGGGATTGACGAAATGCGTCATGCCGAAGCGGCGGCCCCATTCTTCCTTGCTGTCGTTGATATCAACGCCGATGATCTTGTCGGCGCCGACCATCCTCGCGCCCTGGATGACGTTCAGGCCGATGCCGCCGAGCCCGAACACGACAACATTGGCGCCCGGCGTGACCTTGGCAGTGTTGACCACCGCGCCGACGCCCGTCGTTACGCCGCAGCCGATGTAGCAGCTCTTGTCGAAAGGGGCGTCTTCGCGGATCTTGGCCACGGCGATTTCCGGCAGCACGGTAAAGTTCGAAAACGTCGAGCACCCCATGTAGTGGAAGACCGGCTTGCCCTTGTAGCTGAAGCGCGAGGTGCCGTCCGGCATCACGCCCTTGCCCTGGGTGGCGCGAATCGCGGTGCAAAGATTGGTCTTCTGGCTCAGGCAGCTTTTGCACTGGCGGCATTCGGGGGTGTAGAGCGGGATGACATGATCGCCCGGCTTCACCGAGATCACGCCGGCGCCGACCTCACGAACGATGCCAGCACCCTCATGACCGAGGATCGAAGGAAAGATCCCTTCGCTGTCGAAGCCATCCAGGGTATAGGCATCGGTGTGACAGATCCCGGTCGCCTTGATTTCGACAAGCACTTCGCCGGCCTTCGGTCCGTCCAGATCGACCTCGACGATTTCAAGAGGTCTTTTTGCCTCGAACGCGACAGCAGCGCGGGTCTTCATTCTCAACTCCACTTTGGCTCGGATCGGAGCACTTCAAACCGGTGCAGGGCCCCTCGCACTTCGAATATCTCGAACGATCATCGCCTTCCCATGCAGGAATTTTCCGCCTCGGCGTAAGCCTTCGGCTTGTCTTCCCTCTTGGCGGGGCGCCCCCGCTCGACGGCGCCGTTGGCGCGGGCACGCAGATAGACGTAGATGTCGTCCATGTAACAGGCGACGTTCGGATTATCGCCGAACGCCGGCATTACGTTTTCCTGCGACGAACTCACGTTCTTGCGACCGCCGGCGACGATGGCCAGGTAATCGCCGTAGCTCATCGTCTTGAGCGAATCCGCGAGGGCGGGGGCGTAAGTCGATCCCATCCCGTCGGGACCATGGCAGACATGGCATTCCGAATGATATCGGCGGAAGCCGGAGTAGGTGTACCAATCCACCGTGCCATCGGCCGCAACCTTGAAGGTCGGGTTGCCTTCCTTGTCGAGGTACTTGCCGTCCTCGGATTTGACGGCAGCCGGATCGACCGGAGCTTCGGCGACAGCAATTCCTCCTGATACCACGATGATCATCGCGGCACCCAAAACCCGGATTATACGCAAGAGCATTTCCTCGACATTCGATGGCAGCGAACCGGTGCATGGAGCAGCTCCATGCACCGGAACGAGGTCGGCTCAGTCTATTGCGGCAGCGCGAACACAGTCAGTGATCCGCCGAGCGCGGTGTAGTTGCTGAGCGCAGCGTAGCCACCGACGGCGCCGAGGCCGGCGGTCGGATCGGTCAGGCCGGCTGCGAGGCCGATACCCGCCCAGCCGCCAACACCGGACAGCACCGCGACGTACTGCCTGCCGGCATGCTCATAGGTCGTGACGTTGCCGATAATGCCGGACGGGGTTTTGAACTTGTAGAGTTCCTTGCCGGTCTTGGCGTCGACGCCCTTAAGGTAGCCTTCGAGCGTTCCGTAGAACACCACGCCGCCTGCGGTAGCGAGCGCTCCGGACCAGACCGAGAACTGCTCCTTGTTCGACCACACGATCTTGCCGGTCTTGTTGTCCCAGGCGATGAAGTTGCCCATATGGGTTTCGCCGGGGGGCGGATACATCGAGAGCGTTGCTCCGACATAGGGCTGGCCCGCGGTGTAGCTCACCTTGAACGGCTCGTAGTCCATGCAGACGTGGTTGGTCGGCACGTAGAACAGTTGGGTGTCCGGCGAATAGGCCGCCGGCTGCTCGTCCTTGGTGCCGAGCGCGGCCGGGCAGATCCCCTTGGTGTTCTTGTCCTCGCCGGTCTTTTCGGTCGAATATTGATCAAGAACCTTGGGACGACCATAAGTCGGCGAGGCCTTGTTCATGTCGACGCCGCTGGTCCAGTTGACCTTGGGATCATACTTCTCGGCGACCAGCAATTCGCCCGTGAGACGGTCGAGGGTATAGCCCAGGCCGTTGCGGTCGAAATGGGTCAGCAGCTTGCGGCTTGCTCCGCCCATCTGCTGATCGCTCAGGATCATTTCGTTGACGCCGTCATAGTCCCACTCGTCATGCGGAGTCATCTGGTAGACCCACTTCGCCATGCCGGTATCGGCATTGCGCGCGAAGATGGTCATCGACCATTTGTTGTCGCCAGGACGCTGCTTCGGATTCCAGGTCGAGGGATTGCCGGAGCCGTAATAGACGAGGTTCACAGCCGGATCGTAGGACAGCCAGCCCCATGTGCAGCCGCCGCCGATCTTCCATTGATCGCCCTGCCAGGTCTTGAGGCTGGAATCCTTGCCGACCGGCTTGCCGAGTTCGGTGGTGTTGACCGGGTCAATCAAGAGCTGGTCGTCCGGACCTTCGGAGAACGCTCGCCACGCCTGCTTGCCGGACTTGAGATCGTAGGCGGTGACGTGACACTGCACGCCGAATTCGCCGCCGGAGATACCGACCAGGACCTTGTCCTTGACCACGAGCGGGGCCGAGGTGCCGGTCGCGCCCTTGCCGGGGTCACCGTTCTTCACGCTCCACTCCACCTTGCCGGTCTTGGCGTCGAGGGCGACCAGCGTCGTATCGGCTTGATGCAGGAAGATCTTGCCATCGCCATAGGCGACGCCACGGTTCACCGTGTCGCAGCACATCACCGGGATGACGTTCGGATCCTGCTTGGGCTCGTACTTCCAGACGATCTGGTTGTCCTTGGATAGGTCAAGAGCATAGACCTTGTTCGGGAAGGGCGTGTGGACGTACATCATGTTGCCAATGACGAGTGGTCCGCCTTCGTGGCCGCGCAACACGCCGGTCGAAAATGTCCACGCGACCTGCAGCTTGCTGACATTGGCTGCGGTAATCTGGTTCAGCTTGGAGTAGCGCGTATTGGCGTAGTCGCCTGCCGGCATCACCCAGTCCTTCGGGTTCTGCGACATCTTGATCAGTTCGTCGTTGGCCCAAGCGCCGCCCGCGGTTAATACCGCGATCGAGCCAAGGGTTGCTAAAAGCACCTTGCGCATAGCGAAGTCCTCCCACTGATGATCCCAGGGTTCCGCCGAAACGGCCCACTTTTCTCCATTTTGTTCCGTATGCTTATCCCGTTCGGTCATGGGAAACTTGCCCAAGAGGGAAGGGGGGTTGCTCCAAAGCGAAGCTTGGCCATTTTTTTTCGTCTCGCCACCAAGTCTTGTCGCCACCAAATCTTGGTCCTGCGTCAAGCCGTGCATGCGGCGGTGCAACGAATGGGTGGCTTGCAGAAGCTACCGGGGGTTGAGGTTTCCCTTGACGGCGTGGAAACTAAGTCGGAGGATTGTTGAACGGATGCCGGGACATACCTTGCTCAAGCACCATTCGACGTGGTCATTTGAGTTGGGTCATTCGACTGGGGCTATCTGACTTTGGACTAAATGGCGCTTCACCGTGGCCGGGCCGCTCGCGGCAACAGTCACGTTTCTCGAATCGGTGGCTGGACAATGTCGGATATGGTCCGCTCGCTAAGCACTTCCGGATTGGCGCCGAAGAAGCAGGTCCAGTTTTGGTCCGATGCGCTGACGGATTTGTGCGGGCGATTCGATGTCGATCCGCTGCATGCTTCATCGCTCGAGGCGCGGATCAATTTCACGACCGTGTCGCAGTTAAAACTCTGCCAGATCGAGGTCAGCCAGCATCGGATCGCGCATGCGCCGTCGCGCGTACGATCCAGCGAACATCCGTTCGTCAAGATACTGTTCCAGACCCACGGCGTTTCCTATTTCGAACAGAGCGGCCGGCATCTCGAATTGAAGCCCGGCGACTGTCTGGTCTACGATGTGTCGTGTCCGCATACGATCATCAGTCCCGCGCTGACGCGGCACGAGGTTGTCATCGTGCCCAAGGAACTGCTGCGAGAGCGCGGTGTTCGCCTGTCGAAAATGTCAGCATGCAAACTCTCGGCACGCACCGGCACCGGGCGAATCGCCCACGACTTCGTGCATGCGGTGTTCGACGAAGCCACCAAGCTGTCGCCATACAACGCCATCGGCGTCGCCGATTCGCTGATCGATCTCCTGCTCTTGCCACTTCGCGAGGCCGACACGATGTTCGATCGTGGCGGCGCCGAGGCGACCTATGTCCGGGCCCAGTTCTTCATCCGCGAACATTTACGCGACCCGGAACTCAGCATCGATCAGATCTCGGCGGCGCTCGGCTGCACCAAGCGGTATCTGCACATGCTGTTCAGTGACAGGGGCGTTACCGTCAGCGATCATATCTGGCAGGCCAGGTTGCAGAATTGTCGCCAGGAGCTGGAAACCAAGGCTGGAAAGACCATCACGGATGTCGCATTTTCGTGGGGCTTTTCGAGCTCGTCGCATTTCAGCCGCGTGTTCCGCAAGTATTTTGGAGTGGTCCCGTCTTCCATCCACAAGGCGCAGCACCACAGCCCGTCTCCGGATGCTTCCTAGGTCGCCCGCCTGGAGCCAGCCGCCAACATTCTCAAGGCGGTGCTCTGATTGAGGACCCGGTGGGGTCTTGTCGACTAATCAACTTGTCGGAACATGCGGGCAGGCGCTGGACCGTGGCCGGGTTCCACGCAAGTCGATCGGCACTTTGCAATTGTCGATGCGCTGCTCATCCATCCATATGCGGCCGAGGCGCTCCTTTCCCGTCAGCGGCGAGATTGCCGGGGCGGGCTGGTCCGGCTGCAATCCGTTCTGCGCGATCGCGGACGATGTGAGCCAAATCGCAAGCAACGAAGCGAGTGATCCCTTGCACAAGAATCGCATGAATGGCCTCGCAGCTCCCTCGGGAGTTTCATGACGGAAAATATGCCAGCACCCGATTAAACAGTACCGCCGTTTGCCCGGGCACCCGGAACCTGAAGCCGTGTTGCGATCGTTGATCCGACGGCAGCGAGCCGGGGGGCAAAATGAAATCACGATCGCGATCAGGCGCTGCAATTAGTCCAAGAGAGAAGTAGGTTTGTCCAAGAGAGAAATATTGCTGGTCAGGCGGCAGCAAAGGTGTGCGGCGTTTGGTGTTCCGTACTTGCGCCAGGTCAGCCGCGGACTTAAGTTCAACCTTGGCGTGACATCGCGCCAAGCTACTTGCAAGTTACTTTGGGAGACCCGAATGACCTGGAAAACTCCGAAGATTGTCGAGGTTCCGGTGGGCATGGAAATCAACATGTACGCCTGCGCCGCGCGCAAATAGACTGCATCGAAACGATCTGCCCGGCTCTGGCAGCAATCTGCTGCTGCGAGCCGTGGCAGACGTCGCTGGTGACAGACGTCGCTGGTGACAGACGTCGCTGTCAGTGCAAGACAGCTCGGATACAATCAAACTTCCTTTGTGTCGAAAAGGTAGAGGTCCGCTCCGCCGTCGGCGAAGTTTGCAAGATCTCCCCCCGCGGCTCTTCCCTCCGGCGAGGCCATGCCGGCCTTGAGGGCATCAAGCGAGTCAAAATGCAGCGTGGCGACAAGGTGAATGTCGCTGGGACCGGCTGGTGTTCCGACCCCGCCATGGCTGATGTCGTATTTTTTCAGGCCGGGAATCTTCTTCGCAAGGGGAATGTGAACCGCAGCGTAGTGCTTGTCGAAGGCCTCTGCGCTCTTCGGCTTTTTATACATCACGAGAACTTTTGCCATTTGGATCGTAGCCTCCCTGTTGTCGTCGTACGCGGGCCAGGCCCGTCGAGGTCTGCATTGCAGCCGATCTGAACTCCCGGATCAAGCGTTCCAATGCCTCGCTGGCGGACTACCGCTGTGGTAGAGTGCTGCTGCGATCAGCGGTACGGTCACTTTCCATTCATCGCATGGCCTCCGGAATGTGAATGCCAATTCGTGAAAAAATGCTCATCCTGTGCCTCGCGCTGCTGCCGGTCTGCGCGAGCGCGGAGGGCATCGATACCGAGCATATGTTTGGCTTCATGATCGGCACCGACGTCGGAAATGTCGGCGAGCGTGAATTCCAGAGCTCCACGACCGGACGATTTTCCAGGGCTGGTGGAAGCTACCGGGCGATTGAGCAGGAATTCGAGCTGGAATTTGTGCCGGTCGATAATTTTCGCGTCGAGCTGGTAAGCAGCTTTGCATCGCACAACATCGCTGGCGTTCCGGGTCTGGAGGATCGGCGCCAGTTATCCTGGCAGGGCGTTTCCGTTGATTTTCGCTACCGGTTTCTGGATCGGGAGGCAGCCCCGTTCGGGTTAACCTTTGCGGTCGGAGGCCACGCCAACCGTGTCGACGAGACCACGGCTGCGGTGGTGCGAAGTTACGGAACGGAATTCGTGCTCGCATTCGACCGCGAACTTGTTCCAAACGTTGCGGTCGCCGCCCTCAATCTGATCTATCAGCCGGAATGGACGCGTGTTGTCAGCACCGGGGCCGCGGAACAGGAGGCCACCATCGGTGCGGCGCTCGCCGTGATGGTGCAAGCACGTCCGGGCTTCTTTCTCGGCGGCGAAGCGCGCTATCTGCGGCACTATGAAGGGATCGGTCTGGAAGAGTTCGCGGGCCATGCCTTGTTTGTTGGACCAACGGCCTATCTCCAGCTGTCGAAACGTTCACGGCTGACGGCGGCCTGGAGCGTCCAGGCATGGGGGCGTCCGGCCGGTTCGCATGCCGCCCTCGACCTCGTCAATTTCGAGCGCCACCAGGCCCGGCTGGTATTCGGCGTTAACTTCTAGAGCGGACTACCAAAGCGTGTTTTTCCGGGGTTTGTAGTGCAACTTTGATCAGCCAGCCACGTAGCTGTGGGGGTACATTCCCGAATCAGCTCAGGGGTTCCAGGCATGAATGCGATCGACCTGATCATAACCGTATGTGCCGTGCTGTCGCCGGCCACCTGCGAGGAGCAGCACCTGGCGTTTTCCTCGCATGTGTCGCCACGGCAATGTGTGATGGCAGCCCAGCCCTACATCGCGCAGTGGGTGGGGGAGCACCCGAAGTGGACCGCGGTCAAATGGCGCTGCGAATATCCGCACTACCACGACAAGGCCTGACGCTGGGGAGCTGAAGCCTGATCCTGCGAGGCTGCGACGCCAGTTACTTTTTACAGTCCTTCAGGTCCTTGTCCGCGATCGAAAACACCGCATCCGCCTTGATTTCGATGTTCCTCACCAGGCACTGCCTTTTGTCGGGATAGCTGACCTTGGCATCGTAGCGACCCGGCTCCACGCCTGTGATGCGCAGGCGTTCGTCGTGGTCGACCTCCTTGTCCTTGTCGTTCAAGGTCTGATTGGGTCCCCAGCTGTTCTTTCCAGCCGGCGATAGCTGAAAACCCGACATGGTCGACGTGGTCAGGTTCCAGAGCCTGATGCCCTTGCCCTGCGCGGCAACTTCGCCGCCGCTCGCCAGCAACAGCGCGACCGAAGCCAGGATCCATCGCATCATGCCATCCCTCCATTTGCGGTGCGGTCGCTGATCGTGCCGTCTCCGCCGACGGCGTATTTAACATGCGCCGCAAATGCTGCCTATCAGGTATCTCGTCCGGTTTGATCGCCCTGCATCCGCTGCGCGATGTCCGCCTTGATCGCCGCGATCTCGGTATCATCCCGCGCGCTGCGCGGCGTGCGGATGGCCAGCCCCCCGACGATCCGCGCCGGCCGCGGTGACAGCAGGAACAGCCGGTCGCCGAGACGAACGGCATCGTCGATGTCATGGGTCACCAGCAGCGTCATCACGGAACGGCGTTCCACCAATCTGGCAATCTGATCGCGCAAGCGCACGGCGAGGGGCCCATCGAGCGAGGCCAGCGGTTCGTCGAGAATGAGGAAATCCGGATCAACGGCGAACGCGCGGGCGAGTGCGACCCGGCGGGCGAGGCCAAGCGACAGTTCGCCGGGAAAATGGCTGCGATGAGCGTCCAGTTCGAGAATGGCGAACAGCGCCGAAAGCTTCGCCTCATCGGCCAGCGGCGCGGCAAGCCGGACATTGTCTTCGACCGACCGCCAGGGCAGCAGCCGTGGCTCCTGGAACACCATGCCGATCCGCGCGCCGGCCGGACGCGAAACCCGCCCCCGATAGTCAGGGTCGAGGCCGGCGAGAATCCGCAGCATCGTGCTCTTGCCGCAGCCGGACGGGCCGACCAGCACGCCGACCTCTCCCGCCTCGAGCGTAAAGCGGATACCGGCCAGCACGTCGTGCACTTCGCCCGCCGCGCTGGTGAAGGTCTTGCTGGCGATATCGACTTCAAGCCGCACGGGGACGCCACCGAAATAGCCGGTTTTCAAAGGGCTGAACCAGCACGGTTTCGATGACGAGCACCACCGCCGTGAAACTCAGGGAATAGGCGAGCAACAGGGGAATATCGAACAGCTGGAAGGCGACGCCAATCTGGAATCCAACGCCGTTCGAACGTCCGAGCAGTTCCGCCACCAGGACGATCTTCCAGACCAGCGAAAGTCCCGATCGCGCCGCCGCCGCGATATAGGGCGCCAGCTGCGGCAGTATCACATGCCGGAACCTGCTCCAGCGCGGCAAGGCAAACACCGTCGCCATTTCGTCGAGTGCCGCGTCCAGCGCACGCGTTCCCTCGCGCAGGGTGACCACGGCGGTCGGAAGCTTGTTGATGGCGATGGCCGCGATCGCCGCGACCTCGGTCAATCCAGCCCAGACATAGGCCAGCACGATGACGACGAGCGCCGGCAAATTCAGCAGCAGGATCAGCCAGGGATCGCCGATCCGATTGGCAAGCCGCACCCGGCCCATCAGATAACCGATGGCGCCGCCCAGTGTCATCGCCAGGGTGAAGGCGAGGGCGACGCGAGCCAGAGTCACCCCGAGATGGAGGAACAGCGCGCCGGACCCGGCTTCTGATATCACCGCCGCGAGCACGGCGGGAGGAGCGGGCAGCTTGGCCTCGCCGATGAGCAGCGAGGCGATCCACCAGCTCGCGACGAACACCACTGACGACAGCAGGCGCGGCACCTCAGTCTCCAGGGATCGCGTGATAGAATGTTCCGGAATCGAGCTCCGTCGCCGGGCCGACCAGTTCGCGGCCGCCGATCGTCGCCAGCACGCGGTACAGCACGCGCGCGTCGGCTTCTTCCTCGTCGATCAGGCGGCGCGGAATGCCTTCCCGGTAGCGATCGCGGTAGGCGTGCAACGTTGCCGCGTCGGCAGCGCCGGTCAGGGCTGCGATCTTCTCCCACGCCGCGTCCGAGGTCGCCAGGATCTCCTTCGCCGCGCGGGTCATGGAAATAAAGTGCGCTGTCACATCCTGGTTGGCGTTCGCCCAGTTTTCGTCGAACACGTAACCGATCATGGCGGTGCGGCCGGTGGCCCCGAGTTTCAGCACGACATCCTCAATGCCGGCGAGGCGGCGGAATCCCTTGGCTTCCAGCACGGCGCAGAAATTCCAGTAATTGAGGGTCGCATCCATTTCGCCGTCGAGCGCCTTGGCCGTCAGCAATGGCGGCGCGCCGTAGGCGATCGTCGCCTCCGTCTTCAGGTCGATGCCGCCCTGTTTTGACCACGCCTGCAGCAGCAGCCAGCTCTTGTCGATCGGGCCGCCGGCGACGGCGAGCTTGCGGCCCCTGAGATCGGCCAGGGTACGGATCGGCGACGCGGCCGGCACCATCACGGCGCCGAGCGCGCTCGAATACGGATAGAACGTCAGCTTGGCGCCGAGCCCGCGTTGGCGCGACACCCATAGCCAGTCGGCGACGATGATATCGGCGCTGCCGGCACGAAGTGCGATCTTGCCGGCCTCGGGGCTCGCGAGTTCAAGAACATGGAGCGAGAGATCCGCCTTTCGGTCGAGGCCGTGCGCGCGGATCACGGCCAGTTCCCAGGCGAAGGTTCCACTCTTTTGCACTGCAACGCGTACGGTCGCGGCGCCCCAGCAGGTGCCGAGCTGAACGACGGTCAGGACCATTGCCGCCATCAACATGCGAGGGAAAGCCGTCATCGTGCTCAAGCCATTCGCTGCAACGTTTTCTTTTCAGCAAGGCAGTCATAGCATAGCTTCCACGTTTGGCAGTGGAAGGAAGTCGATGATGCGTGTCGGATTGGTACGACGAATTGTCGCCGCGTTCGGCTTGATCATGGCGACGCCCTTGGCCGTGCCGGCGCAGGAAATCAACGACTACCCGACCGCAGTGCGCGCGGAATACGTCTTTGGCTGCCTGAAAGCCAATGGCGAGACCCGGCAGGCGATCGAGCAATGCTCCTGTTCGATCGACGTCGTCGCATCGATCGTGCCCTATGAGCGCTATGTCACGGCCGAAACCGTGCTGAGCATGGCGCAGGTTCGCGGCAATCTGGGTGGCCAGTTCCGCACGTCCGAACAGGCAGCGAGCGCGCTCGACGAACTCAGGCGTGCGCAGGCCGAAGCGGAAGTGCGATGCTTCTAGAGAGAGCCGCCGACCGTAACATCCCCCTGACGTCGCGCTTCACATGCTGGAATCGTCGATTTTCCATTCGTTCCGGAAGACGTGGCCTTCGGTGTCCCTGGCCTCGGCACGGAAGCGTTTCGCGCCATTGGAAACATAGGTGAACCGGATATTGGGATCTTCGGATATCGAGATCCCGCCTTCCATCGCCAGCACCGGGCTGTCGTCCTGCCAAATCCGCAATTGGTCGACGAAGAAGGCGGGAACGTAGAGCTGCGTGACCTGGTCCATCTGCAGGCCGGAATTGCTGGGATGTCCGACCATGATCTGCGCCTCGCGGGCGCCGCTGGCGGGAGCGCTGCCAGGACCTTGGCCCGCCTTCGCGAATTGCCGGTATCGCATCTGACCCAGTCGGCTCCGGGAGTCGTCAGCGGTCTTGGCGGCGGGCGCCGAGCAGCCGCCGGAGGCCTTCACATAGGTCTTCGCCATATAGAGCTTGCCGTCGCTCAGTTCGGCCACCGCATGCACGTCGGTATAGTTGTTGACGCGCACGCGCGTCGAGATTTCCGACACATTGGCGTCCGGCCCCAACTCGAACTTCGCCGCCAGCGGCGCGGGATTCTGGTCGATCACCAGCGTGATCCGCAGCACGCGGCGGCTGTCGCCGGCCGCAAGCCTGGTGCGCAGGGTCACCGGCACGATCGCCGCATCTTCGGCCCGGTATGGCATCTCGATGGCGATGACACCGGCGCCATCGTTCATCTCGCGGTTGTTGAAGATGTCCTGCACCAGGCCGGGCCACGGGTCGTTGGGGTCGGACGCTGCCGCGGACGCGAGGGGCGCTCCGAGCATGACGCCGAGGAGGCCGGCAAGGCAGAACAGGCGGAAACGATATCCGGACATGGTCGAGCCCTTTGCTGCGATTGAAGCAACGATGGCAGCATACGGCATTATTCGATTCATTCCCATTCAATTTCCGAAAATGCTGCGGTCGCGTTGCGGGCATGGAAGTCGTCGAACAATTGCCATCGCGTCCGTTCGGCGGCCGCGGCCGTATCGGCGGCGGCCCTTATCGATTTGCCGCTGGTGACGAGGGCCCTGATATCAGAGGCCAGTGTTTCGAGGTAGCGCCGCTGGTCGGCAAGCGCCGCCGGCCATTCGCTCACATCTCCGTGACCGGGAACCACGCGTTGCGCGGGGAGGGTGGCGAGTTCGATGATCACGCTCAGCCATCCGCGAAGACTGCCGTCCAGCACCGGGATATGGCTGAGGAACACGAGATCGCCCGCGAACAGGGTCCCGGTTTGCTGGTCGAGCACGGTGAGATCGTTGTCGGTGTGAGCCGCCGGCCAAGCCCTCAAGGTCAGGTTACGCTGGCCGAGATCGAGTGTGGTGATGCCGTCGACCAGGATCGTCGGCGGCACCATCCGCACGTCATCGATCAGCTGGCCGCCCATGATCCGGCGAAAGGCTTCGATGTAGAATGGCCCGCGGGTGGCGAGCGCGCGCGGCAGGTTGCGGTGACCCACGAAGCTGGTTCCATCCCGCACGAAGGCGGCGTTGCCGAACACGTGGTCCGGATGGCCATGGGTGTTGATGACGTAGCGGATCGGCCTGTCGGTCCGTGCACGGATCGCGGCAAGCAGCTGTTGCCCCTCACGAACGCTGCCTCCGGTGTCGATCACCGCAACCGCGCTCTCGCCGATGATGAAGCCGATATTGGCGATCGCACCGGCGTTCTCGCGGGTCATCAGCGCGGTCTTGCCGTTGTACACGAAGACGCCGGGCGCAATCTCGTCTACGGGCAAGGCCTGCTGTTGCGCCCGTCCCAAGGTCGGTGCGCCGAGCAGGGCCAGTGCAACCATGAGCCAAATCCGGCACGCCATATTTCCGCCTCCGTCTCATCACGAAGCGATATCGACAACGTGATGCGTCGTCATCGAGACTGGTTTGCGCCGCAGCATGCAAGGCGAGGATTATCCTGTTGCACGCTGCAATTGCGAAGCATAGCATTTTGCAGGTTGCGGCTTCCCGCGGACTTTGGTCCAGGGAAATCGTCTTGGGAAGTTGGAAGCTATGGGAAGTCGGAAAAGATCGGTGGGCCCAACGTGCAACTGCCTTCAATGACAAATGCCGTACGATATCGCGGGTGCTTGGTTACGTTTCTTGCGATCACCGCAACACTGGCGGGCAGCGGCCTCGCTCGGGCGCAGACGAGCAGTGGCAGCACCGATCTGTCGATCGAGCTCGTCGATCCCAACGTGTTGCGGGTTTGCGCCGACCCGCGCAATTTGCCGTTCACCAATGAGAAAGGCGAAGGCTTCGAGAACAAGCTTGCCGAATTGTTCGCCGAGAAGCTTCAGAAGAAGATCGAGTATACCTATTTTCCGCAAGCCGCCGGTTTTATTCGAATGACGCTCGCCGCGCATCGTTGCGATGTCATCATGGGTTATCCGCAGGGCGACGACCTGGTGCAAGGCACCAATCCCTATTACCGCACCACCTACGCGCTGGTCGCGAAGCAGGGCAGCGGCCTTGACGAGGTCACGACGCTGGGAGACGCGCGCCTGAAGGGCAAGCACATCGGCATCGTCGCCGGAACGCCGCCGGCTACCGGCATGTCTGCCAATGGTTTGATGGTGGACGCCAAATCCTATCCACTGATGATCGATACCCGGCTCGATTCGTCGGCGGAAGCCATGATCAACGATCTGACGTCGGGAACGATCGACGTCGCCGTTCTCTGGGGACCGATCGCCGGGTTTTACGCCAAGAAGGCCAACCCGCCGCTGCATGTCGCGCCGCTCGTCAAGGAAACCACGGGATCGCGGCTCGCTTATCGCATCGGCATGGCCGTGCGGCCGGCCGACCAGAACTGGAAGCGGATGCTCAACCGTCTGATCGAGGAGAACCAGCCGGCCATCAACAAGATACTGCTCGAATTCGGTGTCCCCTTGCTGGACGAGAACGACCGGCCGATCGGCACGGAGGTGACGAAAAAGTCGCCATGATGTGGAAGCTCGCAGGGCTCGCGTTTGCGGCGCTGGTTGCCACGGCGCATGCGCAGGGCAATGTTTCCGAACCCGATGGCTACCGCACGGAGAATTATCGCGCGCCGGTCCCCGCGACGCTCTCGGGCGCGCGCGTCCTTACCACTGCGGAGGCCGAAACGATATGGCGCGCGGGCAGCGCTGTTTTCATCGACGTGCTGCCGCGCGCGCCAAAACCGCTAAATCTGCCGGCCGGCACGATATGGCGTGACAAGCCCCGGCTCAGCATACCCGGCACCGTTTGGCTGCCCGATACCGGTTACGGAAAGCTTGCTGATGTGACCGAGGACTATTTTCGACAGGGTCTTGCCCGCGCCACTGGCGGCAACAATGCTGCGTCGCTGGTGATCTATTGCCAGGCCGATTGCTGGATGTCCTGGAACGCCGCCAGGCGCGTTCTGTCCTACGGCTATCCCAACGTGGCCTGGTATCCCGAAGGTACCGACGGCTGGGAGCGTGCTGGCCTGCCGACGGCGGAATCGCAACCGGAGCCGCGGACGGAGGAGGAGAAGTCTTCCGCGCGCTAATCGCAAGGCTGCACCCGGCGCCTTCTATTCCATCTCCTGCTGGATCACGCGGCCGAGCGCGAACAGCCGGCGGTCGATCGTGGTGGGCACTTCGCAAACGAATGTGATCACGCGCCGCCGGTCCTCGAAGATCCGCGCTTCCCAGACCAGCTGATTATTGAGTTCGTCGATCTTCGGTTGCTCGGGTGGGGATGCGCTCTGCAGCGCTCGTAGGGCAGTCGTGGTTGCCCGGATCTTGTCGGCGGCCTCGCGCTGCTTGCGGGTTACCCGTTCGAGCCCGTTCAGGACCGACGAGCGCTGGGCATTGAGGGTATCGAACAGTCCGGCGAATAGCAGCTTGCCTTTGGTAGCCTTGTCGGACGGCGCTCCGGCCAGAAACTCCACGATCGTCTTTTCAGCCTCCTCAAGCGGCGTGCGTCGGGCGGCCAGTTTCGGCACCAGCGCGCTCACTTTGGGGTCGTTCTTCCAATTGGCGTCGTCGAGCGGTGGGCCGCCCCACACCGCGGCGAGCGAAATTTCCGGCACCTTTGCCTGCACGCACGGCCAGTCCGGGTAGCGCGGGTCGGCCGCGACGCAGACATCGGTGGATGCTGCGACGACGAATAAGGTCACGATCGCGATACGGCGTCTCATGTCTCGCCTCCGGCGGGTCCGCGGCGGATCAGGCCGCGCGACGGATCATAGGCATAGATCGCGCCGATCATGAAGGCCGCCGTGCAGCCACCAACGACAACGAGCGAAATCCAGTTTGTCTTTTCGTACAGCGCGAAGCGGATCAATTCGACCGCATGGGTGAATGGATTGAACAGGCAGACATAATACAGCAGGGGGCTACCCTCCAGCACCCGCCACAGCGGATACAGCGCGGACGATGCGAAGAACATCGGAAAAATGACAAAGTTCATCACGCCGGCAAAGTTCTCGAGCTGCTTGATGCCGGAAGAGATCAGCATGCCCAGTGCGCCCAGCATCAGCCCCGACAGGATCAACGCCGGCAGCACCGTGAGATAGCCTGTTGGCGGCGGCGCGATATCCCAGAACCACGCGATCACGAGGAAGGCATAGACCTGCAGCAGCGAGACCGCGGTTCCGGCAAGCAACTTGCAGAACAGCAGATACCATCGTGGCAACGGGCTCACCAGCAAGGTGCGCATGTTGCCCATCTCGCGGTCGTAGACCATCGACAGCGACGACTGCATGCCGTTGAACAACTGGATCATCGCCATCAATCCGGGCGCGATATAGACCTCGTAGAGGATGTAGGTCTCATATGGCGGGATGATGGAAATGCCCAGCACCTGCCGGAAGCCGACCGCGAAGATGAACAGCCACAGCAGCGGCCGCACCAGTGCCGAGACGAAGCGCTCGCGCTGGTGCAGGAAGCGCAGCGCCTCGCGCCACACGATGCCGCTCAGGCAGGTGATGTATTCGGCGAGCGAAAAACCGCTCCGGGCCTGGCGGATTGCCGTGGAGCTCATGGCGCAGACCTCCCCAATTCCGGCGCAGCTCCGGTCAGGCGCATGAAGGCGGAGTTGATGTCGTGGGCTCCGGCCTCGGCGATGATGGCTCCGACCGGGCCGTGGGCCAAAACCCGGCCCTGATGCAGCACGACGAGGTCATCGCCGGATATGATCTCGTCGAACAGATGGGTCGCCCATAGCACGCCGATGCCTTGCTCGGTCACCAGCTGTCGGACGTGGCTGAGGATATCGGCGCGGGCCTTGACGTCGAGACCGACGGTCGCTTCGTCGAGCAGCAGCAGGCGCGGGCGATGCAGGAGCGCGCGGGCGATCTCCAGCCGTCGCATCTGACCGCCCGAGAGGTCGCGAACCTTGCTGTCGGCGCGGTCAGCAAGCCCGATGCGCGAGAGCTCCTGATCGCTGCGCAAGCGCGCTTCGCGCCGCGCGATGCCATGCAGGGCGGCGTGATAGAGCAAGTTCTGCGTCACCGACAGATCGAGGTCGAGCGTGCGGGGCTGGAACACGACGCCAAGCAGCCGCAGCGCCTCACCCGGTGCCATGCCGATGTCGTGCCCGAAAATGCCGATCCGTCCCGTCTGGATTCCGAACAGCCGGGTGACCAGGGAGAACAAGGTGCTCTTGCCGGCGCCGTTGAGGCCAAGCAACGCCGTGAAACTGGCCGGCGCAACCGTGAAGCTGATGTCGATGAGGGCGCGCCTGGGTCCGTAGGAATGGCTGATTTCTGCAATCGACAATGCGGGAGCTAACGCAGCATCGTGCCGGTGACCGGGATCCGGCGGCGCCTGGCTGGCAGAGGGAGCGTCGGTGGCGGTCATGGCTGCGCGAACGTTATTCCCCAGGGCAGCTCGCCGACCTGGATCGTCTTGATGACTTTTTGCGCCGCCACGTCGATCACCGAGACGTCATTGGATACGCCGTTGGTCACCAGCAGGTATTTTTCGTCCGGGGTGAATGCCATGTGCCAGACCCGCTGGCCGACCAGCAGATATTTGATGACGGCATGGCTGGTGGCGTCGACGACCGCGACGCGGTTGGCGGGACCAAGTGCGATGAAGGCGGTCTTGCCGTCCCTGGTGATGCCGATGCCGACCGGCTGGATCGCTTCGCGCCGCAGGCCGGGAATGCTGAAATTGATCTTGCCGGTAATCGTGCGCTTGACGGGGTCGATGATGGACACCGTGCCGCCGATCTCCGACGATACCCACAATTCGGAGCTGTCGCGCTTGAACTCGGCGAAGCGCGGTCGCGCATCGACCAGCACATTGGCGACGATCTGGCGCGTCGCGGTGTCGATGAAGTGCGCCATGTTGGTCGTCTCTGAGGTATTGATCAGAATCTTGCCGTCCGGGCTCAGCGTCATGCCTTCAGGCTCGACGCCGACCTGGATGTCGCCGACCCGGACGCGCTTTTCGAGATCGACGATGCTCACCGTGTTGTCGTTTTCATTGGCGACGTAGAGGAATTTGCCAGCGGCATCCTGGGTGAACAGTTCCGGATCGGGACCGGAGGGCAGGCTGTCCACCACCCGCTGGCTCGCGGTATCGATCACTTCGATCTTGTCGTCATCGCCGACCGCGACCATTACGAACTTGCCATCCCTGGTGAACTCGATGCCGCGCGGACGCTGGCCGACCTTGATGGTCTTGGTGACGATCCATTTGTCGGTATCGATCACCGATACCGTGTTACTTTTCTCGTTCGATACATAGGCGAGGAAGGCCGCAGCCGGCGTCACAGCCGCGAGCCAGACGAGGAGTGCCAAAACCGGGTAACAAGGCCTCATGGGAGAGTTCTCCGAGTCGTCCATCAAGGTTGCTTCAACGCAGTTTGCATTTGGTCTCGGGCCGATCGACGCCGAGCGTATCGAGTTCCGAAACCTGATGCAGGAAACCTTCCTGCGGCGAAACCGAGACCACCATGCGTCCGTCGGCCAGCAGGATGGGCTGGCGAAGCTGCAGGTTCCAGTCCCGCAGCGTCAGCCGCTGGCCCTTGAACGCCGCGACGGAGAAGTCCGGCCGCTTGAGAAAATCGAACACGGCTTTCGGGTCGCCGGAACTGGTGCGCGATGTCGCCTCGCCGATCATGCGTGCGGCGGTCCAGGCCTGCATGTCCAGCGCCGTCATGCGCCGCGAATTCAGCTTGAAGAATCGGTTCTGCATCTGGATTGCGCCCCACTGGTCGTGCGCGCCGTCCCAGCTCGCGGGCATCAGACCCGCGGAGCCGGCGACCGGTCGCGGATCCCAGGTCCGGTAGGGCAGGTAGGATGCGAAGACTTCGCTTTCGTCGGCGGCGATCAGGACGTCATAGGCTGGCGCCTGCTGGGTGAACACGGGAATTTGCCGCTGGATCAAGGTCACGCCGCTGTCGGTGCGGCGGGCGCCGCCGGTGTCGTCGAACGTTCGCTCCTGAACGATCTTGGCGCCAAAGCGCGTGGCGGCGCGGCGCAGCGCCTCGGCGTAAAGCTTGTCCGGCTCGTGCGAGCCGACCACCAGCAGCCAACGTTTCCATTGCTTCCAAACCAGATATTGCGCAAGCGCGTCCGCGAGCATCGAGCGGGTCGGGGCAACATGGATCACATTGGCGCGGCAGTCCTGCTCGCGCAGCCGGTCGTCGAGCGATCCCGCGTTGAACAGCACGGTTCCGCGATCGCGCAGCGCATCGGCGGCCTTCAGCAGCGCGTCGGCGGCAAGATCGGCGATGATGAAGCCGTTGCGGCCGGCGAGCGCCACCGCCGCCGTGGCGACGTCGTCGCCCTCCTTGAGCCTGACCTCTTCCAGTGTGAACCGCAGATTGAGAAATTTTCCGGTCGTGTTGTTGTCCTCGATCGCGAGGCGCGCGCCGGCAAGCCCGTCGTTCGCCGAAGGCTGTTCGACCAGGGACAATTTCGATTTCACGCCGGCGTGACTGAGATAGCCGATGCCGATCTCGATCGGCTCGGCGGCGAGCGCGTGGGTAGCCACGACGCAAAGGCCGATCGCGCCGACCAACCATCGGATCATGTTTCTTCCCTGTCGTTTCTCGCAGGCTTGACCGGCAAGAATGAGCTTTGGCTTGAAACATGACTGAATTGCCCTAGGTTGCAACCCCGGATTTCGTCGCGGGCACGACGCTGCATTTGCGGATCACGATCATGAGAGCGAGCTTTATTGTTCCTGCGCTGCTGCTGACGCTGATGACGGCGGCGCCGGCGTATGCCGATCCACCGAAGGTCGCAGTGTTCGATTTCGAACTGATCGATACCAGCCTTCAGGGCGAGGTGGGGGGATCTCCGGCCGGCGAGCATGACCGGCTGATGCGCGCCGGCCAGCAGCTGCGCAGGGAACTCGCCGAATCCGGCAAGTTCCAGCTGCTCGACATCGCGCCGGTCAGTGCAGCGGCGCAGGGCAGCAATCTGCAGGCTTGCGGCGGCTGCGACGTGGAGTTGGCGCTCAAGCTCGGTGCCGACCTCGCCATGACAGGTGTGGTGCAAAAGGTCTCGGCCCTCATTCTCAACATCAACGTCTTTGTGCGCGACACCCGTAGCGGACGGCTGGTCGCCTCGATGAGCGTCGACCTTCGCGGCAATACCGACGAATCCTGGACGCGGGCGATGAACTATCTGCTGCGCAACCGGCTGCTCGCGCCCAATTACGGCGCGCGGCAACCACAATAGGCTGGAGCCGGTTCAGGCTTTCAGGCGCGCGGCGTGCCAGCGTAGATGATCGCTCATGAACGTGGAGATGAAGTAGTAGCTGTGGTCGTAACCTTCCTGGCGGCGCAGGGTGAGGGGAATGTTCGCCTTCTCGCAGGCTGCCTGTAGCAATTCGGGACGAAGCTGCTCGGCCAGAAACGGATCGGCGCCGCCATAGTCCACCAGCAGGTCGGAGAACCTGGCGCCGTCCTCGATCAGCGCAACCGCGTCATGCCTGCGCCAGCCTGGCTTGTCGTCGCCGAGATAGCCGCCCAGCGCCTTGATCCCCCACGGCACCTGCGAGGGAGCGACGATCGGCGCAAACGCGCTGGCGGCGCGGTATCGATCGGGATGGCGCAGTGCCGCGGTGAGGGCGCCGTGACCGCCCATGGAGTGACCTGTTATCGATTGCCTGATGGCATCGACGGGAAAATGCGCAGCGACCAGTTCCGGCAATTCTGCCGTGACATAGCTCCACATGCGGTAGTTGCGGGCGAACGGGTCTTGCGTTGCATCGACATAGAAACCTGCGCCGAGACCGAAATCGTAGGCTTTCGCCGGGTCGCCCGGCACATCTTCTCCGCGCGGGCTGGTATCCGGCGCGACCAAGATCAGTCCGAGCTCGGCGCATGAGCGGCGGAATTCGCCTTTTTCGGTAACATTGGCGTGGGTGCAGGTCAGTCCCGACAGATACCAGACCACCGGCAGCCTGGTGCCTTCCCGATGCGGCGGCACATAGACCGAGAAGGTCATGTCCGTCCCGGTCTCGCGACTGGCGTGCTTATAGACACCCTGCATGCCGTCATAGGATTTAGTGAGTGAAACGGTTTGGATTGTCATGAGCTTCCGACTCCGGCGCGGCACGGCGCCATTCAGGCGACGCCATTGTCGATGGCCAACCGGACCAGTTCGGCGGAGGTCCGCACGCCGAGCTTCTGGCGCATGATCGAGGAGGTGTTGGCAACCGTCTTGTAGGAGGAACGAATTAGCCATGCGATCTCGGAGAGATTCTTGCCGGCACTGAGCAGGCGCAATATCTCCATCTCGCGCGAGGTCAGTTTCGACAGTGGATTCTGCGCGAAGGCGGGACCGGCGAAGGCGATGCTGCGCGCCATCGCCGGCGGCAAATAGACCCCGCCCTTTCCGACTTCACGGATGGCCTCGACGAGGTCCTGCGGATCGCCGGTCTTGGAGACATAGCCTTTGGCGCCGACCTCGATGGCGCGTGCGGCGAACACGGGATCATCGTTCATGCTGAACATGATGATGCGCGCGGTTGCATCGCGCCCGAGGATGCGCTTGGCCAACTCATAGCCGGACACGGTGGGCAGGTTGATATCGAGAACACAGATGTCCGGATGCTCTTTTCCAAAGGCGCGCTCGCCGCTCTCGGCGTCGGATGCTTCAAGGATATCGATGTCGGGGTCGTCCGCGAACAACGCGCGGCACCCCGAGGCTACGATGCGATGATCATCAACGATCAGAACGCGCATTGGCATTGGTCCCGAGTACCCGCGTCAATCCCGCATTGCACGCGTCGGATCAAATCTATGGCGCGGATGCCGGCGCCACGCTTGCAATCGACGATTATGCAGCTGGAGCGATAATGCTGTACGTTGCAATTAGATAGCTGCCTCCTTTATCTGTCAACGCTCCCCGATGGGGAATCGAAGACCCTTCGCTGGTGGACAAGCGCTATGTGGCAAAGACTCTCGTTGCGCGCCCGCATTAACCTGCTTCTCGCGCTCGTCCTGATGCTCGGTCTGGCGGCCAATATTGCGCGGCTGGTGCTGGAGGCGGCACCCCGTGTTCAGGCCGAGGATCAAAGCGTCGTGAGGCTGGCGCGTGAGTTCCTCGAAACGATCGTCGTCGGGCTGAACGAGGCGCCGGACCCCGATGCGCGGTTGAACCAGATCGTTCACGACCTCAACCGGCTGCGTCATCTCAGCATCACCCGACAGAACGATACCGTGGAGCGGGCAGGGCGGCCAGACCGCACCGGCGTCAATGACGATTCACGTTCGCTGCCGGCATGGTTCATCGCGCTTGTGCGCCCGGAAAAGACCGTCGTGAGCGTGCCGATTTCCGTTCGCGGAAGATCGGAAACGCTCCTGATTACCTCGCATCCGAACGATGAGATGGCCGAGATCTGGGACGGGATCGTCACCCAGCTGCAAATCGGTTCCGTGATCGCGATCGTTCTCTTTCTCATCACGACCAGGGTCGTCGGCCGTGCCCTGGCACCGATCGGGATGCTGTCGGAGGCGATGGCGAAAATCGAATCCGGTGGCTACGGCACCCGTGTGAAGCCGGATGGCCCGCCGGAACTCGCTGTTATTTGCGACAAGCTGAATCATCTTGCGGCGACACTGGAGAACGCCGTTGAAGACAAGCGGCGCCTCGCCGAGCGCGTCGTCTCGCTGCAGGATGTCGAACGCAAGGAGATTGCGCGAGAATTGCACGACGAATTCGGTCCCTATCTGTTTGCGCTGCGCGCCCATGCCAGCGCGCTGACGCGGATCGCAGATCCAGGCGACCCGAACGTGGAGGTCACGCGAAGGCACGGCAATGCCATCCTGGAACAGGTCAATGCCCTGCAGCAATCCAATCGCCGGGTTCTCGAAAAATTGCGGCCGGTGGGATTGACGGAACTCGGTCTTCGCGAAGCGCTCGGTGCGCTCTTGCGTCTATGGGGAGAGTCCCACCCCGGCGTGGTCATTGAAACCGCAATTTCGCAGTCGCTCGGGGAGACCGGTGAGACCGCGGATTTGACGATCT
The DNA here is from genome assembly GCA_038212905.1 of Hyphomicrobiales bacterium. GTDB lineage: Bacteria > Pseudomonadota > Alphaproteobacteria > Rhizobiales > Xanthobacteraceae > Bradyrhizobium. The sequence goes on from JBBQUA010000005.1 coordinate 28,319, forward strand.
ACCGCACCATTCAGGAAGCCCTGACCAATGTCTTTCGTCACGCCAGCGCCACCTGCGTCAACGTCACCGTTGAGCCTACGGAACTGCCCCCGGGGCTGGCGCGCCAAAGCCGCGGCGGCGCGCTGGTGCGGGTTCGCGACAATGGCAGCGGATTGAGAGCGGATCACAGGCTCGGCCTCGGTCTGACCGGAATGCGCGAGCGCATCCTGGCGCTGGGAGGCTCGTTGACGGTCGCCTCCGGAGACAGCGGCGTGACGGTGGAGGCCGTGGTGCCCATGGACGCGCATTCATAAACCGGGAATTTTTCCCGGATTATTCGGGAACGAAATGCCATCTGGGACCGGACGTTTTGAATGGTGCGCAACCTGATGGGGCCACTAGTATCCTTCGCAACTAACCGGCGGACGCCAATGTCGCCGGAATGGGGTGGAGTGATGCAGATGGGCGCTCGATTCCTGTTGATCGGGACAATATCGATATGCCTCGTTCCCGGGGGCGACTGTGCTCAAGCGCAAACCGCGCCCGACACCGCCTCCGAGGTATTGCCCGCCATCGAGATCGTTTCCCCTGGAACGGACGCCCGATCAGCCCGCAACCGGAATGCAACTCGGGCCACCCGAAATGTGCGCAGGGTCTTTGTCTATCCGACTGCGCCGACGTCGACGGCCGGCTCGGGAATGGACGTCGACAAGGTGCCGGCGGCCGTCAATGCGGTCGGCGCGAGGCAGATCGAGCGCACCGGCTCGCTCAACATCGCCGACGCCCTGCAGCAACAGGTGCCGGGAATCATCGTCAGCGAAGTCAGCGGCAATCCATTTCAGCCTGACATACAATTTCGCGGGTTTGTCGCATCCCCTATCGCCGGAACGCCCCAGGGCCTGGCGGTTTACCAGAACGGCACGCGCATCAACGAGGCATTCGGCGATACCGTCAACTGGGATCTGATTCCGACCGCCGCGATCAGGTCGGTCACCGTCGTCACCAACAATCCCGCTTTCGGACTCAATGCGCTGGGCGGGGCGGTTAACGTGCAGATGAAGGATGGCTTCAACTATCGGGGTGCCGAGATCAACACGATGGCCGGCTCGTTCGGCCGCATCCAGAGCTCGGCGCAATGGGGAAAACAGATCGACAGTTTCTCCGTCTACGGCGCGCTCGAAGGATTGCGCGACGGCGGTTTCCGCAATTTTTCGGAGGCGAAGGTCCGCCGCTTCTACGGCGATGTTGGCTATCGGACCGATAGCAGCGAATTTCACCTCAATATGGGCGTCGCCAACAACAAATTCGGCGCCGCTGCGGCGGTGCCGGTCGAACTGCTGCAGAACTATTGGGGCGCGACCTACACCACGCCGCAGACGACGGCCAACCGTGTTGGTTATGTCAATCTGACGGGAAAGGTCGAGGCCACGCCGAGTTGGACCATCGATGCCTCGGCGCGTGTGCGCGTGTTCCAGCAGAAGACGGTGGACGGAAATCCGACCGCGACCCAGCCATGTCTGGCTGATCCGGCGCTGCTTTGCTTCAACGACGCCGCCGCGCCGGCCAACGGCCTCAACGGAGTCCAGCTCGCCAATCCGTTTCCTGCCGATGCCATACTGGGGCAGGTCGACCGGACCACAACGCGCTCGACGACGACGGGCGGGACCGTGCAGGCGACCAACACCGACCAGCTGTTCGGACACAACAACCAGTTCATGGTCGGCGCCAGTCTCGACTCCGGCGTGACCCGGTTCGGGGCCAGTGCGGAATTGGGAACCATCGGTTCGAACTACGTCGTCAACGGCAGCGGCATATTTCTCGGACCGTCCGGCGCACCCACCGCGATCGGCCCGGTCTCGCTTCGAGCCACCAACCGCTACACCGGGCTTTACGCCCTCGACACGTTCGACGTGACCGATGCGTTTTCGATCACGGGGGGCGGGCGATTCAACCATGCGCAGATCCGGCTCGAGGACCAGATCGGCACCGCGCTCAACGGCGAGCATACGTTCAGCCGCTTCAATCCGACCATCGGCGGCACCTACAAGATCACTTCCGGTTTGACCGCCTATGCCGGGTATTCCGAGGCCAATCGCGCGCCGACCCCGCTGGAACTCGCATGCGCCGACCCTGCGCGTCCCTGCCTGATCGCCGCATTCCTCGTCGCCGACCCGCCGCTGAAGCAGGTGGTCTCCCGCACCGTGGAGTTCGGTCTGCGCGGCAGCAAGGAGTTGAACATCGGCACCCTCAGCTGGAAGCTCGGCGCATTCCGCGCGGAGAACAAGGATGACATCCTGGCGATCCCGAGTCCGGAGTTGCAGGGGTTTGGCTATTTCCAGAATGTGGGCTCGACGCGTCGTCAGGGCATCGAGACGCAGGTCAATCTGACATCGAAGACATTGCAGCTTTATGCCAGCTATGCGCTCGTCGATGCGCGCTTCCTCGATGCTCTGCAGCTTGGTTCCAACAGTCCGTTTGCGAATGCCGACGGCAACGTCCAGGTCCTGCCGGGCAATCGAATTCCGTCGGTCCCCCGCAACCGGATCAAGGCGGGTTTCGATTATTCGATCACGGATGCCTTCAAGGTCGGTGGCGACGCGCTGTTCGTCGGCAGCCAGTACTTCGCCGGCGACGAATCCAATCAGGCGGCGAGGCTTGCCTCGTATGCGGTTTTCAACACGCATGCGTCGTATCAGATCAACAAGACGTTCCAGGTCTACGGGCGTGTCGACAATATTTTCGACCGTCGCTACGCGACCCACGGCGCCTTTTTCCAAACCGACGATGTCCCCAATTTCGCCAATGGCGGAGCGGTTTTCGCCGATGCCCGTGCGGTCAGCCCGGCGCGGCCGCGCGCCTTTTACGCAGGCTTGAAGGCGACGTTTTAGGGCTGGCGTGACAGGGACGCCGGGCGAGGGCGGCTCATGGCCGGCTCCACCAGCCATGCACGAACCATCCCAGCATCAGCGCGCCCGCCGTCCAGAGCAGCAGGATCGCGGCCATTCCGGCCCGGCTGGTTGGACGCTGCCCGGCCTCGCTGGCCATGGCGCGGTACTCGACCATGACCTCGTCCGGAATGAGCCGCACCACGAGCCAGATGCCCAAGGGAAGGATGAGCAACTCGTCGAGATAGCCGATGACGGGAATGAAGTCCGGGATAAGGTCGATCGGCGAAAGCGCATAGGCGGCGACGGCAATGGCGAGTACCTTCGCGTACCATGGCACGCGCGGATCGCGGGACGCGAGGTAGATCGCGTGACCGTCTCGTTTGAGGTGGCGCGCCCAGGTCTTGATACGGGAGAGCATCTTGATACGGGAGAGCATCTGGTCTTTTTACAGTACCAGTCGCCATCTGCCAAAGCGCCGCGGCAAAAAGATGCTCCCGAGCGGAGCCCAGGAGCATCCCGAAGTCTGGCGGTTGCGTCCGGGGAAGGGGACGTCCGCGAATTCAAGCTAAGCAGATGCCGGCGTGGCGTCGTCGCGATGGATCAAGTATGCCGAGAAGACGGGTTCGCCGCTTGCGGTCTCACGGCGGTCAAAGCCCACAACTCACCGGAAATGCCGCCAATTTTATGGAGCCGCGCTCCTTGCAACGAGGTATTCGACGATTTCCGCTTTGACCGCGTCCTTTTTATTGGGGTGACCAGCCATGAAATTCAGAATCCATGCCCGCCTGAACGTCTCCGGGCCGCCGGGGATTTTGCTTAGGACCTTGGCGTCCGACACATGGCAGCCGCCGCAACCGGCTGCGAAGGCCTCCTCGGGGGTCACCGCGCCGGCGGGAAGGCTGCCTGACACCATCATGACCGCCCCTGCGATCAGGCTCATGGTCCGGCGAAGCGGTATCGCCTCTATCGATCGGCTGGCGCGTCCGTTTCGCGTCCGCAAGGTCACATCGCGATTTCCGGTTCGGCCGGCCGCTCTCGCTTCGGCTCCGGCATCTCCGTCATCGTCGCCTCGGTGAGCAGCAGCACGCTGGCGGCCGAAACGGCATTTTCCAGCGCGGTACGAACCACCTTCGCGGGATCGACGATGCCGGCCTCGACCAAGTCGACATATTCCTTGCGTGCGGCGTCGAAGCCGGAATACCTGCGCCGGGAGATCGCTCCCTCCAATCATCTCGGCCTGTTCATGGGCAAACGGACCCTCGAGGGATATTGGCCGGGGATTGCAAGCTGGCTGAACGAGCCGCTGCCTCGTTCCCCCGGGGACAACCATGCCGCCGCCGGTGACGCGAGTGGCTCAGGCCCACCCGCCGCCTGAGAAAATCACCATATTGTCATTGACGTTACGAACACCGGGCGTGGTTTCCGCCGCGACCTTGATGGCCTTCCGCTCGGCTTTGGATTCTGCAAGCCCCCAGAGATCGACCACGCCGTCGGATACGGTGACGTTCACCAGGGCCGTATGAGCCCAAGGCTCTGCGCGCAGGCCGGAGAGGATACGGTCGCGAATGGCCTTGTCGGATGGCGTCACTTCGAGCGCCTGGCGCGCGCTGGCAACCGCCTGAAGGAGATTGGCGCGGCTGACGATTCCGACGAGCTGACCGTTCTCCAGGATCGGTACCCGCTTGATCGCATTTTTCTCCAGCACGGTGGCAATCTCGTGGAGCGGGGTCTCGGGAGTGGCCGTGATCACAGTGCGGGTCATGACATCCGCCACCTTGCGGCCGTGCGACTTGACATATTCGTTGGCGAGCGTGTCGGCTTCGGCAAAGGCGCGAAGCCACCAGGAGCGACGTCGCTCCGTACCAGCCTCGACGCGGTGTAGCAGGTCGCCTTCGCTAACCATGCCGACAAGCTTGCCCTTGTCGTCAATGACCGGGGCCCCGCTGATATTTCTTTCGAGAAACTGAGTCGCTGCCTCCTGAACGGTGGCGGTGGGTTTAACGGTAACGACCGGCGTAACCATGACATTGCGGGCCTGCATGGCAAATCTCTCCATCGTTGAGATTTCAACTAAGAGCGCAGCCCCGCGTCTGTCGTTGATTTAGGTCAAGCCGTGGATGCCGGCGCGGTCATCGGCTCCAGCGCCGCGACGACCGCGTCGGCCCGCTCGCAGCAGGAAAGCCTCAGCCGCGGGATGCCCCGCCGGCGGCGGCTACCCGGGTGGGAGCAATTTTGAAATATTGCTTGGCATAGGCGACGATCTCGCGATCGCTGGGGTGATCGGCAGCCTCGACTGCGACGATGCGATCGCCGATTTTCGAATGTTGCTCGCGGAGATATTTGGCGAACTCGGTCTTGGCGCTGGCGGGGCCGATGATCAGGATTTCGCCGACGTCGGCGACGGCGTTCATCACCTCGGCGAGGAACTCCTTGTCGGGCGGTGCATGACCGCTGCCGATCGAACCGGCCTTGTGGTGCAGGTGTCGCGTCGGCAAATGCGGGTGCATGACGATCTCGTCGTCGCCCGATCGTCCGACGTGAAACACCTTGGCCTGCGAGTGATCGATCCAGACGATCACATGGAAATGGCTCGGCATGATTGTATCCGTTGTCTATCGGCGACGCCTCGCCAGTCGTGTTCGAAGTTGTGGCTTGATGCGGGGGGACGCGCCTCTCTCAAGATGACTACCGCATTGGCGTATTGGCCGATTGATTCAGGTCAACCGAAGCAGGCCGGGATCAGCGCACCGGAAATGCGCAGGACGGGCTGTGCTGCAGACATGGCGCGTAACCGAAAATCCATTCGCTCTGGTATCTCCGTACGCCCCGGCCACGACAAGATCGATCCCGCCGAGGCCCACTATGCCCGCATGCGACTCAAGCGTTTTGATCTGTCTCATGCCTCGCGCAGCCGATAAAAAGCAGGCGCGCCAACTGACCGGCGCACCTGATGTCTCGTTGAGGCGTAACGGGTACGCCGATTTAAGCCGCGATCAGTACGGGCAGACGACGCGACCCCAGCGGCGGCTGAAATAGCAACCGCCGCGCACAGCTGGCGCAACGTAGACACCGCCAAAGCCGTAACCGCGTCCATAACCACGTCCGTAACCGCGTCCGTAGCCTCCGCCCCTGGCGTAACCTCGGCCTCCGCCTCGGCCTCTTTGGGCTTCCGCCGACGAGGTCGATGCCGCAAGGAACAGTCCCGACGTGCCGACGACGCTGACCATATAGACGAAGACCAGAGCCGTCGCCGCGAGGAAGCGCGAAAGGATATTGTAGCGGTTAGCCATTTAGGATCTCCCGGATTGTTCCAATCACCGTGAACCTTAGCCTTCTAAATTCACCAAGCCTGCCTTGGGTTCCGGTGCATGCTAAAGAACTATTGCAAAATGTTTTTCGTGTGGCCTCTTGGGATGCTATTGGCAAGCGTAAGCAGGGTCAAGTTGCACTCTTTGTCGGGCAAGATGAACAAACGTTCAGCATCATATGTCGACGCGAGATGCAGAAAGGTTCAAACATCGTCGTTGAAACATTGATCCCCTCGGCAAGATGCATGAAACCACCACTGCCAAACGGGAAATCTGGTTCAGCCAAAACTCGGCCAGACCAGCGATAGCCCTCGCATCCCGACATTGATCTCGATCCGATTCCACATCCATTTCATACCAAAGAGTGCCGATGCCCAAACAACACACCTACGTTCTCGGCCTGAATACCTACGACCATGATGTGAGCGCCTGCCTGTTGCGTGACGGCGTCATCGCATTCGCGATCGCCAAGGAAAGAATCACGCGCGACAAGCACGCCTCCGGTTTCTACAGCGAGGTGATCGACTATTGTCTGGAGGCCGAAGGCATCACGCTCGATGACGTCGATCTGATCGTTCGCAATTGCTACATTCTGCCGGTTCCGGAGATGGAAGAGCGGCTGGTCTACCAGGACATGCCGGGCTTCCTCCCCGAGCATGAGCGTCCCGAGGCTTCCAAACATCCGCTGTATTTGTCGCATTCCGACAAGGTGGTGTCGATCTCGCATCATCTGGCGCACGCCTACAGCGCGTTCGCGGTCTCGCCGTTCGAAGAAGGCGTCGTGATGATCGTCGACGGCGTCGGCAGCTATCAATCCGACGTCATGGAACCCTATCCGGCAACCGACACCGCCACGACGCTCGCCCGCGAGTCCGAGAGCTATTATAAATTTGCCGGCAACAGGCTCGAATGCCTGAAGAAGGTCTGGATGGAGCCCGATCGCGGCTTCCTGAGCGACGAATTCTACAACATGCCGGGCCTTGGCGCGCTTTACAGCCGGGCGTCGTCCTACATCTTTGGCGACTGGAACAAGTGCGGCGAGCTGATGGGGCTGGCGCCGTACGGCAGGAAGGACCAGGTCAGGCATCTGCTCGAGCTCACCGATGGCACCCTGCACGTTCCGCACTGGACCACGGAATTCAAGCAGCCTTACATCATGGGCTATGGTGAAAAATGGGAAACCAGCCCGTCGATGCGGCATTGGGAGGATCTCGCCTGGCGGGTTCAGGACGACACCGAAAACGTGCTGCTCGCCCGTGCCCGCTGGCTGCGCGAAACAACCGGCGCCAAAAACCTCACCATCGCCGGCGGCGTTGCGCTGAACTGCGTCGCCAACGGCCGGGTGGCGCGCGAGGCCGGCTTTGAAAACGTCTGGATCCAGCCGGCGGCCGGCGACGACGGCATTGCGATCGGCTGCGCCTATTACGGCTATCTGGAAGTCCTGAAGCAGCGCCGCTCGTTCGTGATGGATCATTCCTATGTCGGCAAGGTCTATCCCGATCAGGATATTGAAAAGGCCTCGCAGAAATTTCTGATCCGCATTCAGACCACGACGGCGCGCAGCGACAATATCTGCCGCGACACCGCCAGGCTGCTGGCCGATCAAAAGGTGATCGGCTGGTTCCAGGGCGGTTCCGAGTTCGGGCCGCGCGCGCTCGGCAATCGAAGTCTGCTGGCCGATCCGCGCAAGCCGGAGATGAAGGATATTCTCAACAGCCGCGTCAAGCACCGCCAGCCGTTCCGTCCGTTCGCGCCGATCGTGTTGGCCGAGCGGGTCAGGGAGATCTTCGAAGGCGAGGAGGACTCACCGTTCATGCTGATCGCCAAGAGCGTCCGCCCGGAATGGCGCGACCGGATTCCGGCGATTGTTCATGTCGACGGCACGGCGCGCGTTCAAACCGTCCGCGAGCAAACCAATCCGGTGCTGTATCGCCTGCTGAAAGAGTTCGAGGCGCTGACCGGCGTTCCCGTGCTGATCAATACGTCGTTCAACGTCAAGGGCGAGCCGATCGTCGAGACGCCGCGCGACGCCATGATCTGCTTCCTGACGACAGGGATCGATCATCTGGTCCTGCACGACACGCTGGTGTCGAAGAACGCACTGCACCGGGTGGTCGGGCCGCTGGTCGAAATTTACACCGACGTCGCGAATCTGGTGGCGTCGGGCACGCGGCCGGGCTGACCGGCCGCGGCGACAGGAAGCCTTGGCATCAGGAAGCCTTGCTCAGGAAGCCTTGCTCAGGAAGCCTTGGCCGGCACCAGCGCCACCGGCTTGGGTAGCGGCTTGTCCTGCCGTTTCGACCAGGAGATGTAGTAGGCGACCAGCGTCATGATCGCGATACCGGACACGCTGACGAAAATCTGCGCGAGCAGCGAGCCCGAGCTCATCATCAGTTCGAAGTGACCGACGAAGGACAGGAAGACGCCGACGCAGAACACCGCCAGCGATTGCTGGCCGCAGACCACCAGGGGATCAAACATCTTCCATTCCAGCCCCGACCAGTCCTTCGGCACGAAACGAACGATCATGATCGCGACCACCACGAAATGCAGAAAACGATAGGGGGCGAGGTCGGTCTTGTCGTTGGGATTGAAAGCCGAGTAGAGCCAGCGCGGGAACAGTGCGGCGAAATCCGGAAACTTGCCGGCCATAGTCATGACCAGCGCCAGCACCAGATAGGCGATGCACAGATAAAGCGTGGCGGGATGATCGACGATCCATCGCGCCCGCTTGGCGCCGCCGAGCGCACACCATGAGCCGAACACGAACAATACCTGCCAGCAGTACGGGTTGAAGTACCAGACCCCACCCGGATAGGCCCTCAGGTTCCAGTCGAACTGACGTGCCACCAGCCACAGCCCGATCGAAGCCAGCAGGGTCAGGTCGGGCTGGCGCAGCATCAGCCACAGCACCGGCGGAAACAATCCCATCAGCACGATGTAAAGCGGCAGCACGTCCAGATTGACCGGCTTAAACTTGAGCAACAGGCCCTGGCGCAGGGTTTCGATGGCCTGTTCGCCGGCGAGGCCCGCGAGGTTGAACTCGTGGATGATCTCCGGATCGCTGTAGCGCAGCGCGACATAGCCGATCGCGACGATGTAGATGACGAACAGGATGATATGGGCGACGTAGAGCTGCCAGACGCGCTTGGTGAGGCGGGTGGCGCCGACGATAAAGCCGCGTTCCAGCATCATCCGGGCATAGACGAAAGAGGCGGTGTATCCCGAAATAAAGACGAACAGATCCGCGGCATCACTGAAACCGTAATTCCGGGTGGTGATCCAGTTCACGACGTTGTCGGGGATGTGATCCAGGTAGATCGCCCAGTTCGCGACACCGCGAAACAGATCGAGCCGGAGATCGCGTCCCTTTTCGGGCAGTACAGCGTTGATTTTCATGGGTGCCGTTTCGAAGTGATGCTTTCGACGATGTCGGGCCGCAGGCAGGGGAGTTCAGCCGCGCGGCCGGTCAATATTGTCACAGCGCAGCATAATGACTATACCGGTGGCAAGAAAATGTAGCATCCGGGGCCGGGAATCACCGATCAAATTCCCGAAAGGTGTTTCTATACTATCCCGGCCGCTTCCACCACGCGCTTATGCCGCAGATCTCACGGGGCCCTGACATCCATGACCGCACGCATCTTCAAGCCCGCCAAAAACGCGATGCAATCGGGGACCGCCAAGACCAGGGAATGGCAGCTGGATTATGAGCCGGAACAGCCGCGGGCGATCGAGCCCTTGATGGGCTGGACCTCGTCCGGCGACATGAAGCAGCAGCTCACCATCCGCTTTGATACCCGGGAAGACGCCGTCGCCTATTGTGAGCGCGAGGGCATTCCCTATCAGGTGATCGAGCCGAAGGAGCCGGCCCGCCGCCAAGCCGCCTATGCCGACAATTTCGCCTTCCGGCGCGGCGAACCCTGGACCCATTAGGCTTGAGCCCACTGGGCTTGGACCCATTGGGGAGGGGCGCGTGGCGAGGCGGTGAAATTGCCGCGGGGAATGTCGGGAAAAAGACATTTCAGAGGGGCAATCTGACCTAATAGCGCTAATGTCGCTCCGGACACGGTCGCTTAATCAAGTTGAGGTTGCGACGACGGCCGAACGACATCTAAACGCAAGCCCGATGCCGGATTGCGGCGCACCCTAACCGCGGAAACCCATGCCGCTTCATTCCACGATTGACACCACATCCTCCGATTTTGCCCGCAATGCCGAGGCCATGCGTGCGCTGGTCGCCAAGCTGCGCGGTAAACTCGATCAGGTGGCCGGCGGCGGCGGCGAGGTTTCACGCGCGCGACATACCTCGCGCGGCAAGATGCTGGCCCGCGAGCGCGTCGACCTGCTGATCGATCCCGGCACGGCGTTTCTCGAACTGTCGCCGCTGGCGGCCCACGGCCTCTATGGCGGCGACGTGCATTCGGCCAGCGTCATCACCGGGGTCGGACGGATATCGGGGCGTGAATGCGTTGTTGTCGCCAACGATGCCACCATCAAGGGCGGCACCTATTATCCGATGACGGTGAAGAAGCATCTGCGCGCCCAGGATATCGCGCGACAGAACAATCTGCCCTGCGTCTACATGGTCGATTCCGGCGGTGCCTTCCTGCCGATGCAGGACGAGATCTTTCCCGACGAGCGGCATTTCGGCCGCATCTTCTACAACCAGGCGCAGATGTCCGCGCAGGGCATCCCGCAGATCGCCATCGTGATGGGCTCTTGCACCGCCGGCGGCGCCTATGTCCCGGCGATGTCGGACGAGAGCATCATCGTGCGCAACCAGGGCACGATCTTTCTCGGCGGACCGCCGCTGGTGAAGGCTGCGACCGGCGAGGTGGTGACGGCGGAAGAACTCGGCGGCGCCGACGTGCATTCACGGCAATCCGGGGTCACCGATCACTATGCGCAGAACGACAGCCACGCCATCGGCATTGCCCGGCGCATCGTCGCCACGCTGAAGCCGCCCAGCCGCGCCAGCCTGAACATGCGCGAGCCGCGCGAGCCGCTGTTTGCGCCGCAGGAAATCTATGGCGTGGTCTCCGCCGACGGCCGCAAGCCGTTCGACGTGCATGACATCATCGCCCGGCTGGTCGACGGCTCGGAATTCGACGAATTCAAGAAGCTGTACGGCCAGACCCTGATCTGCGGCTTCGCCCATATCTGGGGTCATCCGGTCGGCATCATCGCCAACAACGGCATCCTGTTCAGCGAGAGTTCGCTGAAGGGCGCGCATTTCATCGAGCTGTGCTGCCAGCGCAATATCCCGCTGGTGTTCCTGCAGAATATCACCGGCTTCATGGTCGGCAAGAAATACGAGGCCGGCGGCATCGCCCGCGACGGCGCCAAGCTGGTCACCGCGGTCGCCACCGCCGGCGTGCCGAAATTCACCGTCGTGATCGGTGGCTCCTACGGCGCCGGCAATTACGGCATGTGCGGTCGCGCTTACAGCCCGCGTTTTCTCTGGATGTGGCCGAACGCCCGTATCTCCGTGATGGGCGGCGAACAGGCTTCCATGGTGTTGGCCCAGGTCCGGCGCGACGGTATCGAGGCCAAGGGCGAGACATGGTCGGCGGAAGAGGACGACAAGTTTCGCGCGCCGATTCGCGCCCAATATGAGAGCCAGGGCAGCCCCTATTACGCGACCGCCCGGCTCTGGGATGACGGCGTGATCGATCCCGCCGACACCAGGCTGGTGCTCGGTCTGGGGCTATCGGCATCGGCCAATGCGCCGATCGAGCCGACCCGCTTCGGCCTGTTCAGGATGTGATGATGAAGGGCCAAGTTCAAGTCCAAGTTCAAGCTCAGTATCGGCGATTTCGCACCCTGCTGATCGCCAACCGCGGCGAGATCGCCTGCCGCGTGATCCGCACCGCAAGAGCCATGGGCCTGCGTACGGTGGCGGTCTATTCCGAGGCCGACGCCGATGCCATGCATGTCGCTGTCGCGGATGAGGCCGTCCTGCTCGGACCGGCGCGGGCGCGCGACAGCTATCTCAACATCGAGCGCGTGATCGAAGTGGCGCGACTAACCGGCGCCGAAGCCGTGCATCCCGGCTACGGCTTTCTGTCGGAGAATGCGGAATTCGCCGAGGCCTGCGCGAAGGCGGGCCTGGTGTTCGTCGGCCCCACCGCTGCGATGATGACGGCGATGGGTTCCAAGTCCGGCTCCAAGGCCCTGATGGAAAAGGCCGGCGTGCCGCTGGTGCCCGGCTATCACGGCGAGGCCCAGGACGACGCGACCCTGGCCGCGGCAGCCGACAAGGCCGGATACCCGGTGCTGGTCAAGGCTTCCGCTGGTGGCGGCGGCCGCGGCATGCGCGTGGTGCGCGCGGCCGGTGAATTGGCCGCTGCTCTCGTCAGCGCCAGGCGCGAGGCCAAGGCGGCGTTCGGCGACGACCGCATGCTGATCGAAAAATTCGTCCAGAACCCGCGCCATATCGAGGTGCAGATCATCGGCGACAGCCACGGCAATCTGCTGTCGCTGTTCGAGCGCGAATGCACGCTGCAGCGGCGGCATCAGAAGGTGATCGAGGAAGCGCCGTCGCCGACGCTGAATCCTACTCAGCGCGAGACGGTCTGCGCCGCCGCGCGAAAAGCCGCCGGTGCGGTCAATTACGTCGGCGCCGGCACCATCGAATTCGTGTCCGACGGCAAGGACGTGTTCTTCATCGAGATGAACACGCGGCTGCAGGTCGAGCATCCCGTCACCGAGCTGATCACGGGCATCGACCTCGTTGAATGGCAGTTGCGGGTGGCGTTCGGCGAAAAGCTGCCGCTGACGCAGGACCAGATCACGCTCAACGGCCATGCCATCGAGGCGCGGGTCTATGCGGAAAATCCGCACAAGAACTTCATGCCGTCGGTCGGTCGCATAAGGACCTGGAACACACCGGCGGAAGAGAATGGCCTGCGCATCGATGCCGGCTATCGCGCAGGCGATGCAGTATCACCGCATTACGATGCCATGCTGGCCAAGGTCATCGCGTGGGCGCCGACCCGCGATCTCGCGATCGAACGGCTCAACCGTGGGCTGGAAGAGACCGATGTTCGCGGCATCGTCAGCAACATTCCCTTCCTGTCGGCGCTGGTGACGCATCCACAAGTACGCGCCAATACCATCGATACCGGCTTCATCGAACGCGAGTTGAAGAATCTGACACCGGAGGCGCCAGCGCCGCACGATCTCGAGCTGTGCGCGGCGGCGGTCGCCATCCTCGGCGAGGAGACGAAGCGCGCCGGCGCGGAAGCACACTCGCCGTGGCGTACCGCAGGCTGGATGCCGGTCGGCCGGCGGCGGCGGCTGTTTACTTTCCGGCACGGGCAGGGCGGCGAACACAAGGTCAGCCTGGTCTACGGCAACGGTCCGGCGACGCTGGCGATCGGCGACCGCGAACTGGCTTTTGTCAGTTCGCCCGGCCTCGAAGGCGGTTTCGATCTCCGGCTGCACGGCATCAAGTCTCATGTGGTTGCCGTGATCGAAGGCCATGAACTCTATTTGCGCACCCGCAACGGCCGCTTCGACCTGCATTGGGTCGATCCGTTCGGGGGCGACGATGAAGAGCAGGTCGGCGACGACAAGATCGTGGCGCCGCTGCCGGGCACCGTGGTGGCGTTGCTGGCGGAAGTCGGCGCCAGGCTGGAGAAGGGCGCGCCGATTCTCACGCTGGAAGTGATGAAGATGGAGCAGACACTTCGCGCGCCATTTGCGGGCGTGCTGAGCGCGATCAAATGCAAGGTCGGCGACATCGTCGGCGAGGGCGTCGAACTCGCCGTGGTCGAGCCGACAGCCGCGTGAGTTCAGCATGAGCGATTCCGTCCGCATCGTCGAAGTTGGTCCACGCGACGGCCTGCAGAATGAGAAGATTCCGGTCAGCGCCGAGCATCGCATCGCCTTCATCGAGGCGCTGCTCGGCGCCGGGCTGCGCACCGTCGAGGTCGGCGCCTTCGTGTCGCCGAAGGCGATCCCGCAAATGGTGAATTCCGATGCGGTGCTGCGCGGGGTCAATCATCATCCGGACAGCGAATTCCACGTCCTGGTGCCGAACGAAAAAGGCTATGAGGCCGCCCGCGCCGCCGGCGCCAAAGTGATCGCGGTGTTCGCCTCAGCCTCGGAAGGCTTTTCCCGCGCCAATATCAATTGCACGGTGGCGGAATCGATCGAGCGCTTCAAGCCGGTGCTGGCGCGCGCCAAGGCCGACGGCATCAAGGTGCGCGGCTATATTTCCTGCGTGCTCGGCTGCCCCTTTGACGGCGAGGTCAAGCCGCAGGCCGTGGTCGACGTGGCGCGGACGCTATCGGAGCTGGGCTGTTACGAGGTCTCGCTCGGCGACACCATCGGCGTCGGCACGCCGGTGAAGGCGAGGCAGCTGTTGCGTGCCGTGGCCGGCAGCGTGCCGATGGCGAATCTGGCGATGCATTTCCACGACACCTATGGCCAGGCGCTTGCAAACCTCTATGCCGGGATGGAAGAGGGCTGCCGCGTGATCGATACCGCTGCCGGCGGTCTCGGCGGCTGCCCCTATGCGCCCGGTGCTACCGGTAACGTCGCCACCGAGGACGTGGTCTACCTGCTGGAGGGCATGGGCATCGCCACCGGCGTCGACATGCCGAAGCTGCTGGCTGCCACCAACGCCATCAGCCGGCTGCTCGGCCGACCGCCGGTCAGCAGGGTGGCGTCAGCGTTGAATGCGAAGGGGCGGAGAGATAGCTGATCCCTCACCTTGAGGAGAGATAAGCATCTGTAATTATTGAAATTTACGCGAACTGGCCCTGCGATTGTTCGATATGAGGTCGGAACGTTCGCTTTCATTGCATGGGGTTGTTTTCGCGATTTTTGCAAAGGGGCATCACACCGGCACGTCGCTCGCGAGTTTCAGCAGGTTGGCCGAGATCGGCGTCTTGGCGCCATAGTCCTTCCAGGCGGTATCGCGCGCGATGTCGCGCCACTGGCCTACCGTGGCCGCGTCGAGCATGCTGACGTTGGCGCCGGCTTTTGCATAGACCTCGCCAACCTTGATGTCGTCGTCCTGCGCGCCCCGCTGGCCGAAGGATTCGAGTTCGGCGCCCACGTTGCGGATGATATCCTGGTGTTTACCGGGTAATTTGTCGAAAACCGCCTTCGACATCAGCAATGGCTCCAGCATGAACCAGTAGGATGCGCCGGCGCCCGAGGTCAGGAATTTGGAAACCTCATCGAGCCGAAACGAAATCAGGCTGGTCGAGGAGGTGATGCCGGCGTCGCAGGCGCCGCTCTGCATCGCCGCATGGAGTTCGTTCGACGGCACCGCCAGCACTTCGGCGCCCGCGGCCCGCAGCACCATGTCCATCTCGCGCGAACCGCCGCGGACCTTGAGGCCCTTGACGTCTTCCGGCGCCACGACCGGCCTGGAGCGCGCGGCGACGCCGCCAGCCTGCCATATCCAGGTGAGCAGGATGATGCCCTTGTCGGCCAAAAAGTCCGTCAACAGCTTGCCGACCGGCAGGCCTTTCCAGCGCAGGCCCTGATCGTAGGTCGAGACCAGGCCGGGCATCAGGCCGATATTGGTTTCCGGCAATTCGTCGCCGGCATAGGGAAGGGGGTAGAGGCTGATGTCGAGCGCGCCTTTGCGCATCGCCTGGAATTGCGCGGTGGTCTTGACCAATTGGGAATTCGGAAAAACCTGAGCCGCGATCTCGCCGCCGCTGCGTTTGGCGACTTCAGCCGCGAACATCAGGCACAGCCGGTCGCGGAAATCGCCCTTGTCGATGCTGCCGCCGGGAAACTGGTGCGATATTTTCAGGGCGGTTGCGGCCTGCGCCGTTCCGGTCCCGAAATGCAGGATCGCCGGTGCGGCAAGCGCCGTGATGAGGGCGTGGCGGCGCGTGAGCATGGTGTTCTCTCAAGCGGCCATTGATGGCGACCGCTGCGGCATCCTTGCTGACAGCTTCGACCGAAACAAGATCGGTCAGCGGTTTTTCCAGCGCCTCGGGGGGCTCCAGGAGCCGATTTGCGGAAAAATTTTGGACGTCAGGTAACAAACGCCATCCCGAGTCCGTCCTGAACAATAGCGGCATTCGTCGCTTGCAAGAACCGGTTTCAAAGGGAAGACCAGCCAATGTCCATCAGCACCCGTATCGCACTCGGAATTTCGGCCGCCGCCATCTCGCTCAGCCTGGCGCTGGCGCCCGCCGCCTTTGCCCAGGACAAGATGGGCAAGGATGACGGCATGAAGAAGGACACCATGTCCAAGGATGGCATGAAGAAGGACGATGCCATGTCGAAGGACGGCATGAAGAAGGACGGCATGGCCAAGGACGGCATGAAGAAAGACGACGGAATGAAGAAGTAAATCCGCCGCTTGCTTTAGCGTCGCGTGGGCTCGCCTCCTTGCGGAGGCGGGCCTGTCCGGTAGGGGACGTCACGCCCTGAACGGGTGCGCTATTTCTTCTTGCCCTTGCCCTTGCGGGCGGCATAACGCGCATCGCGCGCGGCCTTGCGTTCGGCTTCCAGTGCGAATTCCGCAGCAGCTGCTGCTTCCTGTTCGCGTACGATCTGTGCGGCGGCTTCCGCAGCCGCCTCGGCCTCGCGTGCTTTCTGCTCGGCCTTGGCGGCCTCGCGCGCGAGCTTGGCCTTGGCCCGCTCGGCGGCCTGCGCCTCGCGCTCGGCCTGCCGCTGCAGGACTGCGGGATCGTTGAGACCCGGTTTGGCCTTAAACTTCTCCAGGATGTTCTTCCTTGCTTCCAGCGCCGCCTTCTGTCGGTCCGCGAAGCTAGGTTCCTTGAATCCACTCATTGAAACGGCCTTGTCGCTTTCGTTTGGGTTATGGGGATATTGGCTTTGGCGCGAGGACAATCCGCCTCCCCGGCGCGATGGGGAGCGGTTTACAGCCGCGCGGGCCGGGACGCCATCGTTTAATCGGCCAGCCGGCGCAATGTCGCGCGAAAACTGACGCTGCGGGAGCCCACCAGCGAGGTGCCGAAAACCTCGGAGCGGTCGTCCCGCCAGGTTCCCGAAAAGCCGCTCGTAACCTCCCGGCCGCCAAAAACCGGCCGCGCCGTCGGATCGCGATAGGGGGAGTGCTGGTTGGTGACCAGATCGCCTTTCCAGCTGCCGTCTTTGAACGTGTAGCTACCGACCGACCAGAAATAGGGATCGCCGCCGAGGATCTTGCCGTCACGAAGCATGATCACCCCGCTGGCGCGTCCCTTGACGCCGTCGCCCATCTGGATGTGCACCGAGTAGAGCCCGTTCCGCATGTTCGGCGTGTCCGGCCAGCCTGCGGCGACTATAGCAGGTTTGGGTGAGCGCCGTTTGGCCCCTCGCTCAGATCGGCGCCGCGCGATCGGGCAGTATTACCAGGCCTCGAAGCGAAGCTCAGCGGCGCCCTTGGCGGCAATGCCGCGGACCTCCCAACTGGCTGACCCGTTCACCGAACGGCAGTGGATCCGGATCATGGTGCCGCGCTCGTCCTTGCCGGCGTCGTCGACCATGCCGACTACCGGGCAGTTGAGGCCCTCCGAGGCGATCTGCCCGGCGAGCTTCTGCTTTTCCTTTTGATTGGGCTGGGTCTTGAGCGGGGCCTGCGCGGCGGCGGCGGCAAGGCCGAACATCAGGAGAAGTCCGGCCGCCGATATCTGTTGAATGCAACGATGGATGGAAGTCATTTCTTGAACGTACCAAACCGGAGGCCGGAAATCATCTTCGAAATATTTTGTTAATGATTTCCCTTAAAGGGAAATTTGCCTCTCTCGCCCACGATGCGCAACCGCAAAACATTTTGCAGATCGCAATTTTAAAGCCACGGGAAGGCACCACCATGACGATGTCACGCGTATATGCAGCACTGATCGCTTCGGCCGTTACCGCCATGGCGCTTCCGACCGCGGCCTCCGCGCAATGCCAGGGCTGCTACGTGCCGCCGCCGCCTTGCGTTACCTGCTACCAGCGCCAGGTCGCGCCGGCGCAGTACCGGACCGTCGACGAAACCGTGATGGTGGCGCCCGGCCGCGTCATCGCCCACCGCACCCCGGCGCAATACCGCACCGTGATGGTGCCGAAGACCGTGATGGTGGCGCCTGAGGGCGTGGAGTACGAGCGCACCCCGCCACAATACGCCACCCGCCAGCGCGTCGAAATGGTCGCGCCCGCCCGCGAATACTACGTCGCGACACAGCCGCGTTGCAGCACCTGCGGTTACTGAGGCCGCAGGCCAGAAGCGCCCGCGAGGGGTTTGATACGATCCAAAGGCCTCGGAGTGATCCGGGGCCTTCATTTGTCCAGCCGTCAGGGCTTGCCGACGCGCCCGGTCTTGTGTGGAGCCGCCGGCTGCGGGACCGCGAAGATCCCGAATTCCTCGGTCAACACGGTCGCCAGCCATGACTGATATTCGCCGTAACGGCGGTTATCACGCGCGATCACGCCAAGCTCCGGCTCTTCGCCGGCGCGCAATTTGCGCAGCACGATGGGGGCCGCGACGGGAATGTAGATCGAGCCCTTGGGGTTACTCAGCGTCGAGATGATGCCGCGCATCATGTCTTCGGTATCGGGCAGCGACAGCAGCACCGTTCGCACATTGCCCGCACTGGAACTCACGAGATTCATGAACGCGGTGCCGAACGGAATATAGACCGTGCCGACCTGCCGGTACTTGCCGTCGAAGCGCGACTTTTCCTCGAACACCAGGCATTTCTGCGCGTCGCTCCACGCGATCGAGATCAGATAGGCATTGAAGTTGGCGGGATTGGCGAACATCGGACGCACGCAGAGATAATCACCCTGCAGAGATTCGACGGCATCGAAGACATATCCACCGACGGACTTGGCGGCGGTGTCGTCCCTGACCTTGAGTTGCCCTTGCCGTTGAAAACTGGTTTTGAGAATACCCTCGACCTTGTTCAGGGTGCGCTCGGTGAAGTCGCCCTGAAACAGCTTTTCGATCGAAGATTTCGACAGGTGCTCGCGGATCAGGTCCTTGCGGGCCAGACCGTTGGCGTCCAGATGGCGCTGGATCGCGCTGGCAATGGCCTTCCTGTCCTGCTTGGAGCCGAGCCCCGTCTCCTGCGTCATGTCGTGCATCCCAAATTTCATCAAAATCTAGCACGAACCGTCAGAATTTAGCTATGGCGGGCCGGCCGAGTTCCATTTCTTGCTGAAACATCGCGCGTTCATCCGAACAATGCAGCGAAGCGCCATTCTTGAAGGTCGCTAAAAACCACATGGTTAATTTAGGCTGGCGAAACGGACGGCAAGGTGCCGTGCGCGGATCAAGACCGTCGGCATGCCGAACAGCACTACAACGACTGAAGACGTAGCTGGCGATCCCAGCAGGATTCGAACCTGCAACCCACGGAGTAGAAATCCGTTACTCTATCCAGTTGAGCTATGGGACCGTAGCTTCACGGCACTTCGGCTTCATAGCATTGCCAATATGAAAAATCCGCTGTCCGGCCAAGCCCTTTCCGAACCATTTTCGGCTTCCGGGCGACCAACCGAAACGGTGGATCGTTGCGTTTGTCCGCCCTTTGGGCATTGCTGGGCCGCAGCCGGCTGCCAGGTGACATCCAGGGGCTCGCTTCGTCATATGCTGCACGCGACTTTTTCGCTACCTGCTTCGGCGGCCACGAGTCCGTCACCTTTTCGCGCACTTCTGATTGAAACGCGGCGCCTGTCCGCGTCCCAGGGAGCTCCATCATGATTGGTTTGATTCGCGCCGCAACACTTTGCGCAACGCTGGCGCTCGGCCTCGTCACGGCGCAGGCCGCGGACAAGGCCTTCAAACGCGACGATCTGCAGGATTCAGCGATCAAGCTGGAGGCCCAGATCAAGAGCGAAGCCGGCGCGGTGGCGAAATCCAGCGCGACACTGAAAACCGATGCCGACGCCGCTTTCAAGCGCAGCGATTTCCGCACCGGCTTGCAGATCCTGGGGCAGATCGCAACCACCTCGCCTGAGGACAGCGGCAACTGGCTGCGGCTGGCCCGCGTCATCTTCCAGATATGGCCCAAAAATTCCAGCGAAGGCACCTTCCTGCTGGAGCGCGCCTCGACCGCGGCCTACATCGCCTACCAGCGCGCCGGCAACGCCGGCGAAGAGGCGGAGGCGCTGGCCGTGCTCGGCCGCGCGATGTCCGACCGCAAGCTGTGGCGTCCGGCGCTGGACAGCCTGCGTCTGTCGCTCGACATGCGCGAGGTCGCCGAGGTGCGCGGCCAATACGAGAAATTGCGCGACCAGCATGGCTTCCGGCTGCTCGATTATACCGTGGATTCCGACTCTGCGTCGCCGCGCGCCTGTTTCCAGTTCTCCGAGGACCTCGCCAAGCGGATCGACTTTGCGCCATTCCTGGCGCTGGCGGGCAACGACAAGCCGGCGTTGACGTCGGAGGGCAAGCAGCTTTGCGTCGACGGCCTCAAGCACGGCGAGCGCTACAACGTCAATCTGCGCGCCGGGCTGCCGTCCACGGTGAAGGAAACCCTGCCCAAATCGGCTGAATTCAACATCTATGTGCGCGATCGCAAGCCGTTCGTGCGTTTCACCGGGCGCGCCTATGTGCTGCCGCGCACCGGCCAGCGCGGCATTCCCGTGGTCACCGTCAATACCCCCTCGGTTTCCGTCAACGTGTTCCGGATCGGCGACCGCAACCTGATCAATACGGTGCTGAGCAGCGATTTTCAGCAGGCGTTGAGCAAATACGAGCTGTCCAGCCTCGGCGGCGAGCTCGGCCTCAAAGTCTGGTCCGGCGAACTCGCCACTGCGACCACGCTCAATCAGGACGTCACCACGGCGTTTCCGGTCGACCAGGCCGTCGGCGACCTGCAGCCTGGCGTCTATGTCATGACGGCCGAAGCCAAGGGTCCGGGCAGCGACAGCGAAGGTGGTTCGTTGGCGACGCAGTGGTTCATTGTTTCCGACCTCGGGCTGACGGCCTTTTCGGGCAATGACGGCATCCACGTGTTCGTCAATTCGCTGGCCTCGACCGAGGCGGTGGCCAAGGCCGAGGTGCGGCTGGTGGCGCGCAACAACGAAATCCTGGCGACCCGCAAGACCGATGATTCCGGTCACGTGCTGTTCGAGGCGGGGCTGGCGCGCGGCGAGGGCGGACTGTCGCCGGCCATGCTGACGGTATCCGGCGAGAAGACCGACTATGCCTTCCTCAGCCTGAAATCCAACGCCTTCGACCTCTCGGATCGCGGCGTGTCCGGCCGTGCTGTCCCGGCCGGCGCCGATGCCTTCGTCTATACCGAGCGCGGGGTCTATCGCTCCAGCGAGACGGTCTATCTCACCGCGCTGCTGCGCGACGGCCAGGGCAATGCCGTGGCGGGCGGGCCGCTTACGCTGGTGATCGAGCGCCCAGACGGTGTCGAGTTCCGCCGCGCCGTGCTGCCCGACCAGGGCGCAGGCGGCAGGAGTCTCGCGCTAACCCTCAATTCCGCGGTTCCGACCGGCACCTGGCGGGCGCGGGCGTTCACCGACCCCAAGGGCTCTTCGGTCGGCGAAACCACCTTCATGGTCGAGGATTACATCCCCGAGCGGATCGAATTCGAATTAACAGCCAAAGACAAGCAGATCAAAGCTGATGCTCCGGTAGAACTTAAGGTCGATGGACGTTTCCTCTATGGCGCGCCGGCCTCGGGTCTGCAGCTGGAAGGCGACATGCTGGTGGCGCCGGCCGCGGGACGGCCTGGCTTTGCGGGTTACCAGTTCGGCGTCGCCGATGAGGAAGCCGCCAACAACGAACGCACCCAGCTGGAAAACCTGCCGGAGGCCGACGCCAAGGGTGTCGCGACTTTCCCGGTCAGCCTCGCCAAACCGCCGTCCTCGACCCGTCCGCAGGAAGTCCAGATTTTTGTCCGGATGACGGAAGCTGGCGGCCGGGCCGTCGAGCGCAAGCTGGTTTTGCCGGTTCAGCCGGCGGCGGCCATGATCGGGGTCAAGCCGCTATTCGCCGACAAGAGCGTCGCGGAAGGCGACAAGGCCGGTTTCGACGTCGTGTTGGTCGGCCCCGAGGGCAACCAATTGGCCCGGGATGGGCTGCGCTACGAGCTGCTGAAGATCGAATCCCGCTATCAGTGGTACCGGCAGAACTCGTCCTGGGAATATGAGCCGGTCAAATCGACCAAACGGGTGGCCGACGGCGATCTCGCTGTTGCCGCCGACAAGCCGTCGCGGATCACGCTGTCGCCGCAGCCCGGCCGCTACCGGCTCGATGTCAAATCGACTGAGGCCGATGGTCCGCTGACCACGGTGCAGTTCGATGTCGGCTGGTATTCCGAAGGCAGCGCCGATACGCCGGACCTGCTGGAGACCTCGATCGACAGGCGGGAATATCTGGCCGGCGACACCATGGTGGTGTCGGTCAATGCCCGCTCCGCTGGCAAGCTGACCATCAACGTGCTCGGCGACCGGCTGCTGACCACGCAGTCGATCGACGTCAAGGAAGGCACCGCGCAGGTCAAGATTCCCGTCGGCAAGGACTGGGGTACCGGCGCCTATGTGGTGGCGACCTTGCGCCGCCCGCTCGATGCCGCCGCCTTGCGGATGCCCGGCCGGGCGATCGGCCTGAAATGGTTCGGCATCGACAGGAAGTCCCGCACGCTACAGGTCAACCTGTCGCCGCCAGCTTTGGTGCGTCCCGGAACCACGCTGAAGATTCCCGTCAAGCTCGGCGGCCTCAATCCCGGCGAGGACGCCAAGATCGTCGTCGCCGCCGTCGACGTCGGCATTCTCAACCTGACCAATTACAAGCCGCCGGCGCCTGACGATTATTACCTCGGCCAGCGCCGCATGACCTCGGAAATCCGCGACCTCTATGGGCAACTGATCGACGGTATGCAGGGCACGCGCGGCCAGATCAGGACCGGCGGCGATTCCGCAGGCGCCGATCTGCAGGGCAGTCCGCCCACGCAAAAGCCGCTGGCGCTGTATTCCGGGATTGTCACGGTCGCCGCCGACGGCACCGCCACTATCGATTTCGACATCCCTGAATTCGCCGGCACCGCGCGGGTGATGGCGGTGGCCTGGACTTCGACCAAGCTCGGCCGCGCCACGACCGATGTCACGGTCAGGGACCCCGTGGTGCTGACGACGACCTTGCCGCGCTTCCTGCTCAATGGCGACAAGGGAACCATGAGTTTCGATCTCGACAATGTCGAAGGTGCTGCCGGCGACTACACCGTCAGCGTCAAGACCACGGGCCCGGTCAAGGTGACCGGCAATCCGACCACCACGGTCAAACTCGCGGCCAAGCAACGCACCTCGATGTCGCTGGCGCTCGATGCCGGCGGCGCCGGGACCGCGAAGCTCGATGTCGATATCAAGGGACCGAACGGCCTGACGCTGGCGCGGCATTACGCGCTCGACGTCAAGGCGGCGACGCAGATCCTGGCGCGCCGCTCGATCCGGACCCTGGCCAAAGGCGAGAGTCTGACGCTGACGTCGGACATGTTCTCGGATCTGGTGCAGGGCACCGGCGGCGTCTCGCTGTCGGTCAGCCTGTCCACCGCGCTCGACGCCGCGACGATCCTGAAGGCGCTCGACCGTTATCCGCACGGTTGTTCGGAGCAAATCACCAGCCGCGCCATGCCGCTGCTCTATGTCAACGATCTGGCGGCGGGCGCACATCTCGCGATGGATACTGCGGTCGACCAGCGTATCCGGGATGCGATCGACCGGCTGCTGGCGCGGCAGGGCTCGAACGGCTCGTTCGGACTGTGGTCGGCCGGCGGCGACGATTCCTGGCTCGACGCTTACGTCACGGACTTCCTGACCCGCGCCCGCGAAAAGGGATTTGCGGTGCCGGATGTGCTGTTCAAGAGCGCGCTCGAGCGCATCCGCAACTCGGTGGTGAACGCCAACGAGCCGGAAAAGGACGGCGGCCGCGATCTGGCCTACGGCCTCTATGTGCTCGCCCGCAACGGTGCGGCGCCGATCGGCGACCTGCGCTATCTCGCCGACACCAAGCTCGGCAATCTGGCGACGCCAATCGCCAAGTCGCAGCTGGCGGCGGCGCTGGCGCTGGTCGGCGACAAGGGCAGGGCGGAGCGGGTCTATGCCGCAGCGGCCGAAAGCCTGGCGCCGAAGCCGGTGCTGGAATTCGGCCGGGTCGATTACGGCAGCGCCTTGCGCGATGCCGCGGCCCTGGTCTCGCTGGCGAGCGAAGGCAATGCGCCGCGGTCGACGCTGACTCAAGCCGTCCAGCGTGTCGAAGCGGCGCGGGGGCTCACGCCATACACCTCGACCCAGGAAAATGCCTGGCTGGTGCTGGCGGCGCGCGCGCTCGCCAAGGAGACGCTGACGCTCGATGTCAACGGCGCGCCGGTCAAGACTGCGCTATATCGCAGCTACAAGGCCGCGGAAATGGTGGGCCAGCCGATCAAGATCACCAACACCGGCGATGCGCCGGTACAGGCGGTGGTCTCGGTGTCCGGTTCGCCCGTCACGCCGGAGCCTGCGGCCTCGAACGGTTTCAAGATCGAGCGCAATTATTTCACGCTCGACGGCAAGCCGGCGGATGTGTCCAAGGCGAAGCAGAACGACCGTTTTGCGGTGGTGCTGAAGATCACGGAAGCCAAACCGGAACACGGTCACATCATGGTGTCGGATTTTCTCCCGGCCGGCCTCGAGATCGACAATCCGCGTCTGGTTTCGTCAGGTGATACCGGCACGCTGGCCTGGATCGAGGACGGCGAGGAGCCAGAGAATACCGAGTTCCGCGACGACCGCTTCACGGCGGCGATCGATCGGGCCAGCGACGATGCTGCGGTGTTTACGGTGGCCTATGTGGTGCGCGCGGTATCGCCCGGCAAATACGTGCTGCCGCAGGCCTATGTCGAGGACATGTATAATCCCTCGCGCTATGGCCGCACCGGCACTGGCACAGTTGAGGTGCGTCCGGCGAAATGAGTGCATCGGGCAACAACCGAGACGGGGATGGCCGGGTTAAGCCCGGCCATGATGGCGGTAGGAAGCGTAGCTTCCGTCGCGTTGCCGCCGCTGCTGCACTCGGTGCCGTTCTAGCAACCGGCGCATTGGCAGCTTGGGTCGTCTCGCTCGGTCCCTTACCTTTCGATCAAGCCCGCCAAATCTCCACCACCATCGTCGACCGCAACGGCAGGCTTTTGCGTGCCTATGCGATGGCGGATGGCCGCTGGCGGCTGCCGGTCGACGCGCAGACCGGCGTGGATCCCTCCTATTTGAAGCTGCTGCTGGCTTACGAGGATCGGCGGTTTTATTCCCACCACGGCGTCGATCCGCAGGCACTGGGTCGCGCCGCGTGGCAGCTCGTGTCCAGCGGTCGCATCGTTTCCGGCGGCTCGACCATCACGATGCAACTGGCGCGATTGATGGAGCCGCGGCGCGAGCGGTCGCTGGCAGCCAAATTGCGCCAGATGGTGCGCGCGATCCAGCTTGAGCGGCAATTGAGCAAGGACCAGATTCTCGATCTCTACCTGGCGCTGGCGCCGTTCGGCGGCAATCTTGAGGGCATTCGCGCGGCTTCGATCGCCTATTTCGGCAAGGAGCCGAAGCGGCTGTCGCTGGCGGAATCGGCTGTGCTGGTGGCGTTGCCGCAATCGCCGGAAACCCGCCGGCTCGATCGTCATCCGGAGATCGCGCGGATCGCGCGCGACCGGGTGCTCGATCGCATGGTCGAGGACGGCGGCGTCCTGAGCGAGGACGCGGTTCAGGCCAAGGCCGTCGCGGTGCCGCGGCTGCGCAAGCCGATGCCCATCCTGGCACCGCATTCCGCCGATCAGGCGCTGGCTACGGTGAAAGACACGCCGGTCATCAAGCTGACGCTGGATTCCGGGCTGCAGAAGGTGCTGGAATCGTTGGCGCGCGACCGCGCGGCCGCGCTGGGCGCAAACGTTTCGGTGGCAATTGTCGCGGTCGACAATGAGAGCGGCGACGTACTCGCGCATGTCGGCTCGCCCGACTATTTCGACGACCGCCGCGCCGGTCAGGTCGATATGACCCGTGCCGTGCGCTCGCCGGGATCGACCCTGAAACCATTCATCTACGGCCTCGCGTTCGAGGACGGTTTTGTTCATCCGGAAAGCCTGATCGACGACCGGCCGATCCGTTTTGGCTCTTACGCGCCGGAAAATTTCGACATGACGTTTCAGGGCACGGTGCCGGTGCGCAAGGCGCTGCAACTGTCCCTCAACGTGCCGGCGATCGCGCTGCTCGATCGCGTCGGCTCCAGCCGGCTGTCGTCGCGGCTGAAGCAGGCGGGCGTCAATCTGGTGTTGCCGAAGGACGAGGCGCCGGGCCTCGCGATGGGCCTCGGCGGCGTCGGCGTCACGCTGCAGGATCTGGTACAGCTCTATTGCGGACTGGCGCGGCTCGGCAACACAAGGCCGCTGCGCGAGATCGTCAGGGCAACCGACGACGCGCGCGATAATATGCGGCTGATGGACCCCGTCGCGGCGTGGCAGGTCGGCAATGTGCTGATCGGCACACCTCCGCCGGAAAACGCCGCGCACAACCGGATCGCGTTCAAGACCGGCACCAGCTACGGCTACCGCGACGCTTGGTCGGTCGGCTTCGACGGCCGCCTCACGGTCGGGGTCTGGGTCGGGCGCCCCGATGGCGCGCCGGTGCCGGGGCTGGTCGGGCGCACCGCCGCGGCCCCCATCCTGTTCGATGCCTTCGCCCGCACCGGCAAGCTGCCGGCGGCGCTGGCGAAGCCGCCGAAGGGCGTGTTGATGGCCAGCAATGCCAAGCTGCCGTTGCCGCTACGCCGGTTCCGGCCGGCCGGGGAACTGGTCCGCACCGGCGCGGAGCAGGCGCCGCGCATCCAGTTTCCGCTCAATGGCTCGCGGATCGACGTCGATCGCGGCAATGGGGGGCAGTTCTCCGCGATGCCGGTCAAGATCGCCGGCGGCGTGCTGCCGCTCACCATGCTGGTGAACGGCGTGTCGGTGGGTGAAATCGACGGCCGGCGCCAGCGGCTGGTCGAACCACCCGGTCCGGGCTTTGCCCGGCTGACCGTGATCGACGCGGTGGGCGCCGCGGACACAGTTGTCATCCGAATTCAATAAAGGGCGCCTAACCGGTTGTCCGAATAGCGGTTTCGGCGTAAGCGGAACCAATGGTCGAGACCTACGCCCGTCCCCGATTTGGAGAGCCGCGCGAGCCGAAGAACCGGGTCAACCCGGGCAGCCGGCTTGCCGGCCTGCTTGACCTCGCGGCGGCCAGCCACGCCAGGGCGGCGCTGTTCCTGCTCGCCTGCGGCCTCGTGCTGTTTTTGCCGGGCTTTTTCAATATTCCGCCGATCGATCGCGACGAAGCGCGGTTCGCGCAGGCGACCAAGCAGATGGTCGAGAGCGGAGATTTCATCGATATCCGCTTCCAGGACGATGTCCGCTACAAGAAGCCGGTCGGCATCTACTGGATGCAGTCGGCTGTGGTCGAGACAGCCACGGCGCTGGGCCTGCCGCGGGCGGAGATTCGCATCTGGCTGTACCGCATTCCCTCGCTGATCGGCGCGATCGGCGCGGTGCTGCTGACCTACTGGACGGCGCTGGCGTTCGTGACCCGGCGCGGCGCCATCCTGGCCGGGCTGATCATGGCGAGTTCGGTGCTGCTCGGCG
This sequence comes from Hyphomicrobiales bacterium, assembly GCA_038212905.1. Lineage (GTDB taxonomy): Bacteria > Pseudomonadota > Alphaproteobacteria > Rhizobiales > Xanthobacteraceae > Bradyrhizobium. The sequence goes on from JBBQUA010000005.1 coordinate 56,063, forward strand.
TCGAGGCGCGGCTGGCGAAGACCGATGCCATGCTGCTGCTGACGGTGGTCGCGGCGATGGGCGCGATGGCGCGGGTCTATTTGTCGTGGCAGCGCGGCGAGGACCCGGTGCGGCCGCCATGGTCGTGGCCGGCGATCTTCTGGACCGCGCTGGCCGCCGGCATCCTGCTCAAGGGACCGCTGATCCTGCTGTTCGTCGTGCTCACGGTGGCCACGCTGGCGATCCTCGACCGGTCGGCGACCTGGCTGTGGCGGCTGCGTCCGGTCTGGGGCCTGATGTGGATGCTGGTTCTGGTGCTGCCGTGGTTCGTCGCGATCTACTGGCGTGCCGGCGATACGTTTTTCACCGATTCA
>JBBQUA010000006.1:0-55281 GCA_038212905.1 Hyphomicrobiales bacterium
GGTGAGCGGCATTGCGCTCGGCTGCGTTTACGGCCTCATCGCGCTCGGCTTCGTCTTGGTATACAAGGCGACCGAGGTCGTGAACTTTGCGCAGGGCGACCTGATGATGCTGGGCGGGTTCTTCGCCTTCACCTTCATCGGTCTCCTCGGGCTCAATTACTGGATCGGCTTCGCCCTCGCGGTGGTGGCGATGGCGATGTTCGGCATGGTTGCCGAACGCGTGGTGGTCCGCCCGATCCTCGGTTATCCCCAATTCTCCATCATCATGGCCACGATCGGGCTCGGCTATTTCCTGCGCTCGATCGTGGGCATGGTCTGGGGCACCGACGATTTCAAGATCGAAACGCCGTTCAGCCGCGGCGTGCTCAGGATCGGCGAACTGGTGCTGGCCTATGACAAGCTCTCGGTCATCGCGGCGACCGTCATTCTTTGTGCGCTGCTATACCTGTTCTTCAACAAGACCACGCTCGGCACCGCCATGCGGGCCAGTTCGGAGAACATGCTGGCGGCCTATTACATGGGCATCCCGGTCAAGCGTGTGGTGTCGATCGTCTGGGCGATCAGCGCCGCGGTAGCGACCTGCGCCGGCGTGCTGCTGGCGCCGATCACCTTCATTCATTCCAACGTCGGCCTGGTGCTGGGGCTGAAGGCATTCCCCGCCGCCGTGCTCGGCGGCTTCGGCTCGATACCCGGCGCCGTGGTGGGCGGCGTGCTGATCGGCGTGATCGAAAGCATGGCCGGCTTCTATCTGGTGCAGGGATGGAAGGACGTCGCGCCCTACCTCGTTCTGCTGGCGGTATTGCTGCTCAAGCCCGAAGGCCTGTTTGGCGTTCACATGCGCAAGAAGGTCTAGGGGTACAGCCATGCGTTTCATGTTCAAGACCGACTACGAAGACGACATACGGCTGTTTCCGCACTCGGGCTATATCGTCACCTACGGCCTGCTGCTTGCTGTCCTCATTATCGCGCCGTTCGTTCTCTCCAGCTATATCGTCAGCCAGCTGGTTTTCGTCTGCATCTACGCCATCGTCGGCGTCGGGCTGATGATCCTGACCGGATTCACCGGACAGGCGTCGCTCGGTCACGCCGCCTTTCTCGCCATCGGTGCCTATACCGCGGGATATCTGCAGCAATTCAATGTGCCATTCCCGGTGTACTTCCTCGCCGCCGGACTGTTGACCGGCGTGATCGGCGCGATGGTCGGGTTCCCGGCGCTGCGGCTGCAGGGCATTTATCTCGTGATCGCGACGATTTCCTTCGCCTTCATCGTCGAGGAAATCCTGGCGCGCTGGGAAAGCGTGACCCACGGCAACGAGGGCATGCGGATCAAGACCATCCACCTTCTGGACATCACCGTGTCGCGCGACAGCCCGGCATTCTATTACCTGTGCCTCGGCGTGCTGATCCTGACCATCGTCGGCACGCTCAATCTGCTGCGCTCGCCGACCGGCCGCGCCTTCGTCGCGATCCGCGACAGCGAGACCGCGGCCCGCAGCATGGGCGTCAACGTATCGCTCTACAAGGTCAAGTCGTTTGCGATCTCGGCGGCGATCACCGGATTTGCCGGTGTCCTGTTCGCCCACAAGCTGTCCTTCATCAGCCCGGAAATGTTCACGCTGCAGCTCTCGATCGAGTTCATCATCGTGATCCTGATCGGCGGCTCGTTCAGCCTGCACGGGGCGGTGCTGGGCGCGATCTTCGTCGTCATGCTCGATCCGTTCCTGACCTACCTCAAGGACGACGTGCCCGGCATGATCGCCGGCGTCGCCGCGACACTGGGCGCGGGCGCGGAGGCTGCGGCGGACATCAAGAGCAACATCGCCGCGGTCGCTTCCGCCAACGGACTGAAAGGCGCGATCTACGGCGTCATTATCGTGCTGTTCGTGCTGTTCGAACCGCTCGGCATTTACGGGCGCTGGCTCAAGATCAAGCTCTTCTTCCAGCTGTTTCCGCTCTACAAGCGCGCTACCTTCAAGCGGCAGAAAATCTACGTCAAATCAGAGCGTAACCGATGAGTTATTTTCGCGCCGAGAACCTGTCGCTCCATTTCGGCGGGCTGAAGGCCGTCGATGAAGTCAGCTTCGCCGTGGAGAAGGGCGAGATCCTTTCGATCATCGGTCCTAACGGCGCCGGCAAGAGCTCGATCTTCAACCTGGTTTCGCGCATCTACAACCCGACCTCGGGCCGGATCTTTTTCGAGGATCAGGACATCACGGAGGAACCCTCCTTCGATATCGCCAAGCTCGGCATCGCCCGCACTTTCCAGAACATCGAGCTGTTCGAGAACGCCACCGTGTTGAGCAACCTGCTGGTCGGCCGGCACCGCCATTCCACCACCCGGCTCTGGCAGGAACTGCTGTTTCTGCCGAGCGTGCGCAGCAACGAGAAGATCCATCGTCGCCACGTCGAGCAGGTGATCGAATTCCTCGATCTGGAGCCTTATCGCGACAAACTGATCTCGGGGCTGCCCTATGGCGTGCGCAAGGTGATCGAGCTGGCGCGGGCGCTGTGCACCGAACCGAAGCTGATCCTGCTCGATGAGCCGTCGTCGGGGCTGAATGTCGAGGAGACCGACGACATGTCGTTCTGGATCCGCGACATGAGGACCGAACTTGGCATCACCGTGCTGATGGTCGAGCACGACATGTCGCTGGTGAACCGCGTCTCAGACCGCGTGATCGCGCTGAACTACGGCAAGGTGCTGGCGATGGGATCGCCGGCCGAGGTGCAGCGTCATCCCGACGTCGTCGCCGCCTATCTCGGCGCCTAGAGGATGAAGCCATGAGCGCTCCCGACATCATCCTCAAGCTCAGTAACATCGAGAGCTATTACGGGCCGATCATGGCCATCCGCGGCATCAGCATCGAGGTGCCGCGTGGAAAAATCGTGACCCTGCTTGGCGCCAACGGCGCCGGCAAGACCACGGTTCTGAAGACCATTTCCGGCATTCTCGATCCGCAGAAAGGCTCGATCGAATTCCTCGGCAAGCCGATCCAGCGCATGGAGGCCGACAAGATCGTGAGGCTCGGCCTCAGCCACGTGCCGGAGGGACGCGAGGTGTTTCCGTTCCTGAACGTGCGCGAGAACCTGATGATGGGTGCCTATCCGCGCAAGGATCGCGACGCCGTCGCCGGCGACCTGGAACTGGTCTACGGCTATTTTCCGCGGTTGCGGGAACGGATCGACCAGCCGGCCGGGCAGCTTTCGGGCGGTGAACAGCAGATGCTGGCGATCGGGCGGGCGTTGATGAATCGGCCGACTCTGCTGCTGCTCGACGAGCCGTCGCTGGGCCTGTCGCCGATCCTGGTCAAGGAGATCTTCACGATTATCAAGCGCGTCAACGAAGAGCAGGGCATGTCGATCCTGCTGGTCGAACAAAATGCCAAGATCGCGCTGGAAACCGCGCATTACGGCTACGTGCTGGAAATCGGCCGCGTCGTCATGAACGACAGCTGCGAACGGCTGATGCATTCCAAGGATATCCAGGAATTCTATCTCGGCGCCAAGGAAGAGGGCGCGCGGGGCGAGCGGCGCTGGAAAAAGAAGAAAACGTGGCGTTGAGAAGGACTTGGGGCTAAATACGGGTCCTGTTTGCGGAAAAGACCGGCTGTCAAGGCCGGCATCCATAGGCAGGGCTGAGAGGCGGAGGGAACGAAGTATGGCCAGACCCGCAGTGTTGACTGTGGCGGACACGATCGCGAGGAGCTTCCTGCTGGCGGTGGAAACGCGCGGCGACAAGCCTGCGATCCGCGAGAAGAAGTTCGGCATCTGGCAGCCCACCAGCTGGCGGCAGTGGCAGCAGATATCCAAGGAGATCGCCTACGGACTGCACGCCATCGGCTTCCGGCCGGGCGACGTCGCCTCGATCGTCGCCAATGCTGTGCCGGAATGGGTGTTTGCCGATATGGGCATTCTGTGTGCCGGCGGGGTTTCCAGCGGTATTTATCCGACCGATTCTGCCGTGCAGGTCGAATATCTGGTCAACGATTCCTCGACCAAGGTGATCTTCGCCGAGGACGAGGAGCAGCTCGACAAGGTTCTGTCGTGCCGGGCGCGCTGCCCGACACTTGAGAAGATCGTCGTGTTCGACATGGAGGGCCTCAGCGGCTTCAACGATCCGATGGTGATGTCGCTCGCCGAGTTCGTGGCGCTGGGCAGCAATCACATCCAGGGCCGGGAAAAGCTGTGGGACGAGATGATCGGAAGCCGCGGCGCCGACGACCTCGCCATCCTGGTCTACACCTCCGGCACCACCGGCCCGCCCAAGGGCGCCATGCATTCCAACCGCGGCGTGACGCATCAGATGCGCCATGCCAACGACCTGTTTCCGTCGACCGACAGCGAGGAGCGGTTGGTGTTCCTGCCGCTGTGCCACGTCGCCGAGCGGATCGGCGGCTACTATATCTCGCTGGCGCTGGGATCGGTGATGAATTTCGCCGAGAGTCCGGAAACGGTGCCTGACAATCTGCGCGAAGTGCAGCCTACTGCGTTTCTGGCGGTACCGCGGGTCTGGGAAAAATTCTATTCCGGCGTCACGATCGCGCTGAAGGACGCGACCCCGTTTCAGAACTGGATGTACCGCCACGCGCTGGCGCTGGGCTATCGCCTGACCGAATACAAACTGCAGGGCGATCCGGCTCCAATGCCGTTGCGTCTCGCCAATCAGGCCGCCTACTGGCTGGTATTCCGCAACATCCGCCGCATGCTCGGACTGGACCGCTGCCGGCTGGCATTCACCGGCGCGGCGCCGATCGCGCCGGAACTGATCCGCTGGTATCTGGCACTCGGCGTCGACATGCGCGAAGTCTATGGCCAGACTGAAAATTGCGGCGTTGCCACCGTGATGCCACCGGATCGCGTCAAGCTCGGCTCGGTCGGCAAGGCCGCGCCATGGGGGGAGGTGGCGATCTCGCCGGAAGGCGAGATCCTGATCAAGGGCGATTACCTGTTTATGGGCTATCTCAATCAGCCGGAGAAGACCGCTGAGACCATCGACGCCAGGGGATGGCTGCATACCGGCGACGTCGGCTCGATCGACAATGAGGGGTTCGTCAAGATCACCGACCGGATGAAGGACATCATCATTACCTCGGGCGGCAAGAATATCACGCCCTCGGAGATCGAGAACCAGCTCAAATTCTCGCCCTACATTTCCGACACCGTCGTGATCGGCGACAAGCGGCCCTATCTGACGTGTCTCGTCATGATCGACCAGGAGAATGTCGAGAAATTCGCCCAGGACCACGACATTCCCTTCACCAATTATGCCAGCCTGTGTCGGGCGGCGGAAATCCAGGAACTGATCCAGCGCGAGATCGAGACGGTCAACGTCAATTTCGCGCGAGTCGAAACCATCAAGAAGTTCTATCTGATCGAGCGCCAGCTGACGCCCGAGGATGAAGAACTGACGCCGACCATGAAGTTGAAGCGCAGTTTCGTGAACAAGCGTTACGCCAGCCAGATCGATGCCATGTATGGCGGAGAGCGCGCGGTGGCGTGAGCGGAAATCTATTGAAAGCGGCGAAGGATTGAGAAGGCCCCACCCTTCGCTCAACACGGGCCAAACGAAGAGGAGACTGCAATGTCGAAATCGTTCAAGGCGCTGGGCCTTGCGGTGGGCGCCCTCGCGCTGACCCATCTGCCGGCCTCGGCCCAGACCAAGGTCACCAATCAAGGCATCTCGGCGACCGAGATCGTCATCGGTACCCACCAGGACCTGTCCGGACCGATCAAGGTCTGGGGCGTCCCGGTTTCCAACGGCATGAAGATGGCGGTCGAGGAAATCAACGCCGCCGGCGGCATCAACGGTCGCAAGCTGAAGATGATCCTCGAGGACAACGGCTACGATCCGAAGAAAGCGGTGCTGGCGTCGCAGAAGATGGTCGAACGCGACAAGATCTTCGCGATGATCGGCCCGATGGGCTCGCCGACCGTACTCGCCGCGCAGGACATTCTGTTCGACGCCGGGATATTGCAGCTGTTTCCGCTGACCGCGGCCGAATTCACCTTCAAGTTCGATCCGGCCAAGCCGCAGGAACGGCTGAAGTTCAACAACTTGCTGCCCTATGTGGAGAGCACGCGCGCCGCGGTCAAATACATGATGGAGGCGAAAAACTTCAAGAAGCCCTGCATCATGCACCAGGACGATGAGTACGGCAAAAACGTGCTCGATGGCTTCTCCCAGCAGTTGGCGGCGATGAAGGTGACGCCGGCATCGGTGACCAGCTACAAGCGCGGCGTATCCGACTTCAGCGCGCAGGTCGCCAAGATGAAATCTGACGACTGCGATCTGGTCGTGCTCGGCACCGTGATCCGCGAAACCATCGGTGCGATGAGCGAGGCCAAGAAGTTGGGATGGAACGTGACCTTCCTCGGCGCCACGCCCACCAACGTGCTGGAAGTGCCGGCGCTCGGCAAGGAAGCGGTGGAAGGGCTCTACGCCGCTTCGGGCTTCGAAATTCCCTACGAAGACACTGCGAAGGGAAAAGTGAAGGAATGGCTCGCCAACTACAAGAAGATGTTCGACACCGACGCCAACACCCAGGCCATCATCGGCTACAATGCGATCATGACCTTCGCGCATTACGTCAACAAGGCCGGCAAGGATCTGACCGGTCAGAAAATGCTCGACTCGCTGGAGTCCGGTGACAAGTTCCTCGACATTTTCAGCTCGCCGCCGACCAAATTCTCCAAGACCGATCACCTCGCCAACACCATCACCCAGGTCCAGGAGATCAAGAAGGGCCGTTGGGTACTGGTGAAGGACGGGTTGATGTTCTGAGGTAGTCTTGCATTAACGATGAAGGGCTGCGCGACGATCTCGCGCAGCCCTTTTGATTTTTGCCCGGTTTTACCGAAGCGGAACGCCGTTGTCGCGAGCAGCGGCGCCACTCAATTCCTCGTCGTTGCGGCCATGGATCGCTGCGCTCACCATCACAGCGGGCCCGTCACTTCCCAAAAATCTTCAGCCAGATGTCGCCGAGGATCGCTGGCTCGCGCGGCGGCAAATAGGTGAGGCCGGTGGCCTTCGCGAGTGTCGCCAGGGTGCCCGCCGCCTGCAGCTCGGTCAGCGCCTTGTTGACTGAGGCGATCAGCGCCATGTCGCTCTCGAGCCCGACATAGCCCCTGTTGGCGCCGACTGGATAGTAATATCCGGAAGCGGCCAGTTTTGTGTCGGGATGGGTGGCGCGGTAGGCGTCGAACCGGCGCAGGTCGAGCAGTGTGGCGTCGAAGTCGCCGCCCTCAAGCGCGCCCAGCAGGTCGTGCCGGCCGGGCACCAGATGCGTGATGCTGTCGATCAGCCGCCCGTTGTCGAACGTCATCAGAATGGCGTCGCCCAGCGTCCCGCTCTCGATCGCGAGGCGCAGCCCGGTGAGATCGGCGATACCGCCAATGCGGCGGTCGCGCGCCTTCGGTCCGAGGATGACGGTGAGCGGCGCATGGATGTAAGGCTGGCTCGGCGCCAGCACGCCCAGTGCGACGCGACGGCGGCGATCGGCGCTGCTGCGGCCTTCGTAATCCGGCAGCTTTGCGGTTTTGACGCCGGGCACGACGAGCGAATCCTGGGTCAGGGCATAGCTGCCGACCAGCGCGCAGCGGCCGTCGGAGAGCAGCGCATTGGCTTCCAGCGCCGGGCTGGAATCCTCGTCGAGCTTGCTGCCGAACCACTGGATCTGCAGCGGCCTGCCGAGTTTTGCGGCGACCGCCTCGGCCAGCGCGAGGTCGAAGCCGGAGTCGGGCGCGCCTTTGCGGTGCGCCGACAGTGGCGGCAGATTCTCGTCGAGGCAGACTTTTAGCGGCTCGCCATCGGCACGCGCCGGCAGCGCAGTGATCGCCATTGCCATGGCTAGCGCAGATGCCGTCAGCCAGGCTCTCATGGTGTCCTCCGGCTGATGGCGAAGGCCCACAGTTTCGCGATCTGCTCGTCGTTCAGAAGGTCGCCCCAGGGCGGCATTTTGTTGTTCTTGCCGAGCTTCACCGTGGTGAAGAAGCGCTCTCTGTCATCCGGAAACCGTCGCAGATCGGGCGCGATGTTGCCGCCGGTGACCATGTTGGGGCCATGGCAGTGCTGGCATTTCTGCGCATAGGTGACCTTGCCCTGGTCGATCCCGGCCTGATCGACGCCGGCAGCCGGTTGCGGTATCGCGGCGGGTGTCGGTGTCTGCGCGCTGGCCGTCATGGTGACGGCGGCGAAACACGCCGCCGTCCAGAAGCAGGATCGCCTGATCACGCGCGGCTCTACTGCTTCACGGCGAACACCCAGAGCGATCCGCCGGTGGGCACGCTGGCCAGCCGCTCGTCGCCCGCGAACAGGGAATAGACGCCGCCATAACCGCTGGTGATGGCGACGTACTGGACGCCATCCTGCTGCCATGTCACCGGCTGCCCTTCGATGCCCGAGCCGGTCTGGAACTGCCACAGCTTCTTGCCGTCATTGGCGTCGAAGGCTTCGAACTCGCCGGTCAATTGGCCGGAGAATACGACGCCGCCGGCGGTCGACAGCACACCGGAGAAACGCGGGATGGCGCTTCCCACTTCCCACTTGGACTTTCCGGTCAGGGGGTCGATCGCCCTGAGGTGGCCGCGCGGCTCGCCAGCGGCCGGCCATTCCCACAAATCGGTCAGGTCCATGCCGAGATACCACTCACCGGCCTTGTAGGTCGCGGGCTCGGACTTGTAGCGGCCGCCGAACGACAGCGTGTTGGCGTAGGCGAGGCCGGTCTGCGGACTGAACGACATCGGCTCCCAGTTCTTGCCGCCGAGGATCGAGGGATACACCACGACTTTCTTGCCTTCGCGGGCGTCCTTGCTGACGTCGGTCTCGACCGGACGGCCGCTCTTCATGTCGATGCCGCTGGCCCAGTTGACCTTCACATAGGGATTGGCCGCCAGCAGTTTGCCGTTGGTGCGGTCGAGCACATAGAAGAAACCGTTGCGGTTGGCGTCCATCAGGACCTTGGTCGGCTTGCCCTCGACATTGATGTCGGCGAGCACCATCTCCGCGACCGCGTCATAGTCGAACGGATTGTTCGGCGAGAACTGATAGTGCCATTTGATCTTGCCGGTCTTCGGCTCCAGCGCGAGCACCGCGCAGGTGTAGAGGTTGTCGCCGGGGCGCACCGCCGCGTTGAAGGGCCCGGGATTGCCGACACCCCAATAGACCGTGTTCAGCTCCGGATCGTAGGAGCCGGTGATCCATGTCGATCCGCCGCCGAGTTTCCAGGTATCGCCCTTCCAGGTCTCGCCGCCGGCTTCTTCGGGGCTGGGGACCGTATGGGTCCGCCACAGATGCTTGCCGGTCGCGGGATCCCATCCATCGATGAAGCCCCTGGTGCCGAACTCGGCGCCGGAGATGCCGGTCAGCACGACGCCGTCGGCGACCAGCGGCGCCACCGTCATCGAGTAGCCCTCCTTGATGTCGGCCGCCTTCTGGCGCCAGAGTTCCTTGCCGGTCTTGGCGTCGAGCGCGATGACGTGGGCGTCGAGTGTGGTGCGGAACAGCTTGCCGTCGTGGATCGCCACGCCGCGGTTGATGATGCCGCAGCACACGATCCGCGGCGTCTCCGGCGGATACTCGACCTTGGTTTTCCAGATCTGCTTGCCGGTCTTGACGTCGACCGCCATCGTGGCGCTGTGGGTGGTGACGTAGAGGACGCCCTGGTAGACGATCGGCTGCGATTCCTCGGCCCGGTCGTCGGCCAGGCTGTAATTCCACACCGGCACCAGATTCCCCGCGTTGTTCTTGTTGATTTGGGTGAGCGGACTGAACCGCTGCAGATTGTAGCCCATGCCGTAATTCAGGACGTTGCCGGTGTCGGTCGCGCCCTTGACCAGTTGTTCTGATGTCTGGGCGTTGGCGCCGGGCGGGGCGAGAAGGGCGAGGCCAGCGGCCAGCGCGATATGCTTGATGTGGGTCTTGCGGAAAAACCGGCGAGCAAAAACGACGCGCGGCAAAGCTGTCATATTCACCTCCCAACGATCTCTAGCGGATCTGTTGGGATGGTAACCGAGTCAAGGGCGGCGTCAATCGTAGGTAGAGCGGAGCCGCAAAAAGAGAAAATTCGTCTCGCCACAATTTCCGCCAAAGGAAATGCCATGCGCGCCGAACGCACTGCAATATCGAACGACGGTTCAAATTGCATCGATGTGATGCGACGAGGCGATTCGCAGCCGGATTCACATCGGCGAGGTCTGGATTCCGGAATGGCTGATCGCCTGCGAAACCAGGTTGCGATCCCTGAGCACAGGCATCGGCGCCTCCTCGTAGCGTTTGACGCCGTCGCGATCGATGACGAAGGTTGGCCGGTAGTTTCTGACCTGGGCGTCCTCGACCATCGCCATGCGGCGATTGTCCAGCGTCAGCCATTGTCCATCCAGCCTTGCCGCGGCAACGGCGTGATCCTCGCCGCGGAGGGTGTCGCGCATGATCACGATGCGCAAATCGTCGGATGAAACGCCGGCCCGCTGCAACGCAACGAACTTGGCGATGGCGTAGTCTTCGCAATCTCCGGCGCCGCGGGTCAGCGTCGCCAGCGGCGAGCTCCACAGGTCGATCTCGCCATATTGTTCGAGATCGCCCATTGGGCGGATGGCGAGGTTGATGGCGCGATTGATTTCGCCGAGGCGGGCGCGGCCGTCGCGGGCCCTGGCGATGTCGACGATGGCCAGAAATTGCAGCGCCGCCGGCGAGGCGCAGCGATCAGGATCGCCTTCGCACAGCGCGAGCTGCACCATCTCGTCGTCGAGGCGGCGCTGGACGCCCTGCCACTTCGCCAGCAGCCCGCCGCCGGTGAGATGCGATGTAAACAGCCCGAACGGCTCGACGGATCGTTCGACCGGATCCGGAGCGGCCGACGCATTCAGCGTTCCCGCCGACAACTCTGTCGCTGGTCCGAACCAGGCCAGGGCAAGCACGGCAAGTATGACGGCGCGCAACGCGCGCGAATGACCCGATATCCTCATCTGACGCCCCATGTCCGGGCATCGGCGAGGCTCGTTAGCCCGCTCGTGACCGGATCGTTTCGCTGGTGAGGATGGGCGGGGGAGATTTTATTTGGCTTAAAACCGGTCCCGGCGGGCCGGAAAGCGTGAAACAGGCTGAAACCGGTCTCGCCGGTTTGCGTAAAATTTTATGGATCGGCCCTCGTGGCTCGAAAAACTCCGGGCAAGGGCCGGGAAGGACATTCAGAAGTGGTGCGGACAGGTCTTCCACCGGACATGGCTAATCCGCAGAAAATCTCGCGCTAATGTAAGCTGGATCACAATCTTTGCTGGGGAAGTGACGCAGTATTCCCGCCAGACGGTTCGGGAGAAGGTCGAAACAAGATCGGGCCTGCATTCTATACATCAAACTACGCAGAAAGTGCCGTTGATCGTTGTCTCTAACCGGATGCATTTACGAACGTCCCGGCGAATACTTCGACCTTCGATGCCTAGGAAGAGCAGACCCGGCATGGCGGTCCCCCCGAATGAGGTTCGTTCAAGCTCGAGATGGTTTCGCATTGTGCTGCCCAGTGGTAAGTACGGTTCCATAGGCAGTATTCGTTAAATATTAACCATTTACGGTGGCGCATTGAATTACGCCGGCAAATTTGGATCGGGCACGCCGGATCATTTTTCCAGTGCCGGCCTCAAGATCGACGCGCTGGGACACCAGAGCGGCGTCGACAGCGTCACCATTCCTGACGCGCATCTGTTGTTTTCCGGCGACTATTCGCGATCGGGCGCCGACCTGATCGTTTCGGATCAAATGCATCGCGTGGTGGTGCCGAACTATTTTCACAGCGACACGCGTCCCGTGCTGCTCTCGCCGGATGGCGCGCCGCTCGATCTCCATGTCATCGAGGCTCTGACCGGGCACGTTCAATATGCCCAGGCCGCGGGCACTGCCGCGGCGGCTGCCGCCAAGGTGGTCGGCCACGTCGTCAAGATGACCGGCAGCGCCAGCGTCGTTCGCAACGGCGTCACCATCACGCTCAACAATGGCGACACTGTCCTGCAGAACGACGTGGTGCAGACCGGCAGCAGCTCCAGCGTCGGTCTGGTCATGATCGACGGCACCACCTTCAACCTCAGCGCCGGCGCGCGGCTGATGCTGAACGACCTGACCTACGACGCCAGCAGCACCTCGAACTCGTCGCTGTTCACGCTGGTGCAGGGCGCGGCCAGCTTCGTTGCCGGTCAGGTCGCCAAGACCGGCGACATGAAGGTCGGCACGCCGGTCGCCACCATGGGCATTCGTGGCACCGCGGTGGTTCTCGATATCTCCGCGGTCGACGGCAAGGTCTCGATCTCGGTGATCGACCAGCGCGACGGTCTGGTTCATTCGGTTCAGGTCTTCAACAGCCGCGGAGTCCTGATCGGGACGGTGACCAGCAACGGGTCCTCGCTGACACTGACGCCAATCGCCAACTTCGAGGTGATCGCCCAGGAGAGCAACAAGACGGCTGCCCAGGTCCAGCAGGAATTCAATATTTTCCGGGAAGCGCTGACCCTCTACGAGATCCAGAAGGCAATCGATCCGAACCTTCCGCAACACACTGAAAACAACAACGCCAATCCGCGGCAGTATGCCAGCCTTGGCAGCACCTCCGCTGACTCACCCCAGACCGTGTTTCAGGCGCCGACGGGTAGCGGCGCTCCTGGCTCTGCTCCCGGCGGCGGAACGGTAGTGCAGATTGATTTCACGCCGCCGCCAGGCGGACCCGGACCAAGCGGATCGTCCTCGCCTCAGGCGGACCCGATTCCGCTGCAAGTCGTGGTTCAGTCCGCGCAGCTTCCGTTTGTCGTCAACCCGTCGACCGTTCCGCAGATTTCGACCGCCCCGGGGAACCATTTTGGCCCGGTCATGAGCGCTTCCGGTAACGTGGTCTACGATCCCGATGGCGTCATTTATTTCTACGATCGCGAAACCAACACCACGATCCGGGTTACGCCCGAGAATGACGGTTTCGCCTATTCGGGGCAGACCATCAGCTCGGACGGTCGCTACCTTGTCTATCAGGGGACCAACGGCGCCGACACGTTCGTGTACGTCTACGGCACCGATCCGTCCGACGCGGCGCACTATCATCAGCAGCTTCAATTGGTGGCGGGAGGGTCGCCGGCGATCAGCGGCGACGGCAGCACCATTCTTGTCGAGCATGGCGGCAGCAGCATCGGCATCTACAATCTGCAGGGCGATCTGCAGGGCACCATTACGGCGGCCGCGGCCGGCGCGACGGGAACGGTCTGGAGGCCGTCGATCAGCGCCGACGGCCATGTGATGGCGTTCTGGACCTCGGACGGGGCAACCGCCGGCGGCGCCGGTCATCTCTTTACCTACGATGTTACGACCGGAACGGTCACCGACATCGCCAGCACCGCGACCGACGCCGGCACCAGCGCGGCGTCGTTCAGCGCCGACGGCCGTTACGTCACCTATCAAAGCGATGCGCCGGGCGGGCATTCGGAAATCTATCTGTACGATCTGAGCACTGGCCAAGTCATTTTCCACACCGCCAATGTCGCGGGCGCAAGTTATAACCCGGTGATCAGCCCGGACGGCCACTTCATCGTCTTTGCCAGCGACGCACACCTGACGTCCGGCGACACCAACGCCTTCACCGACATCTATACGGTCGACCTCACCAATCCCCACGCTCCGGTCTACAAACTGATTTCGGTCCGTCCCGACGGGACCCCGGGCGACGCCGATTCGAATCTTGGCGCGGCCATCAGCGCCGGCGGCAAGTTCGTCGTGTTCGGGACCAGGGCCTCGAATTTCTCCAACGATCCCGATGGCGGCGACGGCGATATTTTCATCAGCGACCCGAGTTCGGGCCGCAATACCATCATAAACGAAACCGCCAACTCGCCTTCAATTCTGCATGCCCAAGGCGTCATCGGGTTAACCGGCGATCGCAGCGGGACGCTCGGTATCAGCGTTTCCGACAATTCCGGCAGGTTCACCGCGGGGTTCGATGCGAACGGCAACATCGTCTGGAATTTCAACGAGGCCCGATCCGACTTCAACTCCCTCGCCTACGGCCAGGATTCGAGCCAGCAGTTCGTCATCACGCTGACCGCCGGCGGCAACACCACGACAATTCCCGTCAACGTCACCGTTCACAATGGCGTGCAGCCCGTCATTACCGTGGTCGATGCCGCGCCCGGTGCCGCGCCGGTTGCGCTGGCGCAGGGCACCGAAGACACCTCCTACACCATCACGGCCGCGGCGCTGCTCGCCGGTGTCGGCGATATCGATACGCCGCTTTCGTTGCTCTCGATCACCGATGTCTCGATCCGCAGCGGCGGCGGGGAACTGGATCATAACGAAAACGGCAACTGGACCTACATGCCGGCCGCCGATTTCGACGGCCCGGTGGTGTTCAATTACACGGTCTCGGACGGCAACAAGACGGCGAGTTCGACGGCCAGCCTCACCATCGCCAGCGTCAACGACGCACCGAAATTCACCGGCCACGGTCCGGCGGAGTACGTTGCGGGCGGCCCGGCGGTCGTCGTCGCCAGTGGGGTTTTTGCAAGCGATGTCGACAGCGATAATTACGACGGCGGGTGGTTCAGGGCGACGGTGACGGCGGGTGGCAACGAGGGCGATACGCTGTCGATCGTCAATAACGCGTTCATTTCGATTGCCAGCGGCAATGTTGTCATGTTCGACGCCGACGGCGATGGCGACACCAGCAACGCCGTCGCGATCGGCGATCTCGCGAGCAACTATGGCAACGTCAACAGCGTGACGGTGAACCTGAACCACAATGCCAACGATGCGGCGGTTCAAGCGTTGGCGCAGGCGGTCCGGTTCGAGAACGGCAAGCAGGGCGCGGTTCCCGGCAACCGGACGGTGACCTTCACGCTCAACGACGGCGGCGGCACCGCCAATGGCGGTCACGATTCCGATTTCTTCGAGGCGACGGTTGACGTCGCCAGCCAGGCCGCCGCGACCACGCTGACATTCGATGATCTGCCTGGCACCGAAAGTTCGATTCCGAACGGGTATGGAGGTTTTACCTGGTCAAACTTCTACTACCTGAATGCGAGCAACTACGCTCCGGTTTCCGGATACGCCCACGGGACGGTGTCGGGTCCCAATGTCGCGCTCAACGGTTTCGGGATGACAGCGTCAGTCAGCGGAGCCACTTTCAACTTCATTGGCGCCTACCTGACCGGGGCATGGAACGATGGTCTGAGCGTGACGGTCGTTGCCTATGATCACAGCGTGCTGGTGGATCAGCAAACCGTTGTCGTGGACAGCGATGCGCCGACATGGTTCGAATTCGATTTTATGGGCATAACGGATCTGGTGTTCTCGTCCTCCGGGGGTAGCAACGGAGGATATAACGGCCTCGGTCAGCATTTCGCTTTAGACAATTTCACCTTCTCCATGTCGGTCAACCACGCGGCGACGTTCGGCGGTCAGTTCGGCGGCAGCGTCGTCGAAGACACCAGCACGACGACCAGCGGTTCACTGACAGTGCAGGACCTTGATGCCGGCCAGAGCTATTTTCTGCCGGTCAATCTGGATGCGCTGGATGGGATCTACGGCCACTTCAACTTCAATGCGGGGTCCGGGCACTGGAACTACACGCTGAACCACGAATACGCCGACAGCCTGCGTGGCGGGCACGTGGTTCACGATACCCTGACGGTGCGGTCGGCGGACGGCACGCAACAGGTCATCGATATCACCATCACCGGCACCAATGACGCGGCATTGATCGGCGGCGATATCACCGGCGAGGTGACGGAAGACGACCGCTATACCGACGCCTCCGGCAATGTAGTCGCGCATGACGTCGATGGCGGTACGCTGACGGTGCAGGATGTCGACGGCGGCGAGAGCCATTTCCTGCCGATTGCTCCGGATGCGGCGGAACTGGTGGGCACTTACGGCAACTTCACCTTTGACGCGGGCACCGGCGAGTGGACCTATGCGTTGGTCCACGCGTGGGTGGATGCTCTGGCCGCGGGCGAGGTTCGCACCGACACGCTGACGGTGAAGTCGGCGGACGGCACCACGCAGGACATCACCGTCACCGTGCACGGCGTCAACGACGCGCCGGTGCTGGCGGACCATGAGAACCTGAGCTTCAGTCCGATCGACGCATCCGACGAGAATAACGCAGGCCAGACCGTAGCCTCGCTGCTCGGCAGCGATGTCAGCGATGTCGACGGTCCCGGTAGCGGGATTGCCATTGTCGGTTCCACGGTCGACGGCACTTACGGTCACTGGGAATACCGGCTCGACGGCAGCGAAGGCTGGACCGCTTTCGACGCCACCGATAGCCAGGCCTTGTTGCTGGGCGCCGAAGACTATGTCCGTTTCGCGCCGACCCTCGGCTACAGCGGCCAGCCCAGCATTGTGTTCCGCGCCTGGGATGGCAGCAGCGGCACCGCCGGCAACACGGCCAATGTCAAATTCATCGGCACCGGCGGTTCGACGCCGTTCAGCGCGCATTCCAACACCGCCGACATCGTGGTCACCGATACGCCGCCGCGGCCCAATCAGGCGCCGGTGATTGACCTGAACGGCGAGGGGGAAGGCGTCAATGCCGAGATCTGGCTCGGACCCGGCAGCGCGGCGTATCATATTTTCAACGGTGTCACGATTAGCGACACCGACTTCGTCGATTCCATCCACGGCATGACCGTGACCTGGATTGGGCGGCTGGGCGATTCGATGGGCTTCGGCAATGGCGGCAGCCCGAGTATCACGGTCGAGTTCGTCAACACTGAAAACGGCGGCTCCATCGTCTATTCAGGCGCGGCGAGCGCCAGCGAGTATGTCGCGGCGCTGGAATCCACCACGCTCCAAAGCTGGCATACCGAGAGCCCGACCTTCACCGTCACCGTCAATGACGGGACTATCGACGGCGAAGCCGCGACGATCCAGGTCTTCTTCGAGCCGCAGCCGGATTGGGACGTCTGGACCCGTGCGGGCGGCGGGAACTGGAACGATAGCGGCAACTGGAGCCTCGGCCGTGCGCCGTTGCCAGCCGAGCATGTCTTCATCGCAGCGGGCTCCGACCAGCATGTCCTGCTCTCGCTGGATGGCGACGACAATAAAGTCGCCGAATTGCATCTCGAGCCTGACAATTTCCTCAGCATTGTCGGCAATGGCCAGCACACCGATTTCACCGTCACCGGCGCGCTGATCAACAATGGGGGCACTCTTGAGCTGACAAGCGCCCATTTTGAACTTCTGAATCCGTCGCCCGGAGGGTCCCGCAACGTCGGTCAGCTGGTCGCGGGAGTGGATTCGACGCTCGAATTGCACGGGACGATCCACAACTACGGAAATCTCTGGGCCGACGGCACTACCGCACAGGTCGTTCTCAACGGCGCGACGATTATAGGCGGTATGCTTCAAGCCTTCAACGGCGGGCACATCGAGATTGCTTCGGGCGCAACTTCGGTTCTCGATGGCTCGGACGGTAGCGGATTCACTAATCCCGTGACCACGTCCGGTACAATTTTGGTTTCCGACGCTGCCACCCTCGAACTGCGGGGGAGGATCAACCATGAAAATGGAGCCATCACCAATAACGGTACCATTGATGTCAGCGCCGGTGCTCAAGGCGCGATCTGGCAGATTTTCGGCGGCAGCTTCACCAATCATGGGCTGGTCGTATCGAATGCCACGGGTGGGCTGCAGATCGTTGGCTATGTGATCAACGAAGGCACGCTTGAGGCCCGACTCGGCACGCTGACCGTCGGCGACGTCACAGGCAACAACAGTCATGCTCTGATCGATGGCGGCACCCTGGAATTCTCCGGCGCGTCGAATGCGGCCGTCCGATTCTCGGGAAGCAGCAGCGACAGGCTGATCCTCGACGATCCCGGTCATTTCACCGGCACAATTTCCGGGCTCTCCTATGGCGACAGCATCCATCTCAGTTATTCGCCAACGAGCATAACTTACGTAGTCAACGTCTCTACCGGCCTGCTTGAAGTTCACTATGGCGACGGATCCGACTTCATCCTGGTTGATGCCCAAGCGGCTCAACTGTACGCCTATTCGGATTCAAATGGCGGCGCCAATCTCATGTTGATCGACGAGGCGCCGCTGATCTCGACGGATAATCTGCAGATTACCAGCAGTGGGGATACGACGACCATCGGCGGACTGACGGTTTCCGATCCGGATGCCACTCTCAACGAAACCTTCACCCTCACTGGCGCAGCCGTTTCGGGTAGCATCGTGAGGCCGTTGACGCCTTATGAGGGCGCGCTGGATGACATCAACTTCGCCTTGAACACCGGCGTGACCTATGATCCGGGTTCGTCGCCGTCATCGACCGACATGGTCACCCTCACCGTCGCCGACCGCCTCGGCGTCACCGACACCGTGAATTTCATCTTCCACCAGGCCGGAGAGGGGCCGGTCAACTTGCAGGGTACCTCCGGCAAGGACGTGATTTTCGCGACCGGCTATGTCGACACGCTCACGGGAGGCGCGGGCGCCGACCAGTTCGTGTTCACGGCCAATACGGGACACGATACGATCACCGACTTCACGCCGGGCCAGGACAGGATCGACCTGTTTGATTATCTGCCGTTCGTTTCAGGGAGTGCTGCCTCGTTCAACGCGTGGATCAGCAACGATGATGCGGTCGAGCAATTGGCCAGCGGTACCCTGATTCATCTCGATGCAGGTGACTCGATCCTGCTTTCGAATGTCAGCCGCAGCAGCCTGCACATGAACGATTTTATTCTTCATCCCGGCGGCGGCGGTAGCGGTAGCGTCTAGCGTTGCTTACAGCACCCGTGGAATCCCCATCCGCTCGACCTCGGCCAACACCGCCTTGAGGTTCTGGTGCCCTGCACCGAAATGGACCTTACGTTCGGCCAGCGGCAGGGTGTGAACCCCTGCCAGCCGGTAATGCCGGTCATGGACCATGCATCGATTTCGGATCAGCGGCCACAACATCAAGCCCAGCATGCGCTGGTCGTGGCCGTATTTCGCGGTCGGCCCATTGATAAAATAGCGTCGCATCAATTCGACGATATCGATGCCGCAGTCGGTGCGGCCGGCCCAGGTGCAACCGATCATCAGCTCGTTGTGCATGACGTGGTCGCGCACCGCGTGGAACGGATAATCGCTGTCGGTCCATTGCCGGACCAGCTCGGCTTCCTCGGCCGACAGCCGCGCGTCGCAATCGCGCACCAGAAAACGCCCGACTGTCGGGTCGTTCATGACCAGGAAGCGCTGAAACAGGCCGACGCCGGGATATTCGTCCTCGATGTTGCGCACGTCGCCGCCATTGTCGCGCAAAAAAGCCACGCAGGCCGGCAGCACCGTCGCATCGACGTAGAAGCGGCAGCTCCAGCCGGGATACACCGTGCAGCTGAGCACCAGATTGATCATGGCGCCGTAGCCGTAAAACGGCGCCGGCCCCCACAGCGAAAATGAAATGATGTTTTGGCCCGAAGGCGGCCCGGCAGGCTCTTTCAGGGCGAACGGCAACGGATTGCGGCAGGCCTCGGCGTCGCGCAGGTCGAGCGCGCGCTGGCCATGGCGGATCGCCTCGGCGGTCTTGCCGGTATAGAAATGCGCGACCTTGAGGGTGTCGAGAATGGTGAGGTCTTCGCCGTGCTGCGCGATGTAGTGCTGCGCCTGCGCGATCGTCGCATCGAAGCGCTTCAGGTTCGACAGGGTCGCGATCCGGGCCTTCTGCAACCGTGCCGTGCCGGGCTGGCGGCGGTTCAATTCCTCGGCCAACGCCAGCGCCGGCGCCCAGTCCCGCTTCTGGAAGAACGCATCGAACAGCAATTCCTTCGCCACGAGATCGTCGGGATCGCTGACGGTGATGGCGCAGAGCTCGACGATCGCCTTGTCATTGTCGCCGGCCCGCAGCAGCGCGCGTATGGATTCGTGTCGCGGCGCGGGGCGCGGAAGGGTGCCGCTCACAAGGCTGGACATCGGCAATTCCCCTGGGATCCCAAAGCTTCGCAAGATCGGACCACCCTGCATATAGCCGGTTTATGCGCAGGTTATAATGGTGTCCCGGAAACCGGCAGCTGGTGCCGCAATCCCCTGATGTGATACCCAAACGGAATGAAGCGGCTGAGGCTCATACGGCGCTGGTTCAAGCGCAGGTTCGGGATTGCCAGGCTGGTCTGCCTCGCGATCCTGGTCGGGCTGGCGGCGCTGCGCGTCGCCGATCCCTTTGCGGTCCAGGAGCTCAGGGTCAGGACCTTCGACGGCTTCCAGGTCATCGAGCCCCGGGTGAAGACGGCAAGGCCGGTTACCATCATCGACATCGACGAAAAGAGCCTGGCGAAGCTCGGCCAGTGGCCCTGGCCGCGGACCCGGGTCGCGGAATTGATCGACAAGCTCACTGCGCTCGGCGCCGTCGTGATCGCCTTCGATATCGTGTTCGCGGAGCCCGACCGGCTCAATCCAGGCGTCGCGGCAGATACCATCCCCAATCTCGATGAGGAAACCAGGACCAAGCTGCGCGCGCTGCCGAGCAATGATCAGATCCTGGCCGATTCCCTCAAACGCTCGCGCGTGGTGCTGGGCCAGTCCGGCTTTCCCTATGTGCTCGGCGAATTCGACAAGTCCCTGCCGGTGACCGGGCTGGCGATGCGCGGCGAGGAGCCGCAGCCGTTCTTGTTCGATTTTCCGGGCCTGCTGCGCAACGTCCCGGTGCTGGAGCAGGCAGCCACGGGGCGCGGCCTGTTCACGATCAAGAACGAACGCGACGGCATCGTGCGGCGGGTGCCGATGATCATGTTGGCGCAGGGCGCGACCATGCCGTCGCTGAGCTTCGAAATGCTGCGGGTGGCTTCCGGCTCCGGCACCATCCTGACCAAGGCCGACAAGGCCGGCATGCAGAGCGTCGCCGTCCCAGGCTTCGAGATCCCGACCGACCGCAATGGCCAGGTCTGGGTGCATTTCGCGCACCGCGATCCGTCGATCTACGTCTCGGCGCTGGATGTGCTCGAAGGCCGCGTCCCGCCCGCGAAGATCGCGCAAAAGCTGGTGCTGATCGGCACCTCGGCGGTCGGCCTGCTCGACACCAAGACCACGCCGGTCGATCCCGTGATGCCTGGCGTCGAAATTCACGCCCAGGTGCTCGAAAGCGTGCTGACCCGAAGCGTACTGACGCAGCCGAATTGGGCCATCGCCGCCGAATTCTTCTCGGCGCTCATCCTCGGGCTTCTGGTGATCGCGTTCGTGCCGATGCTCGGACCGGTCACCCTGGTCGCGGTCGGCGCCCTGTTCGCGACGGTGCTGATCGGGACGTCCTGGTATTTCTACACCCAGCACCGGCTGCTGATCGATTTTACCTACCCGATGGTGTCGACCATGTCGATTTACCTGACGCTGGTGTTCTCGAGCTTCGTCCGCGAGCAGAAGCAGCGCCGCCAGATCCGCTCGGCGTTCGGCCAGTATCTGTCGCCCGCGCTGATCGAGCAACTGGCGCAGTCGCCGGAAAAACTCCAGCTCGGCGGCGAGGAGCGCGAGATGACGATCATGTTCTCCGACGTGCGCGGCTTCACCACCATCTCGGAGTCCTACAAGCACGATCCGCAAGGGCTGACGGCGCTGATGAACCGGTTCCTGACGCCGCTGACCAACGCCATTCTCGATCGCAAGGGCACCATCGACAAATACATGGGCGACGCCATCATGGCGTTCTGGAACGCGCCACTCGACGACAAACAGCACGAGATCAATGCCTGCGAAGCCGCCCTCGACATGCTGGAGCGGATCGACGAACTCAATCAAAAGCGCGAGATCGAGGCGCAGGACGGCGGCCACGTCTATATCCCGATCAATGTCGGCGTCGGCCTCAATACCGGCGTCTGTGTCGTCGGCAATATGGGATCCAACCTGCGCTTCGACTATTCGGTGCTGGGCGACAGTGTCAATCTGGCGTCGCGGTTGGAGGGACAGTCCAAGGAATACGGCTTTCCGATCATCATCGGCTCGAAGACCGCGATGGCGGTCAAGGACAAGTTCGCGATTCTCGAGCTCGATTTCATCATGGTCAAGGGCAAGAAGGAGCCCGAGGTGATCTATGCCATCGCCGGTCGCGAGGACACCGCTCAATCGGAAAGTTTTCAGCGTTTGCGCAACCTGACCATCGAGATGCTGGCCTGCTATCGCAACCGCGACTGGGACGGCACGCTCAGGGCGATCGAACGCGGCCGCAAGACCGACGATGGACACGCGCTGAAGTATTTGTATGATTTGTACGAGGCGCGAATCCGCCTCTACCAGGAAAGCCCGCCGCCGCCGGACTGGAACGGCGCGTTCGCGCTGCTGACGAAGTAGCGGGCGGCAACAACAGCGCTTGCGTAACTCTCAGTTGTCATCACCCGCGAAGGCGGGTGATCCAGTATTCCAGAGACGCCAAAGATGGAATCGAAAGGTCGCGGCGTACTGGATACTCCGCCTTCGCAGAGTATGACGATCTGCGTGAGCGTTATGAATCTTCGTAGCCGGGATAGCGCGTAGCGCAATCCGGGGCTGGACGAGAGGCTGCCCCGGATTTCGCAAGCGCTCCATCCGGGCCACGGTTTCGGTGGCTCCTCTACTCCAGCCCGATCGTGGTCAAATCCTGAAACCAGTGCTGCGCCTGCACGAATTTCTTCACCTTGGGTGACAGCGCGTGCGGGTTGCTGTCGTGCACCACCCACACCAGCGCGGCGTCGTCGACGATCAGCGCGTGGGCCTGTGCCAGCAATTCATCCTGTTTGGCGACATCGAAGTTCTGCTTGGCCTCGTCGATCAGCGCATCGACTTTCGGATTCTTGTAGCCGCCCCAGTTGACGCCGACCGGCGCGATCTGGCCGGAATGGAAGAAGCGCACGATGGCGTAGAGCGGGTCCGAAGTCACATAGGCGATGTTGTTGGAGGTGATGCCGGCGTTCATTTCGTCCGCCGCGCCCTTGCGCCAGGCCGTATATAAATTCTCGAGCTCGACCACCTTGAAGTCGATCTCGATGCCGATCTCCTTGAAGCTCTGCTGCAGGAATTCGTTCATCGGCAGCGACAGCATCTGCCCGGTGCCGCCTTGCGCGATGACGAAGGTGGTCTTCAGCGGCTTGGCTTTCGAGTAGCCGGCTTCCTCCACCAGCTTCTTCGCCGCCGCCAGATCGTATTTGAGATCGAAGGAAGGCTTGCCGAACCACGGGCTCGACGGATCGACCTGGCCCTTGGCGGGTTTGGCGAGGCCGTTCATCAGGCCGACCACCGCCTCGCGGTCGATCGCGAGGTTGAGCGCCTTGCGCAGACGGATGTCGGTCCAGGGCGAGCCCGGCAGCACGCTGAGATGATAGTTCCAGACATGCGGGGTGATGTTGTCGACGATCCGCATCCCCGCCGATTTCAGTTGTGGCACCGCGTCCGGCGCCGGCGTCTCGATCAGGTCGACCTGTCCCGCCAACAGCGCATTGGTGCGGGTCAGCGCTTCCGGCATCGGGATCAGGATCAGCTTGTCGACTTTCGCCAGCCGCTTCTTGTTCCAGTAGTCCGGATTCTTGGAGAGCTCCGCAAGCTCGCGCGGCACCAATTTGGTCAGTTTGAACGGTCCGGTGCCCGAAGGTGAGGCAGCGAACTTGTCCCAGTCCTTGCCGAGCTTCTCATATTGCGCCGGGCTGGAGACCAGAAACCAGAGCATCTGGTAGGGGAAGAACGAATCGACGGCCTTGGTGGTGATTTCGACCGTGGCGTCGTCGACCTTGGCGTAGCTCGCCACCGAAGGGAGGCGGGTCTTGACCTGTGCGCTCTGCCGCTTGTCGAACTGCGGCGCCTTGTCGTTGAGCACCTTGTCCAGATTCCAGATCACCGCATCGGCGTTAAAATCGCTGCCGTCATGAAATTTGACGCCCTGCCGCAGCGTGAATCGCCACTTCTTCTTGTCGGCTTCATCGACCTTCCATTCGGTGGCGAGGCCGGGCACCAGCTTGCCGGGCCGCTCCGACACATCCATTTCCCAGGCGATCAGCGGATCATAGATCGTATAGGCGCTGAATTGATAGGCACCTGCACCGCGATCGGGCTGTCCGGTGGTCAGCGGAATGTCCGCCATCGAGATTCCATACCGCACCACGGTCTCGGCTTGCGCCGGTAGGGCGAACAGACCGGCGCTGACGGCGAGCGCCGCGGCAGCAAGAAGCATCGAATTTCGGGTGCGCATGAACCAAACTCCGTGAGGGGGAAACGGATTGTGCGATGCAAACTTGATGCCAGAATAGGCATCCGTTCGCTCCGCGGGCGCGCGGTACAACAAATTGTGCGTCAAATCGCCTTTCAGAGAATAATCGCTTCCCTTGGCATGGGCGTTGCATGAGATTGCATAAGAAATAGTCATCAAAAACGAAGAAGGAGTTGTTGGGATGCGTGCTGAAAAATCCTGGAAATACCGAGCTGCCACATTCGCGGTGCTTGGAGTTGGCTTGGTCGCTGCGCTGCCGCAGGCAGCCGTCGCCGAAACCACGCTGCGCATCGGCATGACCGCCGCCGATATTCCGCGCACGCTGGGCCAGCCCGATCAGGGTTTTGAGGGCAACCGCTTCACTGGCCTCACCATGTATGACGGCTTGACGCTGTGGGACCTGTCCTCCGCCGACAAGCCGAGCGTCGTGGTTCCCGGACTTGCGACCGAATGGAAGGTCGACGATGCCGACAAGAAGAAGTGGACGTTCAAGCTTCGCCCCGGCGTCAAATTCCATGATGGCAGCGACTTCAACGCCGACGCCGTGGTCTGGAACGTGGAAAAGGTGCTCAAACAGGATGCACCGCAATTCGATCCGAGCCAGGTCGGCGTTACCGCATCGCGGATGCCGACGCTGGCGACCGCCCGCAAGATCGACGATCTCACGGTGGAATTGACCACCAAGGAGCCCGACAGCTTTCTGCCGATCAACCTGACCAACCTGTTCATGGCGAGCCCCGCGAAATGGCAGAAGCTATTCGAGACGGCGGAAGGCGCTGACGCCAAGGCGAAGTCGCAGGCCGCCTGGGCCGGCTTCGCCCGCGATGCCTCCGGCACCGGACCATGGAAGATGTCGAAGTTCACGCCGCGCGAGCGGCTCGAACTGGTGAAGAATGAGGCCTATTGGGACAAGGCGCGCGTCCCCAAGGTCGACAAGATGCTGCTGTTGCCGATGCCGGAAGCCAACGCCCGCACCGCGGCCCTGCTCTCCGGCCAGGTCGACTGGATCGAAGCCCCGGCGCCGGATGCGGTGAAGGAAATCAAGGCGCGTGGATTCCAGCTGCAGTCAAACGAGTCGCCGCATGTCTGGCCGTGGCAGTTCTCGCGCATCGAGGGCTCGCCCTGGAACGACATCCGCGTTCGCAAGGCGGCAAATCTGTGCATCGATCGCGAAGGCCTGAGGGACGGCCTGCTGGCCGGCCTGATGGTGCCGGCAACCGGCACCTTCGAGCCCGGACATCCCTGGCGCGGCAAGCCGACCTTCCAGATCAAGTATGACAAGGCGGCGGCGCAGAAGCTGATGCAGGAGGCGGGATACGGTCCGAACAAGAAATTGTCGGTCAAGACCCAGACTTCGGCGTCCGGCTCCGGCCAGATGCAGCCATTGCCGATGAACGAGTATCTGCAGCAGGCGCTGGGCGAATGCTATTTCGATGTGAAGCTCGACGTCATCGAGTGGAATACGCTGTTCACCAACTGGCGCCGCGGCGCCAAGGATCCCACCGCCAATGGCGCCAACGCCACCAACGTCACCTATGCGGCGATGGACCCGTTCTTCGCCTTGGTGCGCTTCCTGCAATCGTCGATGGCGCCGCCGGTCTCGAACAAATGGGGCTTCATCAACAACCCGAAGTTCGATGAACTGGTGACCAGGGCGCGCCAGACCTTCGAGCCGGCGGCGCGCGATGCGGCGCTTGCCGAACTGCATGCGGCCTCGGTCGACGATGCGACGTTCCTCTATGTCGCCCACGACGTCTCTCCGCGCGCCATGAGCCCCAAGATCAAGGGCTTCGTGCAGCCGAAGAGCTGGTTCGTGGACTTCTCGCCGATCTCCATGACGCCGTAACGGACGCTTGAATGCGAGGCTCCTCTTCACCTCTCCCCTTGTGGGAGAGGTCGCCTTCGATGCCCTGGCATCGAAGGCGGGTGAGGGGTTTCTATCGTTAGACCGCAGCCCCTCTCCCGTCGCCTCACTTCGTGAGGCGCCACCCTCTCCCACAATGGGAGAGGGGAAGAAGACCGAAGGCCATAAGTGCTTGTCTATATCGCCCGCCGCATCGTCTATGTGATCCCGATCGTCATCAGCGTGGCGCTGGTGTGCTTTCTGCTGGTGCACATCACACCCGGAGATCCCCTGGTGGCGGTTCTGCCGGCCGACGCCTCGCAGGAACTGGCGGCGCAATTGCGCATCGCCTACGGCTTCGACCGGCCGCTGCCGGTGCAGTTCGGAATCTGGCTGTGGAAGGCGGTCCACGGCGATCTCGGCAATTCCATCGCCACCGGACGCCCGGTGCTGTCGGAAGTCTTGCGCGCGGTCAGCAATACCGTGACCCTGGCAATCGCGGCCGCGCTGATCGGCTTCACGCTCGGGCTGTTCTTCGGCCTGCTCGCCGGCTATTTCCGCGACACCTGGGTGGACAAGGTCGCGACCTCGATCGCGATTGCCGGCGTCTCGGTGCCGCATTACTGGCTCGGCATGGTGCTGGTGATCATCTTCTCGGTGCAGCTCAACTGGCTGCCCGCGGTCGGCGCCGGCCCCGGCGGCTCCGGCGCCTGGGGCTGGGACTGGGAGCACATCCGCTATCTGATCCTGCCCGCGATCACCACGTCGGTGATTCCGATGGGCATCGTCACCCGCACCGTGCGCGCGCTGACCGGCGATATCCTTTCGCAGGACTTTGTTGAGGCGTTGCGCGCGAAAGGTCTGCGCGAGATTCATGTGTTTCGCCACGTCATCAAGAACGCGGCACCGACCGCGATGGCGGTGATGGGCCTGCAACTCGGCTACATGCTCGGCGGCTCGATCCTGATCGAAACCGTGTTCTCCTGGCCGGGCTCGGGGCTATTGTTGAATTCCGCGATTTTCCAGCGCGACCTGCCGCTGCTGCAGGGCACGATTCTGGTGCTGGCGCTGTTCTTCGTGTTCCTCAACCTGATGGTCGATATTACCCAGGCGGCGATCGACCCGCGCATCAAGCGGAGCTGAACCGGTGAGGATCACGCCAAGGATCACGCCAAGGATCACGCCAAGGATCACGCCAGGGATCACGGCAGGGATCGCATCATGAGCGCGATGACAGACACAGTCCTGCAGGCCGCCCCCGCCACCAAGGCGCGGGGCTACTGGGCGACGGTCGGCCGCCGCATTGCGCGCGACAAGGTCAGCATGGTCTGTGCCTTTATTCTCGTGCTGATTTTCCTGTCGGCCATATTCGCGCCGTGGCTCGGCCTTGCCGATCCCTATCAGGGCTCGATGATCCGCCGGTTGCGCCATATCGGCACGCCGAACTTTCCGCTCGGCACTGACGAACTCGGCCGCGACATGCTGGCGCGCCTGATCTATGGCGGCAGGTTGTCGCTGCTGGTCGGCATTTTGCCCGTCATCCTCGCCTTCATGATCGGGACGTCGCTCGGCCTCATCGCCGGCTATGTCGGAGGCAAGCTCAATACCGCGATCATGCGCACCATCGACGTGTTCTACGCCTTTCCCTCGGTGCTGCTGGCGATCGCGATCTCGGGCGCGCTGGGCGCCGGCATCATCAACTCGATCGTCTCGCTGACCATCGTGTTCGTCCCGCAAATCACGCGCGTGGCCGAGAGCGTCACGACCGGCGTCCGCAACATGGATTTCGTCGAGGCGGCGCGCGCCTCAGGCGCCGGCGCCTTCACCATCATGCGGGTGCACATGCTGGGCAACGTGCTCGGCCCGATCTTCGTCTATGCCACCGGCCTGATCTCGGTATCGATGATCCTCGCCGCCGGCCTGTCGTTCCTCGGCCTCGGCACCAAACCGCCGGAGCCGGAATGGGGCCTGATGCTGAACACGCTGCGCACCGCGATCTACGTCAATCCGTGGGTAGCAGCGTTGCCCGGCGCCATGATCTTCGCGGTGTCGATCTGCTTCAACCTGCTCAGCGACGGCATGCGCAGTGCCATGGACATTCGGAATTAGCTGATGGTGAGATTGACTCAAATGGGTTCGGTGCCTGCTCACCTCTCCCCGACGGGGAGAGGTCGGATTGCATCGTCAGATGCGATCCGGGTGAGGGGGCTTGCGCTCTCGTGGGACCTGAGCCCCTCACCCGGCGCTTCGCGCCGACCTCTCCCAAAGGGAGAGGTAAGATGAGCGCTGTCGAGACATCAGTCGAAACGCTGGAAAAAATCGAAGACGTCGGCGGCGCGGCGCAGCCGCTGCTGCAGGTCAACGGCCTGACAAAACATTTTCCGGTGCGCGGCGATCTGTTTGCGAAGCGCAAGACCGTGCGCGCGGTTGACGATGTTTCGTTCACGATCGCCAAGGGCGAAACCGTCGGCATCGTCGGCGAATCCGGCTGCGGCAAGTCGACCACCGCGCGGTTGTTGATGCACCTGATGAAGCGCGATGCCGGCGATATCATCTATGACGGCTTGCAGGTCGGGCGTGCGCTGTCGCTGCGCGAGCTGCGCCGCGGCATGCAGATGGTGTTTCAGGACAGCTACGCCTCGCTCAACCCGCGCCTCACCATCGAGGAGTCGATCGCGTTCGGCCCCAAGGTGCACGGCATGACCGACGCTGCCTCGCGCGCGCTGGCGCGCGAGCTGCTCGGCAAGGTCGGTTTGCGGCCGGAAAATTTTGCCAATCGCTATCCGCACGAGATTTCCGGCGGCCAGCGCCAGCGCGTCAACATCGCGCGTGCGCTCGCGCTGTCGCCGCGGCTCGTCATCCTCGATGAAGCCGTCTCGGCGCTGGACAAGTCGGTCGAGGCGCAGGTGCTTAACCTGCTGGTGGATCTCAAGCGCGAATTCGGGCTGACCTATCTGTTCATCAGCCACGACCTCAACGTGGTGCGCTACATTTCCGACCGCGTGCTGGTGATGTATCTCGGCGAAGTGGTCGAGCTCGGCCCCGTCGACCGCGTGTGGGACGCGCCGGCGCATCCCTATACGCGGGCGCTGCTGGCGGCGATGCCGTCCTCCGATCCCGACAACCGCACCGAGACGCCGCCGATCTCGGGCGATCCGCCCAATCCGATCGATCCGCCCCCCGGCTGCCGGTTTCACACCCGTTGTCCATTCGCGGAGCCGCTCTGCGGAAATGCCACACCAAAGCTCACGGCGCTCGATACAATGGGCCATGAAGCGGCGTGCTACATGGCCATTCCGGGCTCCGGGCACAGCCGCGCACCGGCACGCGCATGATCCGAAAAATTGGACACCGGTTTTTCGAAATAATCATGCGTAATAAAGAGGGAGCAGAAGAGGCATGACAAAACCAACGGCGAAAGAAATCAGGGCGATGACCGAGATCACGGGCTTGCCCGTCGATGCCGATGTCGCGGCGCGCATCGCCCATTCGATCGGCCCGGCCTATGAGGGTTTTGCGTCGGTCGCCGGCACGCTGCCGTTCGATCTGGAGCCGGCCAATTTCCGGCTCGTGCAAGCGGCAAAGGTTTCGAAATGAGCACCGAACCCGCTCTGATGTCGCTGACGTCGGTCGCACAGGCGATCGCGCAGAAAAAATTCTCCTCGCGCGAGGTAACGCAATCCTGCCTCGACCGGGTCGCGCAGTGGCAGCCCCGCCTCAACGCCTTCATGGCGATCGAAACCGATACCGCCCTCAAGGCGGCCGATGCCGCCGACGCGGCGCTGGCGAAAGGCAAGTCTGCCGGCGCGCTGCACGGCGTGCCGTTGGCGCACAAGGACATGTATTACGACAAAGGCCACGTGGTGACCTGCGGCTCGAAGATCCGCCGCGATTTCGTCGCCACCACGACCGCCACGGCGTTGCAGCGGCTGAAGGACGCCGGCACGGTTCGGCTCGGCTCGCTGCAGATGGTGGAGTTCGCCTATGGGCCGACCGGCCACAATCCGCATTACGGTCCGGTGCATAACCCCTGGAATGTCGATCATATCACCGGCGGCTCCTCGTCCGGCTCGGGCTCGGCGGTCGCGGCGCGGCTGACGTTTGCGGCATTTGGCTCCGACACCGGCGGGTCTATCCGGCTGCCGGCGCATTTTTGCGGCGTCACCGGGTTGAAGACCACCGTGGGCCGCGTCAGCCGCGCCGGCGCGATGCCGCTGTCGCAATCGCTCGACACCGTCGGGCCGCTGGCGCGGACCGCGGAGGATTGCGCCTTGCTGTTGGGCTTGATAGCGGGCGCCGATCCGGAGGACCCGACTGCAATCACCGGATCCTTGCCGGATTACACGGCCGCGACGCGCGAATCGATCAAGGGCCTGACCATCGGCGTACCCACCGCTTTCTATGTCGACGATCTCGATCCCGACGTGGCGCGCATTCTGGACGAAACCCTTGATGTGCTGAAGCGCGAAGGCGCCAACATCGTTCAGGTCGAATTGCCCGAGCAGCGCCAGCTCACGGCGGCATGCCAGTTCGTGCTCGCGACGGAAGCCGCCGCCTTTCACAAACGCTGGATGATCGAACGCCCCGACGATTACGGGCCGCAGGTCTTCATGCGGCTGCAGAACGGTTTGGCGTTTTCCGGCGTGTCCTATCTCGAGGCGATGCGCTGGCGCGGTCCGGCGCTGGCGGCGCACAATGCCGCGGTCGCCGGCGTCGATGCCATGATCATGCCGGTGGCGCCGGTGGCGGCGCCGACCATCGCCGAGAGCGATGTCGGCAACAGCCCCGACGCCGAGGCCGTCATTCAACGGCTGACGCGCTTCACCCGCCCGATCAATTATCTCGGATTGCCGTCGCTTTCGATTCCCACGGGTTTTACCAGTCGCGGCCTGCCGGTCGGCATGCAGCTGGTCGGACGTTCCTTCGATGAAGCGATGATCTTGCGGATTGGCGCGGCGTTCCAGCGCGCCACCGATTTCCACGAACGGGTGCCAACTTAGACCATGAGCAATCTCGTCGAGATCAAGAACCTCAACATTCGCTTTAGCGGCGAGCGTACCGTGCACGCCGTCAACGATCTCAGCCTGTCGCTGGGCGAGGGCGAGGTGCTCGGCCTGCTCGGCGAGTCCGGTTCGGGCAAGAGCGTTACGCTCCGCGCGCTGATGCGGCTGCTGCCGAAGAAACGGACGCAGATTTCCGGCAGCGTGCAGGTGCTGGGGCGCGACGTGCTGGCGCTGGATGATGAGGAACTGTCGGCGTTTCGCGGCCAGACCGTCTCGATGATCTTTCAGGAGCCGGCGCTGGCGCTCGATCCGGTCTACACCATCGGCCAGCAGATTTCCGAAAGCGTGATGCGTCACGAAGGCAAGAGCCAGGCCGAGGCGACGGCGCGGGCGCTGGAAATGCTCGAAGTGGTGCGGATTCCCTCCGCCAAACGCCGGCTTGATGCCTATCCGCACGAGATGTCGGGCGGCATGCGGCAGCGCGCCATGATCGCGCTGGCGCTGGCCTGCAAGCCGAAGATCCTGCTCGCCGACGAGCCGACCACCGCGCTGGACGCCACCGTGCAGATCCAGATTTTGCTGTTGTTGCGCGAACTGCAGCGCGAGTTCGGCATGTCCGTTATTTTCGTCACCCACGATATCGGCGTCGCCATCGAGATCTGCGATCGGGTCGCGGTGATGTATGCGGGCCAGATCGTCGAGCAGGGTACCTTGCGCCAGATCGTGCGCACGCCGATCCACCCCTACGCGCAGGGATTGCTGGCCTCCACCGTCCATGGCGCCAGGCGCGGCCAAAGGCTGGAAACCATCCCGGGAACGCCACCCTCGCTCGACAAGGCCCCGGTCAATTGCTCATTCGCGCCGCGCTGCACCTTCGCGCAGCCGCGCTGTATCGAAAGCCTGCCTCCCAATGTGCAGGTGCCGCCGGACCGGATTGCCAGGTGCATACTGGCCGAGCCCGCTGTAGCCGTAGGCGCTACCTAGCGGAAAAGCCAGCAGTTCAGGCGCTGACGCGCGGGTCGGCCCATTTTTCGATCTGGGAAGCCCCGATCACCTGCTTGGGCTGATGCGGGTTAAGCGTGCCGGCGCTGGCCGACCAGCCCTTGGCGAGAATCTGCAGGGCAAACAGCTTGGCGTCGACTTCCGACCTGAACGTGCGGGTCGATCGCACCACGCCCTCGGCGCTATCGTCGGTTTTTATCGTCTTGTCGGGCCCGAAGGCCACGTACCAGGTGTCAGGTTGTGTCATGGCAGCTTAACAATGGTCGCAGTCGAAAGTTCCGATGCGGGGATTCTGCGGCTGGCTCTTGTCCAAAAAAAGGGGCCACCCCGAAGGACGGCCCCATTCGATGTGATCGTTGCGTCGGCGCTTACTCGACGATCTCGACGATACGGCGGGTCCGCGGTTCGACCAGAACGGTGCGGCCGTTCACCACGGTGTAGCGATAATCGCGAACGCCGTATTCCTGCGGAACTTCATAATAGGTAACGCCATCCTCCGGCAGCACTACGCCGACCCTGACCTCTTCGCGATACTGATAGGACGGGCGGCGCTGCTCGACCACATAGCTGCGAAAGCGCGGACGCGCATCGACACCGAGGACTCCGGCGACGCCACCGACCACGCCGCCAATGACACCACCGACCACGGCGCCGACTGGACCGGCGGCCCGTTCGCCGTCGCGCGCGCCTTGCGCGGCTCCGCCGGGGACGCCCTGGGCCAGGGCCAACGAAGGAATGGCGAGAACGGCGACAAGTGCAGCGGTTCCGAAAAAGCGGCGAATCATGATGGCTCCATGTGATTGGAAAGGTGCATGACAAGCGGGCGCGAGCCATTATGTTCCGGCCGCCCGCCGGGGAACGAATTGCTCGCACGCTATTTGCTGGCGCGGCCGACCGCGTCCACGATCCATCGCCGCAGCGCGCCGATGCGGCGGTCGCGCGCCTGCTCGGTGCGAGACACCAGATAGATCGTCTCCATATGACTGACAGGAACGTCGAACGGCGCGGCCAGTCTCTTGCCGAATCCCGGCCGCGCCATGATCAGGGGCGCCATGCCGAGCGTGACGCCAAGTCCCTGTTCGGCGGCTTCCAGCATCGCGGGCACGCTGTCGAACCACAGATGGCCGCGCGGGGTCAGTTCCGGAATGCCAGCCGCCTTGAGCCAGGTCGGCCAGGCCCGCGGCTGCGAGGTCAAATGGATCAGCACCTGCCGGGTGAGGTCTTCGGGGCGGCGCAGCCCGCCCTTGATCAAGGCCGGCGCGCAGACCGGCAAGCCCCTGACCTCGATCAGCGGTTCGAATTTCAGGCCGGCCGAATGCTCACGCCCATAGCGGATCGCGACATCGACCCGCGAGGCGTTGAAATCGGCGTATTGGTGGGTGGCCTCGATGCGCAGCGTCAGTGCGGGATGGCGCCGCTTGAAATCGGCCAGCGCCGGAATCAGCACCGTGCTGGTGAAAAACGGCAACGCGCTGATCCAGAGTTCGCCGCCGGCGTCACGCCGGTGCCGCTGCATCTCGCGGCCGGCTTCCCGCAGCGCCGCCAGCGCCACCGAGATTTGTGCGAAATAGCGCTCGCCGTCCGCGGTCAGGCGCACCGAGCGCGCGCCGCGCACGAACAGTTTTACGCCGAACAGCGCCTCCAGTCCGCGGATTTGATGGCTGATGGCCGACGGGCTGAGCGCCAGATCGCGCGCGGCGCGGCGGAAACTCAATTGCGCGGCGGCGCGCTCGAACGCCAGCAGCGCGGTCAGCGGCGGGATCGCCCGCAGCGGCAAATCGGCTGATACCCAGGGGTGAATATCATTCATCTCAGGTGACAATATTCCTTTTGTGACAGGCATTATTATCGATCAGATTGCCCCGGCACTCAACATTCCTCACCTGGATTGGCCGTGGCGATCTTCGAACCCCTGAGCATTCCGAATCACTGGCAGCCTTCGGCGCTGGCCGCCGGGCCCTTCGCGGGCCTGCAGGGTGGCGCGGTTGCCAGTCTGTTGACGGCCGAGGTCGAGGCGCTGGCCGAGCGGCGAAAGTGGGGAACGGCGATCAGCGCGTCCGCCTGGTTCCTGCGGCCGACGCCGATGGCGAATTTGCGAACGCAATTATCCGTTTTGACCGAAGGCGGCCGAGTCAGCGTTGTCGACAACACGCTGTGGCCAGACAACGAGCCGCAGCCCTGCGCTACGGTGCGGGTGACGCTGTCGCGCGAACGCGCGGTCGAACTGCCGGGATTTTCCGATGGCGCGGGCGATGCCTGCGATCCCGCGCAGTTTCCGCTCCGCACAAGCCGGGCCGCCCATGGCCGTCCCTGGTTCATGGACGCGATGGAGGCGCGCGCCGGCGGCGATGTCGCCTGGTTTCGGCTGCACCATCAGGTCATCGACGGCGCCGGGCCATTATCC
This sequence comes from Hyphomicrobiales bacterium, assembly GCA_038212905.1. Taxonomy (GTDB): domain Bacteria; phylum Pseudomonadota; class Alphaproteobacteria; order Rhizobiales; family Xanthobacteraceae; genus Bradyrhizobium. The sequence continues at coordinate 34,426 of JBBQUA010000006.1, forward strand.
TGCGTGCTCGGTCCGGCCGACTGGACTCACGGCATCGCACGGCCGCTGGAGAATGTGGTGGCCGACCCGAACCCGAACCTGACGGTGCAGCTCTTCAGGTCGCCATTGGGCGAATGGGTCGGCGTTCGCGCGCAAACCCGCTGGAAAGCTGAGACCGGGATCGGAATTGGCAGTGGCGCCCTGCTTGACGTCCACGGCGAGATCGGCCGCGTTTCGATGTCTGTCGTCCTGCTGCCGTTTCCGAAGCCCGCCGTGGCGGTGAGCTAGTTCCCCCTGCACCCCTCGGCCGGCTCCGGCAGAGCCGGTTGCGCCCCGATTGGCCGGTCCTCCCCCGTTCGGAGGATAGCTGGCGCGCCTGTCCCACCCCCCGCGGAGGCTTACCGGTAACGTTCAGGTTAACGCCAGTTAAATGGACGCTTGCTACAAACATCGGTAGAACGACAGTCGTTGCACCCCTCGCGATGAGATCAGATTCGATGGCAGCCGCCCCCGGTGTCCGGCGTTCCGAACTCGGCGACGCGCTCCGCGCCTGCCGCAGCGCCTTCATTGGCGTCGGCCTGATGAGTTGCATGATCAACCTGTTATATCTGACCGGTTCGATCTTCATGCTGGAGGTCTACGACCGGGTGCTGCCGAGCCGCAGCGTCCCGACGCTGGTTGGCCTCGTGATCCTGGCCGGCGGCTTGTACATCGCCCAGGGTATCCTCGACCTGATTCGCGGCCGCGTCCTGATTCGGGTCGGTACCTCGCTCGACGAAGCCCTCAATGCCCGCGTGTTCGACACCGTGGTGCGGCTGCCGCTGATGGTGGGCGGTCGCAACGAGGGCCTGCAGCCGTTGCGCGATCTCGACAACGTCCGCTCGTTTCTTTCCAGCATGGGGCCGGGCGCGTTCTTCGACCTGCCATGGCTGCCGTTCTATCTGGCGATCTGTTTCGCCTTCCATACCATGATCGGTCTGACCGCGCTGGTCGGCGCCGTCATTCTGGTCACGCTCACCATCATCACCGAATTCATGTCGCGGGCGCCGGCGCGCGAGGCCATGGGCCTCGCGGCGCGCCGCAACGATCTGGCAGCCTCCAGCCGGCGCAACGCCGAAGTGCTGGTGGCGATGGGAATGTCCGGTCGATTGACCAAGCGCTGGAGCGAGGCCAACGAAAAATATCTCGCCGGCAACCAGCGCGCCAGCGACGTCGCCGGCGGTCTCGGCGCCATCGCCAAGGTGATGCGCATGGTGCTGCAGTCGGCGGTGCTCGCGGTTGGCGCCTATCTCGTGATCAACCAGGAAGCCACCGCTGGCGTCATCATCGCGGGCTCAATCCTGAGCGCGCGGGCGCTGGCGCCGGTCGATCTCGCGATCGCGCACTGGAAGGGTTTTGTCGCCGCGCGGCAGAGCTGGCATCGTCTCAACAGGCTGCTGGAAACGCTGCCGGCGCAGGCGGAGCAGACCCTGCTGCAGAGCCCGTCGAAGCGGCTGTCGGTCGAGGCCGTCAGCATCGTGCCGCCGGGCGACCAGAAGATCATCGTGCAGGAAGTGACGTTTGCGCTGGAAGCCGGCAATGGCCTCGGCGTCATCGGACCGAGCGGATCGGGCAAGTCGTCGCTGATCCGCGCGCTGGTCGGGGTATGGCAGCCGGTGCGCGGCAAGGTGCGGCTCGATGGTGCGGCACTCGACCAGTGGTCGAGTGACGTGCTCGGCCGCCACATCGGCTATCTGCCGCAGGATGTCGAACTGTTCGCAGGCTCCGTCGCCCAGAATATCTGCCGCTACGATCCCGAGGCCACCTCCGACACCATCATCAAGGCCGCCAAGGAAGCCGGCGTCCACGACATGATCATCAAGATGCGCGAGGGCTACGACACCCAGATCGGCGAGCAGGGCACCGCCCTTTCGGCCGGCCAGGCCCAGCGCGTGGCGCTGGCGCGGGCGCTGTATGGCGATCCGTTCTTGATCGTGCTCGACGAGCCGAACTCCAATCTCGATACCGAGGGCGACGAGGCCCTGACCCGGGCGGTTCGCGCCTCGCGCGAGCGCGGCGCCATCGTGGTGGTGGTCGCGCACCGGCCGATCGGGATCGAGGCGGTCGACATGCTGCTGGTGCTGAAGGACGGTCGCATGCAGGCCTTCGGGCCGAAGGAAACCGTGCTGGGCCAGGTGCTGCAGCAACGCGTCGCGCCGCCGTCGCCGATCAAGATCGTCTCCGAAGGGGGAGTAGCCAAATCATGACGGACAGCGCGAAACGTGGCGCGAAAGCGTCGATCCGGCTGCACATGATCATTGGCCTCACCGTCATCCTGCTGCTGGTGGGCGGACTGGGCACCTGGGCATCGACCGCGCAGATCTCGGGCGCGCTGATTGCGCCGGGACAGATCGTGGTCGAATCCAATGTGAAGAAAGTGCAGCACCCGACCGGCGGCGTGGTCGGCGAGGTGCGCGCCCGCGACGGCATGTCGGTGAAGGCCGGCGACATCGTGGTGCGGCTCGACGATACCGTCACCAAGGCCGGTCTGGCCATCGTCAACAAGGCCCTCAACGGGCTGTGGGCGCGGGCGGCGCGGCTGGAGGCCGAACAGCGCGGCCTCGACCATGTCACGTTCCCGGCGATGCTGCTGGACCGCCCCGATGATCCCGACGTCCAGAACGTGATGGCCAGCGAGGCCAAGCTGTTCGAAGTGCGAACCACCGGACGCGCCGGACAGAAGTCGCAGCTGCGCGAGCGCGTCGCACAGCTCAAGGAAGAGATCGGCGGCCTGTCCGCCCAGGAGCAGGCCAAGGACAAGGAAATCATGCTGGTCGAAAAGGAGCTGGTCGGGGTTCGCTCGCTTTACGAACAGCGCCTGGTTCAACTCTCGCGCCTGACCGTGCTGGAGCGCGACGCCGCAAGGCTGTCCGGCGAGCGGGCGCAATACATTGCCGCGCGGGCGCAGGCGAGAGGCAAGATCACCGAAACCGAGTTGCAGATCATCCAGGTTGACAAGGATCTGGTCAGCGAAGTTTCAAAGGATCTGCGCGAGACCAACGACAAGATCGGCGAATTCGTCGAACGCAAGGTGACGGCCGAAGATCAGCTGCGCCGGGTCGACATCCGCGCCCCGCAGGACGGCATGGTCATGCAATCGACGGTCCATACCGTCGGCGGCGTCATCACTGCGGGCGACGCCATCATGATGATCGTGCCGCAGGCCGACGATCTCTCGGTCGAAGCCAAGGTCAATCCGCAGGATATCGACAAGCTGCAGATCGGCCAGAAGACGGTGCTGCGGCTGTCGGCTTTCAACCAGCGCACCACGCCGGAACTGAACGGCATCGTCAGCCGGGTCTCGGCCGACGTCACCACTGACCAGCGCACCGGCCAGAGCTACTACACCATCCGGGTCTCGATGGCGCCGTCCGAAGTCGCGCGACTCGGCGAGGTCAAGCTGATCCCCGGCATGCCGGTCGAAGCCTTCGTGCAGACCGGCGACCGCACCATGCTGTCCTATCTGATGAAGCCGCTCAGCGATCAGTTGATGCGCTCGTTCCGGGAGCGGTGAGGCGAGCACAACTCCCTCGTCGTCCCTGCGAACGCAGGGACCCATAACCACCGCTGTCAGTGGTTGAGGGAAAGCCTTTCCCACAGCATCTTTCAACCGAACCGTCACGGCGTATGGGTCCCTGCGTTCGCAGGGACGACAATCACCGCGACAGATTTTGCAGCAGCAGATTCAGCGCCGCACTGGCAAAGCTGTGCATGTTGGCGAGTCTGTCGCCGCTGCCGGTCTCCAGCGTGATCACCGCGTTCTCCGGCCCGGCGAGTCCCATGCAGCTGTGACCGGCGGCGTCGCCGTAGCGATTGCCGGTCGGTCCTGTGGCGCCGGTTTCCGACAGGCCCCAAACAGTGCCGAAACGCGTGCGGATCTGGTTCGCCAGCAACCTGGCATAGGGCTCGGAGGCCGAGCGGATGCCCTTCATCGCCTCGTCGGGGATATCCATCAGGATCCGCCGCGCGTCGCGCGTGTAGATCACGCCGCCGCCGAGAAAATAGGCCGAAGCGCCGGGCACCGCGAGCAGGCTTGCGGAAATCAGCCCGCCGGTCGAGGACTCCGCGACTGCGATGGTCTGTTTCCGTTCGATCAGTCGGGCGGCGATTTTTTCGGCGATCGAGACAAGGTCTTTCATTCGGCTCTCAATTCTGGCGCAAGATGGGCTTCAACACGTCGTCCTGCCGCTCTCCTAGCACAGGATTGCATGGCTGCCGACTCGCAAGACATTGGCTCCGCCGATGGACGGGGCAGCGCGCGCGCCCTATGCTGCGCCAAATTCGAACGCCACGAAGAGGAAACCTGAGGTCATGACGTCACCGCTCGCGGGCGGCGTGGATTGCGATCTGCATCCTGCCGTTCCACATCTGACTGCTTTGCTGCCCTACCTCAACGATTACTGGCGCGACCAGGTGACCACGCGCGGCATGACCGACCTCGTGTCGCAATCCTATCCGACCAACTCGCCGATCTCGTCGCGGCCGGATTGGCGGCCGGCGCAGGGCAAGCCGGGCTCCAGCCTCGACGACATGAAGACGCAGGCGCTCGACCGGTTTGGCGTCAGCACCGGTATCTGCAATCCCCTGTACGGCGTGCAGATGGTGTTTTCCGAGGACATGGCGGATGCGTTCTGCCGCGCGCTCAACGACTGGCTTGTCAAGGAATGGCTCGACAGGGAGCCGCGGCTGCGCGGCTCGATCGTGATCCCCGTGCAGAGCGTCGAGAAGTCGGTGGCGGAAATCGAGCGCTGCGCCAAGGACCCGCGTTTCGTTCAGGTCCTGATGCTGGTGATGGGCGACATCCCGCTGGGAAAACGCGCTTACTGGCCGATTTACGCCGCCGCCGAGCGGCTCGGATTGCCGATCGGCATCCATGCCGGCAGCAATTATCATAACCCGCCGACCTCGGTCGGCTGGGGTTCCTATCACATCGAGGATTATGTCGCCCAGGCGCAGGCGTTCCAGACCCAGTTGACCAGCCTGATCGTCGAGGGCGTCTTCGCGCGGCATCCGAACCTGAAAATGGTGATGCTGGAATCCGGCTGGAGCTGGTTGCCGTCCTACCTCTGGCGGCTGCACAAGTTCTGGCGCGGCGTGCGCATGGAAACCCCGTGGGTGGACCGCTCGCCCCAGGAAATTGTGCGCAGCAACATCCGGTTTTCGCTGCAGCCGATCGACGCGCCGCCGGACCCGGCGACGCTCAATCGCCTGTTTGACCATATGCAGTCGGACGAATTGCTCCTATTCTCGACCGACTATCCGCATTGGCAATTCGAAGGCGACCAGGTGCTGCCTGAAGGAATTTCGCCCGATCTTGTACGCAAGATCATGATCGATAATCCGCACGCGACTTACCCGCGTCTCAAGCAGCCTGTCGCCAAGGAGACGACGCCATGAATGTCCAGTTCCGCGACCGTCCAGAGCCGAGTTCGCCAGTCAGCGTCAAGACCGCGATCGCCGATTGCGACATCCATCCGGCGCGCGCGACCGCGAGCGAGCTCTACCCGTTCCTGGCCAAACGCTGGCACGCGCACATCGAGACCTACGGCAAGCCCGCCTATCAGGGCATGACGGAAGGCCCGCCCTATCCGAAGGCGCAGCCAAACGCGTCACGCCGCGACGCCTGGCCGCCGGAAGGCGGGCAGCAGGGCTCGTCGCTGTCGTTCATGCAAAAGCAGCTGCTCGATCCCTACAATGTCGCGCTCGGCGTACTCAATCCGCTCGGCGGCACCGGGCAGGGCATGCGCAATCACGATCTTTCCGCCGCGCTGGCGACCGCCATCAACGACTGGCAGATTGCCAAATGGACCAGCCAGGACAGCCGCCTGAAGGGCTCGGTCGTGGTCGCCAACGAGGACGGCGTGTCCGCCGCCGCCGAGATCCGCCGCCGCGCCGGCGACAAAAACTTTGTTCAGGTGCTGCTGCTCAGCCGCAACGTCGAGCCGCTCGGCCAGCGCCGCTATTGGCCGATTTATGAAGCCGCCGAAGAGGCGGGGCTCCCGATCGGCGTGCACGCCTTCGGCTTCGGCGGCAATCCGATCACGGCATCGGGCTGGCCGAGCTTTTACATCGAGGAGATGGTCGGCCATTCGCAATGCCAGCAGACCGCGCTGGCCAGCATCGTGCTGGAGGGCGTGTTCGAGCGCTATCCGAAACTGAAGATGGTGATGATCGAGGCCGGCTTCGGTTGGGCGCCGTCGCTGTCATGGCGGCTCGACAAGAGTTTTGAACGGCTGCACAGCGAGGTGCCGCATCTCAAGCGCAAGCCGTCGGAATATATCCGCGACCACATCTTCTGGACCACGCAGCCGATGGAAGACCCTGAAAGACGCGACCATCTGTTCGACGTCATCGACTGGATCGGCTGGGACAAGCTGCTGTTCGCCACCGACTACCCGCATTGGGACTTCGATGAGCCGACCCGCGTGCTGCCAGCCGGCGTCAGCGACGCCAACCGCGAGGCGTTTTATCTCGGCAACGCCAAGAAGCTGTACGGGATTTCATGAGATGTTTCTGGTTGAACCGGTTTTTCCGCGAGTTCGGTTTACCTCTCCCTTCGGGAGAGGTCGGATCGCGCCAGCGATCCGGGTGAGGGGTTACGCTCTCTCGATAGACCTGAACCCCTCACCCGAATTGCTTCGCAATTCGACCTCTCCCAAGGGAGAGGTAAAGTGCACTCACAGCCCCGGCTCAACCTTGATCATGCCTTCATGACCCGTCACGTCATCGCCCCGGTGGATGAGTTGCCGCCGGGCACGCGCAAATTTCTCACCATCGACGAACGCCCGATCGCGATCTTCAACATCAAGGGCGAGTTCTTCGGCCTGCTGAACCGCTGCCCGCACCAGGGCGCCGCACTGTGCGAAGGCCCGCTGATCGGGCTGGCGCAATCCTCCGATCCCGGCGAGATCGAATACACGCGGCAAGGCGAAATCCTGCGCTGCCCCTGGCACGGCTGGGAATTCGACATCCGCACCGGGCAGTCGTATTGCGACCCGAAGAAATTTCGCACCCGCGCCTATCCGGTCAATGTCGAGCCGGGCACCAATGTAGTGAAGGGGCCGTATGTCGCGGAGACCTTGGCCGTGTCGGTGGAGAGCGATTACGTGGTGGTGGATTTGTAGACAGCTGCCGTGTCTTTCCACGTCATTGCGAGGAGCGCTTGCGACGAAGCAATCCATTCTTTCTTTGCTTTGTTTGAATGGATTGCTTCGCTTCGCTCGCAATGACGTTGATAGCTCTTGGTGTGGGCAAGCGGTAGTCGCGTGGGGGTGAAATGAACATCGAGTTCTCGATTGCGCCGAGCGCAAGGCAGCGGATCGAGTTTTTGGTGGACGAACTTAGGGGAAGGATAAGTAAGTCCGATGTGATACCGGCTGTTGTGTGGATCGACGCCAAACTGAACTATGCCATCAAAGCGTCGGGGCCAGCGATTGCGTTCTATGACAACCGGGACACGATTGCGGATGGCATATCCGTTGTCGATGGCTTCGAATTTGTTCTCGCCGTTCCGTCTGAAAATGAGACCATCTTCGATGGGAAGGTGTTGCACTACATCAACGAAGCTTTCGTCTTGAAATAGGCGGTGCGGGCCCGGCCCCGGTCTTACCGCCAGTCACCCTCGCCGTGTCTGTGGAGAGCGATTACGTGGTGGTGGATTTGTAGGATAGCCGCTTTCAATCAGTTCGTGTGCTCTTCGCGCTCGTGAATGATGTTCGCCCGGCCCACCAGCAGATTATCCACGTGTCCGATCCGTTTGGCGTCCTTGCCCGCATAGGGCATCGAATGCAGCACATAGCGCATGGCATTCAGCCTGGCCCGCTTCTTGTCGTCGGACTTGATCACGATCCAGGGGCAATCGGCGGTATCGGTATGGAAGAACATCGCCTCCTTGGCCCTGGTGTAGTCGTCCCACTTGTCGAGCGAGGCGAGGTCGATGGGTGAAAGCTTCCACTGTTTCAGCGGGTGCCCCTCGCGCTCCTTGAACCGTCGCCGTTGCTCTTCGCGGCTGACCGAGAACCAGAACTTGATGAGGTGAATTCCGCTTCGAACGAGATTGCGTTCGAACTCCGGAACCTGTCGCTGAAACTCGTCATATTCACTCGGCGCGCAAAACCCCATCACGCGCTCGACGCCGGCGCGATTGTACCAGCTGCGGTCGAACAGCACGATTTCGCCGGCGGTCGGCAGGTGCTGAACATAGCGCTGGAAATACCACTGCCCCCGCTCGACCTCGCTTGGCTTCTCGAGCGCAACGACACGGGCGCCGCGCGGATTGAGATGTTCCATGAAGCGCTTGATCGCGCCACCCTTGCCCGCGGCATCGCGTCCCTCGAACAGAAGTACCACCCGCTGGCGTGTTTCCTTCATCCAGTTCTGCATTTTCAATAATTCGGTTTGCAGAACGAATTTCTGTTCCTCGTAATCCTTGCGGAGCATGCGCGCAGCATAGGGATAGGCGCCCGAACGCCAGTCCTCCGAAAGCTGATCGACGTCTTGCCGCGAGGGCCTCGCCTTCTTGCCGGCCAGCAACTCACGCAAGCGGCGCGCATCGTCGGGAGCAGCCCCGTCCAGCATCGCGATCACCGGCTCGCTGCGGGCGTCCAGCACCGGCGGGCCGTTCAGGACAGTATCGAAGGCGGCGATCTCGGCCTCGATGGCACCCTGAGACGACTGCTCAACCAGAGCTCGTTCGACTGGATTGAGCTCGATACCGCGCCGGGCGCCTGATTTGGCCGGCCGCTTTTTCCGCAAGATGGGTTTTGCCATCAGATAGCTCCTGACGAAATATATGGATGACTGGTTCCGACTGAAATTGACCTGGATCAATACCGAGAGGTCGCTGCGGCGCTTGCCCGACGTTGCGGGACCTCGGCGATGTCGGGCCATATGGCGAATCTCGACAATCCACGGCCGGTGTTCGAAACCGATCCTGGACGGCGCTGCTGCATCCGCGCGACGTGCTGCGTCCTATCGCCAGCCCATTGGCCCCTGGCGATAGGGCTGGCCGCCGCGTTGGGGTGCGTATCTGGGCTGCGGTTCCGGATTGCGTGGGAACATGAAGCCGAAGAAATCGCCATCGTTACCGTTTGCGACCTGCATATCCATCGGGGGCGTGCGCGCACGCGTGATAAAACCGCCTTGCGGCTGATGGCTCAGCACAGCGACGAATTCGGTGCGATAATTGGTCTCGGCGCTCAGCGGTTCGTCCGAGATCACGATCGAGGATCGCGGCAAGGCGGTCGGCGCGATGCGATCGAGCACCGCCTGCGGGATAGCGATGCGGTCGAGCGCGGCCTTGGCGTTATCGGCATGGTCGATCGTGACCGCGCTCCAGCGCAGGCCGGAATCGTTGCGCGCCATCGCGGTGAACACATGGGTGCCGATCCGCTTGTCGGGATCGCGGATCGTGACGGGAACCTCGATGGTGGTATCGAACACCTCGCCGCCGCCGTCCGGCGCCGGTTTATGCGTGTTGCGCCGCACGTACAGCTTCTGCGTTGCGCGGCTGATGAAAATCGACACCGGCTCCAGCGCGAGTTTCGCCTCGGTTGCCGCCTTGGCGGTGTCGGCCTTCCTTGTCAGGGCGGCCTTGGCGGCATCCTTGGCGGCGGCGGCTGCGTCGAGCTTCGGTTTCGCGTCGGCCATGGCGGTGTCGAGCTGCGTCGCGAGGTCCGCCGATTTGGCGGCGGCCTTTTGCTTGAGATCCTCGGCCCGCGCTTTGGCCTCATCGGTCTTTGCGGCGGCGAGCGCCTTGTCGGCGCGGGCGAGTTCCGCGTCGGCGCGGGTCTTGAGCCGCTCCAGCTTGCGCAGCGCTACCGTCAGCGCCGCCGTCTCGCGCGGCGCTTTCGCGGCGGCCTTCTTCGCCTCGTCGGCTGTTTTGGCGGCCTCGGCCGCCTCGCGGACGAGCGCCTCGGCCCTGGCCGGCGCGGCCGCGAGGGACTCCGGATTGGGCCCGAACAGTGCCGGATGGGCGAACTCGACCGGCTCGGCATTCTCAGGCGAGATGATCACGCGCATCCCGATCCGCGTCTTGTCGAACAGTTTGTCGGCGAAGCCAAAGGGCATCCGCACGCAGCCGTGCGAGGCCGCATAGCCGGGCAGCGGTCCGCCGTGCAGCGCGATGCCGTTCCAGGTGATGCGCTGCATGTTCGGCATCGAGGCATCGTCATACATGTTCGAATGGTGTTCCTTGTTCCGTTCGACGACGGCGAAGACACCGGCCGGCGTCTCGCGGCCCGTGGTGCCGGTCGACACCGGGGCGCGCAGGATCCAGCCGTCGGCGTCGTAGAGCGTCACCTGCTGGCTCTTGATCGACACGATCGCCATGATCGGCTCGCCGGCCTCGCGCGGCGCCGTCGTCTCGGTGGGCGGCGCGGGGCGCGCCTGTCTTGCCGCGGCGCTGGCGGTCAGCGCCGTCAGCACGGCCATCGCCGCGAGCGTCGCAACGACAGGGGAACTCCAATGCCGCATTGCCGCGGTGGATTGCGCCGTCGTCAATCGATTTACCATTCCCAGCCCCGGTTGGAACGCCTGTCTGCGCTCGCTCGATCAAGTGATTCCTTCATATACGACAGCCTACCGAGGCGGAAGCGTGACTGGCGATGGGTGGCAGCCTCCCTGCGACAAATTAACCGGGCCGGAGCACCAGTTTCCGTGGCTGACGTTGATGGAGCTAAACCGTCCCCGCCATTATCCGCCGCTCCCGCGCGTAACGCACCAGCGCGACGAAGCGATAGATACCGTGCACGAACTTGCCGTAGGGCATGGTGATGAACAGTGAGAACACCACGCCGAGATGCAGCGCCAGCAGCGCGCCCATCGCGGCGGTGTCGCGCAGCAACAGCAGCGCCATGCCCGTCAAACTGGTCATGAACAGCATGAGGATGAACGCGACATCCATGCCCATCCGCGCCTGATCGACCAGAACGGGATCGCGCTTCCATTTTTCCGCGAGCAGGCCGGCGGGGCCGATCAGCAGGCCGATGCCGCCGAGCGTGCCGAGCACGACCGGCAGGTCCCACCACGGATACGGCGCCTCGCGTGCGAGGAAGTAATGATACGCCGTCGCCACCGAGGTCGAGGCGAAGCACAGTCCAAATCCGTAGAATGTAAAATGGTGATAGATTTTGCGCAGGTCGCTCGGTCGCTCGTCCTCGTTGACGCAGCCGACCCCGCCGCCGTCGAGATAGCGCAATTGTCCGGCGTCCTTGACCGCCTGCCAGATCGAGGGCGGATCCACCAGCCCGCCGATCGGTTCGCCGATGTCGCGCCAGAACGCGCGCACGCCCATGACCAGCGCCACGATGGCATAGAGAAACACCGCGCCGAACAGCGCCGCCATCGCGTTGTGCGGCATCAGTTTATAAAATGCGCCCGGGCCGGTATGGACACCGAACAGCACCTGGCGGTCGTGGAAGGCGGCGAAGCCGAAAATGAACGCCGCGATGCTCAGCGCAGCGATGATGCTGATGGAAAGCCCGTTTCGTGCGAACAGGCCGGCGAAGGCCCGCGGCCAGGCATAGGCGGCATAAGAATCGGCGCGTGCGATCGCCAGCGTTTGGGGGACGTTGACGTTGAATTCGTGCGGCGGCGAGAACTGGCAGTCGGTGTAGCAGGCGCCGCAGCCGTGGCAGAGATTGGCGAAATAATTGAGGTCGCCGTCGGAAAACGCGCGGCGCATTTCCATCGCCGGAAATACCGCACAGAGGCCCTCGCAGTAGCGGCAGGAATTGCAGACCGTCATCAGCCGGTCGGCCTCTTCGAGGATCTTGGTTCCGTGCATTATTGCGCCGCTCTTCTCCCTCGCCCCGCCTGCGGGGAGAGGGTTGGGGTGAGGGGGACTCTCGGCGAGCGAGCAAGTGGAGACTCCCCCTCACCCGAAGCCGTCGGCTTCGTCCTCTCCCCGCCAGCGGGGCGTGGGGATTCGAACGCCGCTCTAATTCCGGGCATTTTGCGCCGCTTCCCGTCCGGCGATCCGGCCGAACACGCTGCCGATGGTCATGCCGATGCCGGCAGCGTAGCCCTTGCCGAGCACATTGCCGGCCATGATCTCGCCGGCCGCGAACATGTTGGCGGCGGGCTTGCCGTCCTTCATCAGCATGCGCGCCTGCCGGTTCACGCGGGTGCCGAGATAGGTGAAGGTGATCCCGGGCCGCACCGGATAGGCGTAGTAGGGCGGCGCCTCGATCTTGCGTGCCCAGTGCGTCTTCGGCGGCGTCAGCCCCTCGGTGCGGCAATCGTCGAGGATGGTGTGGTCGAAGGTGCCGGGCCGCACCGCGGCGTTGAAGTCGGCGATGGTTTTTTCCAGCGTGGCCGGATCGAGCTCGAACTTGCGGGCGAGTTCGCCGATCGTCGGCGCCTCGATCGGCGGGAACAGCGTCGGCATGAAACTGTTGCGCACGCTGGAATCGAAAATGATGTAGGCGATCTGGTCGGGCTGCGCCGCGACCAGCCGGCCCCAGATCGCATAGCGCTTCGGCCAGATGTCCTCGCCCTCGTCGTAAAAGCGCGCGGCGTGCTTGTTGATGACGATGCCGAACACCACCGAATCATGTCGGGTGATGATGCCGCCATCGAATTTCGGCGCCCGGGCGTCGATCGCCACCGCGTGGCACTGGGTCGGGTCGCCGACGTCCTGCACGCCGTTGTCGAGCAGCATCTTCAGGATCGAGCCGCGGTTATACGGCGTGCCGCGGATCAGGAAATTATCGGCGGCGTCGCCCCAATATTGCTTCAGCCATTCGATGTTGGCCTCGAAACCGCCGGCGGCGGCGACCAGGGTGGAGGCGCGGACGTTGACGTCGGCGTCGCCCTGCTTCAGCGTCGCCGACAGGAACATGCCGTTGTCGATCTCGAGGCCGAGCACTTCGGCGTCGTAGAGGATGTCGACGCCGAGCTTTTCGGCGGTCAGATACAATGCGTTCAGCATCGCCCTTCCGCCACCGAGGAAGAACGAATTGGTGCGGCCGAGGCTGAGCGTGCCGCCGAGCGAGGGCTGCCAGCGCACCCCCTGTTCGACGATCCAACCCAAAATGTCCTTGGACTCCGCGATCATGTGTTTGGCGAGTTCCTCGTCGGTCTCGCCGCCGGTGACGCGCTGCAAATCTTCCCAGAATTCCTGCTCGGTATAGGGGCCGGTGAGGATGTCGGTCGCCGCATCATGGGCGCAGCGCATGTTGCGGGTATGGCGGGTGTTGCCGCCCCGGTAGAATTTCGGGGCGCCTTCCAGCACCAGCACCGACGCGCCGGCGCGCCGCGCGCTGATCGCGGCGCAAAGTGCGGCATTGCCGCCGCCGATCACCAAACAATCGAATTTTCGGGAGAGGTCCACCATGCGTCTTGTTATTATTGTTGGCACGGAAATCAAACCCGGCGGCGCCGGGCAGGCTGCTTTGCCTCGGCAAGGGGTTCATGCTTGCCAAGTTGGTTTGGTTTGCCATGAATCGAGGCCCTAAGCCAATGCCGAAACGCCGACAGTTTCGGCGTATCCGCCCGGGCCTCCGGCGAGACCAGGTAGAAACCGGCATCGGCCGGCAGCGCGATCTTGAACGGTACCACCAGCCGTCCCCTGGCGATGTCCTCCTCGACATAGGAGGTCCGGCCCATCGCCACGCCCATCCCGTCGATCGCGGCCTGCACGGTCATGAAGACGAGGTCGAAGGTGATGCCCGGTTGTTTCGACAGGTTGGTGGGCAGGCCCGCGGCGGTGAGCCAGAGCCGCCAGTCGTCGTTATTGGCGGCGCTGGTGTGCAGCAGCACATGGTCGGCGAGGTCTTCCGGCCGCCGCAAGGGCTTCCTGCCCGCCAGCAGCGCCGGGCTGCAGACCGGGAACAGTTCGTCGGCCATCAGCCAGTCGGCGCGCAGGCCCGGCCATTGGCCGCGGCCATAGCGGATTGCGGCGTCGACGTCGCCGGATCTGAAATCGACCAGATTGATCGAGGTGGTGATGTGGACGTCGATGCCGGGATGCGCTTCCTGGAACGCGGAAAGTTTTGGCAGCAGCCACTTCGCGGCCAGCGAGGCCAGCGTCGAGACCGTCAGCACATGGTCGCTGTCCCGGCGCAACAGCCGGTCGGTGGCAAGCTTGAGATCGTTGAACGCGGCGCGGACGCCCGGGAGATATTCCGTCGCCTGCGCCGTCAGGGCCAGCGTGCGGTTCTGTCGGACGAACAGCTTGACCCCGAGCTCCAGCTCGAGCCGCCGGATCTGATGGCTGATCGCGGTCTGCGTGACGTTCAGCTCGGCCGCCGCAAGGGTGAAACTGAGGTGCCGCGCGGCTGCCTCGAAGGCGCGCAAACCATTCAGCGACGGCAGTCTCGCGGTCATCCAGGTCGTCCCAGCTGCATGAGTTTATCTCATGCGATGCGGTGCGCAATGTCGTTTGTCGAAATCGTGGATCAGGCAGATATTCCGCTCAACAAACTAGCTTTAGGAGATGGCGATGTCCACTTTGACCCACCAATCGATGATAAATCATCATCAATCAGGCATTTTCGCCCGGACCCTTGAGACGCTTCGCGTTTGGCGCCAGCGCCAGCAGAGCCGGCGCCAGCTCGCCCAGCTGTCCGCCCGTGACCTGCACGACGTCGGCCTGTCCTGGAGCGACATCGCCTACGAGGCCGAAAAGCCATTCTGGCGGGCTTGAACGCCGGGGAGCGCGACCAGCAAAAGTGGGCACCGGTTTTGCGTTCGGTCGCGCCCCAATTTTAAGTGCGCATGATCTCATCGCCAAACCGCACATACTTTGGCGGATCATGCGCCCCGGCATCGCCTCCCGAAGGGGGATGCCGGCCACGACTTTTCGTACCGAACGGGAGCCTGCCATGACCGCGCTTCGCTTCGATGACCTCCGGCAGCATTCGGATGTGCTGCGGTCGCGCGCCGGCGCGGTGACGGTTCGCTTCGTCGAGCCTGACGATGCCGAGGCGCTGCAGGCCTATTTCCGGTCGCTCTCGACCCGCTCCCGCTACAACCGCTTCCTCGGCGCCATCAGCGAGCTGCCGGCCGCTGAACTCGATCGCTTCGTCCATGTCGGCGAGGCCGGTCGCTTCAGCGTGGTTGCGAGCATGAGCATCGATGGCGCCGAGACCATCGTCGGCGAAGCCCGTTACGCCCTCGACGCCGACACCGACAGTTTCGAGTTCGGCCTGTCGATCGACGACCGCTGGCAGGGCCTTGGTATCGGCGCAGCCTTGCTGCGCAATCTGGAATGCCGCGCCGCGGCGTTCGGCGCCCACAGGCTGTTCGGCGATACGCTGCGTTCCAACGACGCCATGATCGGGCTCGCTCGCAAGTCCGGCTTCGCCTTCACGCATTCGCCCGGCGACTGGAAGCTGGTGCGGTTCGAAAAGCACATCGCCACAGCACCGCAGGACATTCCCTGCGCCAGCTGGCGGCTCGCGGCGGAGCAGGTCGGGCTGCACGCCTCGGTCTAGAACCTAGCTCCCCGTGAACACCGCCTTGCGCTTGTCGATGAAGGCTTGCACCGCTTCGCGGTGATCGGCCGTCGTTGTCAGGCGGACCAGCCGCTCCGCCTCATGGTCGCGCGCGGTGGTGAAATCGAACAGCAGGGCTTCGTCGAGATTGTCCTTCATGTAGCGCAGCGCCAAAGTCGGGCCTTCCGCCATCGATTTGGCCATGGCAAAGGCGGCTTGCTGCAGTTCGGCGTCCGGCACCACGCGGTTGACGAGGCCGATCGCTTCGGCGCGGCGGGCCTCGACCTTGTCGGCCGTGAACATCAATTCGCGCGCCCGCGAGGTGCCGACCAGCCGGGTCAGCAGCCACGCGATGCCGTAGTCGCCGGACAGCGCCACGCGCAGATAGCCGGTCGAGACGAACGCCGATTCCGCCGCGATCCGGATGTCGCAGGCCATCGCCAGCGCAAGGCCAGCGCCGACCGCGGGGCCGGGCAGTGCGGCGATGGTCGGCTTGCGCACCGACACCAGCGCGCCGGTCAACAGCCGCTGGCGCTCCTGCAGGTCGGCGACCTTCTCGTCATAGGACATCGCCAGTCGCTTAGGGTCGCGGTGAGCCCCCATGCCTTTGACGTTGCCGCCGGCGCAGAAAGCGGTGCCGGCGCCGGTGAGCAGGAGCGCGCCGACCTCCGGATTCTCCCCGCAGTCCTTGATCATGTTGCGCAGCGCCGGGGTCAGTGCGTCCGACATCGCGTTGCGCACTTCAGGGCGGTTGAGCGTGATGATGGCGACGCGGTCGCGAATGACGCACAGCAGTTCATTGGTGCCGGTGTCGATGGTGATCTCGGTGGTCATGTTTCCCCCAGTTGTTCTTGTTATTGTTGTTTCATCCGTCATTGCGAGCGCAGCGAAGCAATCCAACCATTCTTAACGTGGTGAGATGGATTGCTTCGCTGCGCACGCAATGACGTTGTTATGCCGTCATTCGCCTCAAAACTTCTCCACCCAGGGCCGCAATTCCAGTTCCCAGGTCCAGGCGCTGCGCGGCTGTTGCAGCACGTTCCAGTAACTCAGGGCAATGGCGTCGGGGTCCAGCATTGAATCCGGCCGGTCGGCGGGCTCGCTGCGCGCGGCGCTGCGGATGCTGCCGTCGATGACGAAATGCGCGACATGAATGCCCTGCGGCGACAATTCGCGCGCCATGCTCTGCGCCAGTCCGCGCAGCGCGAACTTGCCCATCGCGAACGGCGCGGATTGCGCATAGCCCTTGACGCTGGCGGACGCCCCGGTGAACAGGATCGCGCCATGCTTGTTCGGCAGCATTCGTTGCGCCGCCTGCTGCGCCACCAGGAAGCCGCCGAAGGCGCTGACCGCGATCGCCTGCGCGACCTCCGCCGGCACCAGATCGGTGAAGGCGCCGCGGGCACGGCCGCTGGCGTTATAGACGACGATATCGGGCGTTCCGATCTCGCGTTCGACCATGCCGAACAGCCGCTCGACCTCATCGGCGTTGGTGGCGTCGCAGGCAAAGGCCCGCGCCCCGGTCTCGGTGCAGATCGCGCCGAGTTTTTCGATTTTCCGCGCCGCCAGCGCAACGCGGATGCCTTGCCTGGCAAGCAGCCGCGCCAGCGATGCGCTGAGGCCTTCGCCGGCGCCGACGATCAGGGCGATCTTGTAGTCAGGCGTTTGCATGGCGCTGTCCTCACATCGGGATAGGGAGTCCGTATCTAGGCGCGCAATCCGGCAAGGCAACCCGCCGCGGCCAGCACCATGTCGAGCGCGCGCTTGTCGGCGACATCTGCGTATTTGGCGCGCAGCATCCCGAGCGACCGCGCATGATATTTTTGCGGCTTCTGGGTCCAGACCTTGTCGCCGAGCGTGACGCTGAACTCCTCCTTCGCCTCCTTCAGCGCGGTCTCGTTGGCCAGCGTCCAGGGCCAGAATTGCTTGCCGACCTGCCGGACCAGAATCGGCATCAGGGTCGGCGCGAGTTCGGTCCAGCTCTCGAACGCGCCTTCCGCGCGCGGCCACAGCATGCGGTGCACCCAATCGAGCACATGCGGCGTGTTGCCTTCGATCAAAGCGCCGGCGGTCGGGTCGGTCCACAGCTCGTAGAACTGACCCCAGAGGCCGAAATCACCGAAGCTCGGCCGTCCGCCGAACAAATAGGGTCGCTTTGCCAGATGGCTGTCCAGCAAGCCCAGCATCTCGACGAAACCGTTCTCGATCTGCGGCGCGGTCATTTCGCTGGAGCCGACGAACCAGACCCGGTCGACCATGCGGACGCGCACCTGGGCCGCGAAGGCTTCATGATTCTCCTCGCTGGCGGTCGGGCCGCGCATCCGCGCGAGGCGCCCGGCCGAGGCGCGCTGATCGACGTCGCGCGCCCAGCGGTAGTGAAACATCCATTTGTTGCCCCATTCGTCGCCGAACTCCTCGATCAGCGCGGAGATGAAGTTGGCGACGGTGTCGTCGGGATGGATCGACGGTTCCGGGTGGAGCTTTTCCATCGCGTCGATAACAGGCGTGGAATCCTGGATGCCAGTTCCCTCCGGCGTGATGACCAGCGGAATGATCGGCATTCGGGCGTATTTGTCATATTCCGCCTGGCTTGCCGCATTGCGCTGGAGCCATTGATGCGGAATGGCCTTGTAGCGGAAATAGGAACGGATCTTGACCGAGTAGGGCGACATCTCGGCGCCGATGATGCGATATCCGTCAGCCACAGGGTGATCCTCCAATTATGCTTGTTGACGGCGTCATCGCCTGCCTTATCGGTAGGTCTATAGCACCCGGATATCGTTCGGAACGAACAAGAGTCAAAAATGCAGCAGCCAGCCAGACAAAGCAACATAGCGCCGCCCGCCGACCAGCCGGGATTGCTCGCGCCGGATACCTCGGGCATGAATTTCTACCGCGCCGATCCGGCGTTGACGGACTTGCTGCGCATTCACCTGCCGTCGCCGCTGTTCCGCCACATCGAGCCGCATCTCGACCGGCTCGGCGCGCTCGCCGGCGGTCATCTCGACGAATGCGCGCGGCTCGCCGACCGCCACACCCCGGTGCTGCACCAGCGCGACCGTTTCGGCCGTGACGCGCAATGGATCGAATATCATCCGGCCTATCGCGAACTGGAAGGTGCGGCGTTCGGCGAGTTCGGCATTCATGCGATGTCGGTGCGCAAGGGCATTTTGGGATGGCCCGACAAATATCCCGTGGTCGCAAAACACGCCTTTACGTTCTTGTTCAACCAGGCCGAGTTCGGGTTGGGCTGCCCGATCAACGTCACCGACGGCTGCGCCAAATTGCTCTCGAATTTCGGCAGCGATGCGCTGAAAGCGAAGTACCTGGACGGACTGACGCAGACCGACATGAGCCTGTTGACCCAGGGCGGCCAGTTCATGACCGAGAAGGAAGGCGGCTCCGACGTCGGCACGCTGACCACCACGGCGGTACAGGAGGGCGATCACTGGCGGCTGACGGGCGAGAAGTGGTTCTGCTCCAATGCCGATGCGAAAGTCGTGATGCTGCTGGCGCGACCGGAAGGCGCCGGTCCCGGCACCCGCGGTGTCGGCCTGTTCCTGATGCCGCGAACGCTCGACGACGGCACGCCCAATCACTACCGGATCGTCAGGCTCAAGGACAAGCTCGGCACGCGTTCAATGGCGTCGGGCGAGATCAAGCTGGAAGGCGCGATCGCCTATGCGGTCGGCAAGCTCGATCGCGGCTTCGTGCAGATGGCCGAGATGGTCAACTCCTCCAGGCTTTCCAACGGCGTCAAATCCACCGCGCTGATGCGGCGCGCGTATCATGACGCCATGACGGTGGCCCGGAATCGCGTGGTGTTCGGCCAGCGTATCGTCGATCTGCCGCTGGCGCGGCGGCAATTGATGAAGATCATGCTGGCGACCGAACAGGCGCTGTCGATGAGTTTTGTCACGGCCGATGCGCTGGATCGCGCCGAGGCCGGCAGCCAGGACGCGGCGGCGTTGCTGCGCATCCTGACGCCGACGTTGAAATTCCGCGCCACCCGCGACGCCCGCAAGGTTTGCGGCGACGCGCTGGAGATGCGCGGCGGTATCGGCTACATTGAGGAATTCGCCACCGCGCGGTTGCTGCGCGACTCCCATCTCGGCTCGATCTGGGAAGGCACCGGCAATATCGTCGCGATCGACGCGCTGAAGCGTGCGGTCGGCCGCCATGGCGCCGAGGCAGCGCTGGCCGCCGACCTGCACGCCCGCCTCGACGACAGCGCCAACGTGCCGCAGGCCTGGCGCAACCGCCTGCGCGATCTCACCGATCGCGCCATCGGCTTTGCGCGCGAGGTCGCCAGCCGTATGGACAACGAAGCCGAAGCGCGCCGCGCCACCAGTCTGCTCTATCATGTCGCCAGCGCGGTGACGCTGGCCTGGGAGGGCGGCCGCATTCATGAGATGCGCGGCGATGCGCGCCGGCTGTTGCTGTCGCGGATGGTGATCGATCACCGGGTCGCGGCCGGCGATCCATTCCGGCTGACGGAAAATGCCGCGCAGCGCAGCATCACAGGCCATCTGCTCGGTGATCGCGCGGTTGGGATGGCCGAGGTTGGCGAATTGCTTTCGGCGGCGTAGGCTTGCTCGGTGATCTCACCTCTCCCCTTGTGGGAGAGGTCGGATCGCATCGACAGATGCGATCCGGGTGAGGGGGTGCGGACTATCGATAGACCGTAACCCCTCACCCCAACCCTCTCCCACAAGGGGAGAGGGGGCGCACTGCCCGTGTTTTGAAAGACTCGGCACATAACAAAAATGAGGAAACACCGATGAAGGCCGCCGTCCTGGTTGAAGTCAACAAGCCGCTTGTGATCGAGGACGTCAGCTTGCAGAAGCCGGGCCCGCGCGAGGTGCTGATCCGCACCTCCGTCGCCGGGCTCTGTCACTCCGACCTGCATTTCATGGAAGGGCTCTATCCGCATCCGCTGCCCGCGGTGCTCGGCCATGAGTCGGCGGGCGTCGTCGAGCAGGTCGGCTCCGACGTCACCTACGTCAAACCCGGCGATCACGTGGTGACATGCCTGTCGGTGTTCTGCGGCACCTGCGACAATTGTTCGACCGGGCGGCCGGTGCTGTGCACCGACACCACGGTCAAGATGCTGCCCGGCGTCTCCAACCGGCTGTCATGGGCGCGCTCGGAGAAGCTGAACCAGTTCCTCAATTTGTCGTCGTTCGCCGAGCAGATGCTGGTGCACGAAAACGCCATCGTCAAAATCAAGAAGGAAATGCCGCTCGATCTGGCGGCGCTGATCGGCTGCGGCGTCATCACCGGCTACGGCGCGGTGGTCAACACCGCCAAGGTTCAGCCCGGCGAGACCGTGGTCGTGATCGGCTGCGGCGGCGTCGGCATGGCCGCGATCAACGGCGCCGAGATCGCCGGCGCCGGCCGC
>JBBQUA010000007.1:0-55100 GCA_038212905.1 Hyphomicrobiales bacterium
CATGCACGCGCCGACGTCCGACTTCGCCATGACGATGCCGACCCGGGCGCCTTCGGCCCCGGTGATGAACTTCTTTCGCCCGTTGATGACCCAGTGATTGCCGTCCAGCCGGCACGTGGTCTGCATCATCGACGGATCGGATCCTGCGCCGCCGGTGTCCGACGGCTCGGTCATGAAGAACGCCGAACGCGCCTTGCCCGACACCAGGGGCTCCAGGAAGCGTACCTTCTGCTCGGGGCTTCCGACCTTGCCGAGCAGGTACATATTGCCCTCATCGGGCGCCATCGTGTTGCAGGCAAGCGGGCCCAATGGCGAGAGACCGGATTTGATCAGGGCTTTCGCGGTCTCGCGTTGCGTGAGATGTGATCCATCCGGCAGGATGTGCGGTGTCAGGACGCCGGCCTTGCGTGCCCTGGCGCGCAGTTCCTGCACCAGTTCGTCGCTCGGGCCGTGCGGACCGGTCCGCGGATCCTTCTCGTAGGGGATCACCTCGGCGCGGATGAATGCTTCGACATCAGCGGCAATGGCGTCGGCTCGGTCAGTCATGGATGCGGATACTCCGGTGGATATTCGCCCTTTGATGGCCGGGGCGTTTGGTCAGGCGCGCCGATCACGGCGCGCTCAGGACATTGCCGCCATCGATGACGATGACGGAGTTGGTCATATAGACGAATGAATCGGATGCGAGCAACAGTCGGAAAGGATCGGGTATCCATCGGCCGCCGCGCGAGCGGCGCGCAGTGCTCTCGTGGAGCCGCCGGCATCACCCGTCACGGCCGCCCACATCCCTTTTGAAGATGGCGCAAAAGGCGAATTAGGGCCGCGGCAACCGGTCCGCCCGCGTTACCGGCACGGGTCGCGTGAGCGCGACGAACCCGGCCGGTGGAGGGCGCAGACCGCCAAGCCGTCGGCTGAATTTGAGCAACGGTCGCTCCACAGCGATGTTGAGCAGGAGGCCGAGCGCGACGACAATGCCGGTGGTGGCGATAACCAGCAGCAGCGGCGGAATGGCTGGAATCGAGTTCGTGATGAACGTGCTTGCCAACGACACCGTATTCACCTGCGCCAGATAAATCGAATAGGACGCATCGCCGAGCCGCGCCAGCGCAAGCTCCGGCCACGAGGAATCGACGCGCCTGCGGCTGAGGAAGGCCGCCGCCGCGACCAGGCAGGCGGAAGGTGCGCCGGACACGATGGCGCGGCTGGCGGGATCCGTCACCAGCAACGCCGCGACCGCACAGGCCGCGGCCATCCGCATCGGCCAGCTGACCCGGCCATGCACGAACAGGCTGCCGACGATGACGCCGAAAACGAATTCGAGGATCATTGGATCGGTGAAGAATTTGTAGTTTCCAAGCGCCGCGTCAACGCCCGGGATTCGCCCGGCCGCCACCAGCACGGAAAAAATCATCACGATGTTGCGCCAGACATCGCGCGTCAGCGCCATCAGCAGCGCCACGGCGAGATAGAAATACATCTCGTATTCGAGCGACCAGCCGACATAGACGACCGGCATCTCGCCGTCGGTGAAGGCGATGAACGCCAGCGATTTGAGGATATGGCGGGGCGTGAACCAGTCCGGCGTTCCGAACGTGGCGGGAAGCATCACAGCCAGGACCGTGACGGCGAAGATCACGAAGAAATACAGCGGCACGATGCGCTCGATGCGGCGGCGCAGGAATTCCATCGGCGTCAATCTTGCGCCATGGGTCGCATAAAAAATGATGAAGCCGGAAATGACGAAAAAAAGATCGACGCCATGACCGCCACGAGACAGCGCAAAGGCGATGACGCCCTCGGGAACCTTGAAGCCATCGGGTGCCACGCCCCAGGCATGAAAGGCCACAACCGCGGCAGCCGCGAAAAACCGGAGCACCTGAATATGGACAAGCATCCGGTGTCCTTAGCGCGCGGCGAACCGCGGTTAAACAGAAATCCAGTGATGGCTATGTGATTGTAATGCCTGTCAAATTGCGATAAGCACGGCGGCGCCTCGCCGGAAGGGGCTGTTCCCATCCGACACAAGGCCTGGCTGCTCCGTTCTTCCGCTCGCGGATCCCCAACGGAAATTGTCAGCCTGGCTTGGGTCGGGGCGTCAAAGAAATTCGAGCACAATCGGTGGAAGAGAGAGCATGGCGCGCAACATTCTGATCCTTGGAGCCTCCTATGGCTCCTTGCTGGGGACCAAGCTTTTGATGGCGGGTCACAATGTGACGCTGGTTTGCCGGAGGAAGACGGCGGAACTGATCAATCGCGACGGTACGGAAGTTCGCATCAAGCTGCGCGACGAGGCGGTGCACCGGGCGATTTTTTCGCGTGACCTGCCGGGCAAGCTGGACGCCACCGAGCCTGGCAACGTCGACATCTCCCGTTACGACATGGTGGCGCTGGCCATGCAGGAGCCGCAATACACCAATCATACGGTCCGGGTGTTGATGGTCAAAATCGCAGCTGCTGGGCTGCCGTGCCTTTCGATCATGAACATGCCGCCCTTGCCCTATCTGAAGCGGATCCCGGCGCTGGCGGACATGGAGCTGGAGGAGGCCTACACCAATGCGCAGGTGTGGGAGCGCTTCAAGCCGGGACTGCTTTCGCTCTGCTCGCCCGATCCGCAAGCTTTCCGTCCGCCGGAAGAAGCGGCCAACGTCCTGCATGTCGGCCTGCCGACAAACTTCAAGGCGTCGACCTTCGCGGATGAGCAGCACAACAAGGTGTTGCGGGAGCTGGAAGCGGATATCGACGCGGTGACGCTGGATGGCCACGACGTTCCCGTAAAACTCAGGGTGTTCGATTCGCTGTTCGTCCCGCTGGCCAAATGGTCGATGCTGTTGACCGGAAATTATCGCTGCATCACGCTGCACGAGCCGCAGTCGATCCGCGACGCCGTGCACGGCGATCTGAAGCTCTCGCAGGCGATTTATGATCATGTCGACGCGGTCGCCCGGCGTCTGGGGGCCGACCCGCAGGATCAGGTGCCGTTCGGGAAATATGCCAAGGCAGCAGAAAGCCTGCTGAAACCCTCATCGGCGGCCCGGGCGGTCGCCGGCGGCGCGCCCTTCATCGAGCGCGTCGACCTGCTGGTGAAGTTGATCTCGCATCAGCTTGACATGCCCAATGCCGAGATCGACCGCACGGTCGAGATCGTGGATCAGAAACTGAACGAGAGGATCGTGGCGGGCGGCTCCGGCTTGAACTGACGGGGTTGCATCGCAGTTGTCAGGCCAGAATGGATTTAACCAACTCTCGTTCCGCCAGAATGAAGTCGAAGAACGCCGCAATGCGCGGGACACGTCGAAGGTCATGGTGTGTCAACAGACGCCAACTCCGCGACAGTTCCGCAATTGGCCCGAGTACACGCACCAGATCCTGTTCGGCGTCACCGAGAGTCGCAGGAAGCGGCCCAACGCCTATTCCCGACTTCACCGCATAGATCAGACCCAGGACGCTGTTGGTGCGTGCCGCCATCTTGGCGTCCGGCGCCACGTCCCGGAGCCAAACCGATGCGCGGTGCGCGCTCAGCGTTTCATCGAAGCCGACAAGTTGATGGTTTGGCAGATCATTCACCGTTGCGGGCCTGCCGTGCAGTTCGACGTAACCCCGACTGGCGTAAACCGCCCAGATCGAATCCGCGACCTTGCGGCCGACCAGTTCGTCGTCGGTATCGCCGGACCGGAACGCGACATCGGCCTCGCCCTTCGACAGATCGAGGTAACGGTCGCTCGTTACGAATTCAATTCGAAGCGCGGGATGGCGGATCTGGAAGCGCTCGATGAGCGAGGATTTGGTCATGCGACCGATGATCGGCTCCGGGCAGGTCACCCGAATCACGCCGGTCAGGTCGTGGGCCTCATCGTTCACCCGCCGCTCGAAGTCGGTCACCGCAGCTTCGATACGCTCGGCGTGGGGCAACAGCTCCTCGCCGAATTTCGTCAGGCGATAGCCTGACGGGTGGCGTTTCACCAGGGGTTGCCCGATCGCGCGCTCCAGTTCGCTCAGGCGCCTTTGCACCGTCGATTGGCTCAACCCCAGCGATTTCCCAGCGGCGATCGTGCTGCGGTGCCGGGCGACAGCCAGAAAATACTTCAGATCATTCCAGTCGAACATTGCGCGATTATGCACTTCTGCGGCGGGGTACCGCAATCCTGCGGCTTACGACGGCTGCACCGGCCGTCTAGCTTCCGGGAACCTCCATGAGGCAGCAACGGTCCGTTTGCCGCCTGTTGGCCACCAACATCCGGGAGATCGCGATGAGAAATCCAATACGGCCGCTGATTTTTGGGCTGGCTGCGATGGCCGTCATGTCGTCTGTATTTGCGCAGTCGGTCAGGGCCGAATGCTCGCAACCCGTCAGGCTTATTGTGGCATACCCGCCCGGGTCGCCCGACGACGTGATCGCGCGAATTCTGGCGCAAAAGCTTTCCGAGGCTGGGGGCCGGTTCTATGTCGAGAATCTGCCGGGGGCCGGCGGGATGATTGGCACTGCGACGGCCGCCAGAGCGTTGCCTGACGGCTGCACGATGGTGATCGTCAATCAGAACTTCGTCGTTCAGCCTGCGATCGGCGAGAAACTCACTTACGAGGTCCCGGACAGCTTTACGCCGGTCACGCTATTGATAGCGGCTCCGGAAACGATTTCGATCAATCCGTCCGTGCCCGCGACCACCATGAAAGAACTCGCCGCGCTGGTGAAGGCGAGCCCCGGCAAGTATAATTACGCGTCGCCCGGTTATGGTTCTTCGCCATACCTGGCAAGCGAGCGGCTGTTCAAACAGACGCTCGGGCTCGACGTTGTGCACGTCCCGTTCCAGGGCGGACCTGCGGCCGTTGCCTCGACGGTTGCCGGCCATACCCAGATTCTGCATCTGACCCTTCCGATCGTCGCCCCGCTGGTGCGAGACGGTAAGCTTCGGATGCTGGCAGTTGCCGATAAAACGCGCGCTCCGGAGTTTCCTGGTGTTCCCACGCTGGAGCAGGCGGGCGTACCGAACCACGAGGTCGGATTTTGGAACGGGATGTTGGTTCCCAAAGGCACCCCCGACGACATCGTCGAACTCAGGCACCGGCAAATAAGTCACATCATGGCGCTGCCGGAAGTCAGGGATCGGCTGGAAGCTCTTGGATACACCCCGATCAACGGCTCAAAGTCACAGTTCGCGGCGCATCTGCAGACCGAGTTGAGCAAATGGAAAGCCATTGTCCGCGAGGGCAAGGCTAAACCCGAATGATCCGATCGGAAACCGATTCCGATCCGAAACTCGTGCGGAGTCGATTGGACGCCGCCAAACAGTTCGAAGGAGTGTGCCGTGAACAGTGAAGCTTCCGTCGACGCGGATATGGCCAGCGCGGCGATGCGCGCGCAGTGGGATCAGGCAGCGCAGGGCTGGAGCGATTCGGGCGCCGTCATTCGACCGTGGCTGAACCAGGCGACACAGGCCATGCTCGGAATGGCCGGAGTTAAAGCCGGTTGCCATGTGCTCGATGTGGCCGCTGGCGCCGGCGATCAGACCCTGGACATCGCGGAGCGGGTCGGTCCCCACGGCCATGTGCTGGCCACCGACCTGTCGCCGAATATCCTTCGATTCGCGGCGCAACAGGTCGCCGCCGCGGGGCATAGCAACGTCGAGGTACGGGTTTCGGACGGACAGGACTTGCAGATCGAGGACGCAAGGTTCGACGCGGTGGTCTGTCGGCTCGGACTGATGTTTTTCGGCGACCCGCTGCAGGGATTGCGCGAAATGGCGCGGGTGCTCAAACCGGGTGGCGGGGTTTGCACCATGGTATTCGGAGCCCCGCAGGCCAATCCCTGTGTGACGGCGCTGATGTCGACGGCGTTGCGGCACGCCGACATGCCGCCGCGCGATCCCTTTCAACCCGGCGGACTGCTCAGCCTCGGCAAACCCGGCCTGATCGATGAACTGTTTAAAGAGGCAGGATTCCGCGAGATCGCGACGACCAGGATTGCGGCGCCCTTCAGACTCCCGACGACCAGGGACTACCTGACATTCATCCGTACATCGGCCGGCCCGATCGTGCAGATATTGAAGGGGCTGGACGCAGCCAAGGCCGAAGCCGCGTGGACTGATATGGAACAGGTCCTCGGCCGATATCAAACGCCGACCGGATGGGAAGGTCCGAATGAACTGTTATTGACGGCGGCGAGGAGGTTGTAACCGGCGCGGAGTCGCCAAGGTATGGACACCTGCGCTGTGCCTGATTTCGCAACGTGGATGTTGAAGGTATTCAGAGGATCAGGCATTCTTGGGATGCCGGCTCTACCCGGATCAACATCTCCCAAACTTCGGAAAGCTGGCGTCCGCCTCCCTGATGCTCACACAGATCGAACGACCAACTGAGCCACCGCCCGGTGTTGGGCGGATGACTTCGGATTTCGGCATCCTCTACGCATCGAATGGTTTCATTGGCTGGCTGTTCGCGGTGACCGGGCCTGTCGCGATCATTCTGGCGGTCGGCTCGAACGGCGGGCTCTCCGAAGCAGAGATCGCGTCCTGGATCTTCGGCGTCTTCTTTTTCAATGGCCTGATCACGCTGCTGTTCAGTGCGCTTTATCGTCAGCCGCTCGTTTTCTTCTGGACTATTCCGGGTACGGTCATCGTTGGGCAGTCGCTGACCCATCTGACGTTTCCGCAGGTCATCGGAGCGTTTTACGTGACCGGCGTGCTGATGCTGGTGTTGGGTGCCAGCGGTTGGGTCAAGCGGGCCATGCAGCTCGTTCCGATGCCTATCGTGATGGGCATGGTCGCCGGCGTTTTTCTGCGTTTTGGTCTTGAACTTGTCCGTGCGGTCTTTGCCGACACCCTTATCGTCGGACCGATGGTTGCGGTCTGGCTTATCCTGTCGGCCATTCCGCGCCTTGGTCGGCGCCTTCCGCCAATCATCGGGGCCCTCGTGGTCGGCGCATCGACGACGATCCTGTTCGGCCGGTTTGACGCGAATGCAACGCTTCAATTCGAACTGATTCGCCCGGTCATCCAGGTTCCGGTCTGGTCGATTGCGGCGCTGGTCGAACTTGTCGTACCGCTCGCGATCACGGTCCTCGTGGTGCAGAACGGCCAGGGCTTTGCGGTGCTCAAGGCAGCGGAGCATGCGCCGCCGATCAACGCCGTGACCCTGGCCTGCGGCATCGGCTCGGTGATCGCCGCGATCGTCGGTGGAGTCAGCACCTGTTTGACGGGTCCGACCAATGCCATCGTCGTCTCAAGTGGCGAGCGGCAACGCCAATACACCGCCGCCATGTTCGTTGGTGGTCTGGCGCTGGTGTTTGGGCTGCTGGCGCCAACATTCACACGGTTGCTGTTGGTTTCGCCCAAATCCCTGGTGATGGCGTTGGCGGGACTCGCGATGTTGCGGGTGCTGCAGACCGCCTTCGTCACCGCGTTCAAGCAGCGTTTCTCGCTCGGCGCGCTGCTGGCTTTCCTTGTCACGGTCGCCGATGTGCCGTTGTTGAACATCGGCGCGGCGTTCTGGGGTCTGGTGGCCGGCTTCGCCATCTCCTGGCTGCTGGAGAGGGCAGATTTTGCACCGGAGGCGAGATCGTAGCCGCGAAGGGGCGGCCGACGCTGATAGCTGCGCGGACCTATGTCGGTGCGAAGACGATCGGGCCGGCAGCACTGACATCGCGCGTCAGTCTCCCGGTCGACGCGAGCATATTGAGATGGGCAAGCGCCTCGCCGTAGGCCTGGCGGGGATTGTCGTAGAGGGCGCGCGGGAACACTTCCTGCGCGATCGCAAACGCCGTGGTTTGGCCGGTAACGAGCGACGCCACGTCATCGAGCCGCGCCAGATGATGTTCGCGCAGCTGGGCAAGCCGGGCGTGGAGCGCGCGAAACGGCAAGCCGTGCGACGGCAGCACCAGCGTATCCGGCGGCAGCGCCTCGAGCCGGGCCAGCGAATCCAGATATTCCTTCATCGGGTTGGCGTCCGGCTGGGCCGGCGGCACCATCACCGACGGCGCCATGTGCGACAGGATCTGATCGCCCGCGATCAAAATCCTGTCCGCTTCGCAATAGAACAACGCATGTTCGGGCGAATGCCCGCCTGCCGTGATCACCTGCCACTCGCGCTGCCCCATCGCGACGATATCGCCGTCCCGAATCCGAACGAATTCGCGCGGCGGTCGCATGCCCAGGTATTTTGATCGGCGCTGGACTTCCATGATCCGGGCGGCGTCGTCGTCTGACGCGCCATTTCGTTTCATAAAGGAGGCCAACTGCTCGTCCGGCCCGTCCTCACGCTCATGCCACATCTTCCATCCATTGAGCCATTCGGCCAGCGGCAGACGCACCGTGCATTTCGATTCCTTCACCAGGTAGCCGGCAAAACCGAAGTGATCGACATGCGCATGGGTCAGAACGAGGTTCTGCAACGGACGGCTGCGGAGCAGCCCCCGCCACAGCCTGTCCCAGATCTCAAAAATGTCGTCGGTGTTCATGCCGCAGTCGACCAGCGTCCATCCGGGGCCGTCGTCGAGCAGCCAGCAATTGACGTGATTGGGAGGCGTCGGCACCGGCAGTCGAACCCAGAACAGTCCGGGCAGGACGTCCGTCAATTCGCCATAGGCCGGCGGGCGTTGCACCGTGAATTTCAGATCATCGGACATTCGTTTCCCCCGCCACGCAGCTTACGCGATTTCGGCGGGTCATCAACGCTGAAGGGATTTTCATGCCTCCCATGCGCGCCAGGACAGCATGAATCCTCCGCTCGGGCCTTGAGGGGGAGTCGTTTTTCCTAGAGAAGGTAGCGTGCGGGCCGCGCCCGCCCGGCGACGCACGGCGCCTCCCGGGGTCGGTTGGGCAAGTACAATAATGGACGCACTGAATCCCCAATCCGGGCTCAAGCCGGAAGCCGATCTGGCGCAGAGCCTTGACCGACGTGCACATCGCAATCTGCTGCTGCTCGCATGCTGCCAGGCGGTCGGCCAATCCTGCAACACCATGATGTTTGCCGCGACGGGGTTGTCCGTCATCACGTTCTATGATCGCCACGATCTTGCAAATCTGCCGGTCACGATGCAACACATCGGCGTCATGATCTGGGTGTTTCCGGCGGCGCTGCTGATGCAGCGCGTCGGCCGGAGCATTGGCTTTCGTGTCGGTTCGCTGTTCGGCATGGCGGGCGCCATCGTGATGTGTGTCGGGCTGTATACCGCCAACTTCATCGTGATGTGTGTCGGCGGACTCGTTCTCGGCTACGCGGTAGCCTGCCTGCAGATGTACCGCTTCGCCGCGGCAGAGCTTGTCCCGATCCATTACCGCGCCCGGGCGATTTCGTGGGTGACCGCCGGCGGCGTCGCCGCTGCCGTCATCGGCCCGAGCCTTGTGCGTGTGACGCACGATCTGGCGATGCCGCTGTACCTTGCAACTTACGCCGCCATTCTCTGCCTTCACGTCATTGTATTTACCGTTATGTCTTTCATCACCTTCCCTTCGATCGCGACGGCGGCCTCGACCGCGAGCCCGGCCGAGGTTATCGCACCGCCACGTCCCCTGAGGGTGATTGCCAGCCAGCCGCGCTTCATCGCTTCAGCGATGGCCGGCATGCTGGCGTTCGGTACGATGTCTTTCATCATGAGTGCGTCGCCGCTGGCGATCGTCGGTTGCGGGTTTCCGCACGCCGAAGCCCACTGGGTCATCTTCGTGCATGTTCTGGGCATGTTCGTGCCGTCCTTCTTCACCGGCAATCTGATCAACCGGTTTGGTACGACCGCGGTCATGGCCTGGGGCGTGGTGCTCATGCTGGCCGGTGTTGTTGCCGCGCTCAGCGGTCTGGCCGAATGGAATTTCCGGATTGCACTGATCCTCAACGGCGTCGGCTGGAATTTCCTGTTCGTCGGGGCGACCACACTGGTGACGACCTGTTACCGTCCGAACGAGCGCGGCAAGACCCAGGCGCTGAACGACCTGCTGGTTTTCAGCACCACCGCAACGTCGAGCTTCATGGCGGGCTTTCTGCAGGATCGCTGGGGTTGGCATCCGCTCAACTGGTTTTCCGTGCTGCTGATACTGTCCGCCGCCGCCGCTGTGATATGGCTTCGCTATCAGCGTCCGACGTTACGCCCGGCTCACTAGGAAATCGGCTTTGATCGGGTCTCTTTAGCCGCTGCCCAGGGGCGGCAGGACGAGCGCCATCGATCGCGGGATGCGCCTATTCCTCGTCCACATCCGGCGTCTGCCGCAGCATGAAATGCCCGAACGCCGAGGCGATGGGCTTGGCGGGGTCGTCCTGCCATGCCTGCGCCTCGAAGGCGACGACGCGGCGGCCCTGCTTGACGATCGACACTTTGGCGTGGCTGTCGAGCGCCCGGCCGGAGCGCAGGTAATTGACCGTGAGGCCGATCGGCTTCGGCGACGACACGCCGAGTTCGCGCGCCACACCCACGATCGCGGTGGTTTCGAGAAAGGCGCCGGTCATGCCGCCGTGGATGGCCGGCAGGATCGGGTTGCCGATGATTTTCGGCGAGAACGGCATCACCAGCGTGTCAGCCTCGCCGAGGCGGATGCCGAGACAACGCGCGAACGGGCTGTTGGCGAACGGGCTCGCCGGATCCTCCGGCGCGTCGAGCACCGGCAGCGCGCGCTGCTCCATCGCCCGGTCCAGCATGTTGGTGCGGTTCGCGCCGACCATGAAGCAGGCCGTTGCGGTGGCGACGGGATCGTCTTCGAATTCCTGATAGGCCGTCGCGCGCACGAAGGCGATCGAGCGGGTGACGCGGTAGCAGACCGAATGCGCTCTGATCTCGAGGCCCGGCGTTGCCGGCTTCTGGTAATCGATCCGCAGGTCGAGCGTGGCGATGGCGCTGGTCCCGTCAAGCGCGAGCTGCACGGCCATGCCGCAGCTCTCGTCGAGCATGGCGGTGACGACGCCGCCATGCAGAACGCCGGTCGCGGTGTCGCCGACGAAGACCGGCCGGTACGGCAGGCTCGACCAGGCTTCGCCGCGGGCGGCGCGGTCGAGCCTGAGTCCGCTGATGTGACCATAGACCGAGCGGCTGCCCTTGATGGCTTCGGCCAGTCGGTCGAACGGCAGTGGCGTGATGACAGGTGCTTGGGACATGTCGGTGTTCTACGCCATATTGCGGAGGTCACAACAGGCGTGAGCGGTGGAGCTCGTTCGCATCGCTGCGATGCTCTCTCGCTCCCCTCCCCACCGCTGCGCGGGGGGAGGGGAGAAGAGTTCAGCCGTTCGTCACGTGCACCCCGGGCGTCCGCCCGCCGTTCCACTTGCCGCCGAGCGCCCGCTCGATCTGCGCCGCCAGCTGCAGCAGCAGGCCGTCATTGGCCTGCCTGGCCTGAGCCTGAATGCCGAGCGGCAAGCCATTCTCGTGTTGCGCCAGCGGCAGCGAGATCGCCGGAAGTCCGCTGAGATTGGCGATCGGGGTGAAGGCGAAGTTGCGCCATAGATGGCCGAACCAGTCCCGCACGGATGGATTGTCCGATAACGTCAGATATTCCGTGGCGCCGACTTTCGGTGTCGGCAGTGCGGTGATCGGCGTCAGGATGATATCCCAATCCTCGAAAAACGCACCAAAACCACGCGTGGTCGTGTTGAACACCGCCTGCATGCGCGCCCGTTCGGCAAAGGTCGTGTGCCGGCCGGCTTCCCAGATCCGGATGTTGACCGGCTCGACCAGATCGGCCGGCGGCCGGTCCAGTCCGCGCGCCGCCAGCATGTTGCCGATCACAATGGCAAAGTTGCTGATGTAGCAGGTGGTCTGGGCCTCAAAGGCGGCGGAAAAGTCGATCGCGGGCAACGCGTAGTCCACGTGATGGCCAAGGCCTTCGAGAAATTTTCCTGTCCTTTCGAGTTCGGCTGCGATCGCCGGCGTCGCCCGGTAGTCGCCCCATTGGTGCGACAGCGCGATTCGGAGCCGACCCGGATCGCGCTTGATCATATCGAGGTAAGGTTCCGGCGAGGTCCAGAACGGCATGAATTCGCCGGGTGACGAACCCCGGCAGGCATCCACGAAAGCCGCGGTATCGCGGACCGAACGCGACTGGCAGCCCTGGATCGAAACCAGCCCGGTCAAATCAGACATGTGCGGTGCCAGTGAGAACACGCCGCGCGAAACCTTGAGGCCGATGTTGCCGTTGACCCCGGCCGGAATGCGGATCGAGCCGCCGCCGTCGGTCGAATGCGCGATCGGCACGGCGCCCGCCGCGACCATGGCGGCGCTGCCGGCCGACGATCCGCATGTTGTGTAATCGGTGTTCCAGGGGTTGCGGGTGACGTAGACGGCGGGATTGTCGGCGGAGCTGCACACGCCGAACTCGGGTGTCGTCGTCCGTCCGATCAGGTTCAGTCCGGCCTCGCGCATCTTCGCCGTCAGGAAAGTATCGGCGGTGGCGCGATTGCCGCGCATCAGCAGCGAGCCCATTTCCTGCAAACGGCCCTTCATCGTTGGGCCCAGATCCTTCATGAGGAAGGGCAGGCCGGCAAATGGCCCCGCGAGATTGGCGCCGCCCCCGGCGGGATCGACAACCGCGTCCTCAAACACCTCGACCACGCCCGACAGCGCTGGATTGACCTTCGCGATGCCCGCGGCCGCCTGACTTGCCAATTCCCCGGCGGTCAGCTCGCCCTTCCTGACGCGCGCCGCCAGCGCCACGCCGTCATGTTCGGCCCATTCGTTCCAGCTCATCGGCAATGTCATGTGATTCATTTCCTCCGATGCGGCGTTCAATATTCGTTGCAAGCGCTTGCGCGCGTGGCGATCGGATCAGCGCTTGGCCCGCGGCGGCGGTGGCGCCGGCGCCGGCTCTTCCCGTTTCGCCGGCGTCGGCTCGGTCTGCACCTTGCAGCTGGAAGCCGCGAGCGAGGCTTGCGCCTGGATCATCAGGCCGGGCTCCGGCGCCAGCGCCTTCAGCACGATCAGCCCGGTCGCGGTCGGAGAGTCGATGATCAGCCGGTCGGCGGCGGTGATGTCTTCATCCTCGGGCAATTCGGCGTGCTGCGCCTCGGTCATCAGGTTGAGTTCGATCAATCTGCGCCCGGCCGACCGATCATTGATGGCGTAATAGGCGACTTCGTTGCGGGTATAGAACGACACCGAGGTGTAGGCCTGGCTGACCGGGACCGTGAGCTTGATGGGACCGCCCGACAGGTCGTAACGGCAGATCGCGGTCGCGAAGGCGGGGTCCATGAACGGCAGCGGCGCATTGTTCGGATCCGCCAGCGGCAGCGCGGTCACCGCGTTGAGTTGTGTCATGAGCGTGAGGCGTGAATAGGCGTCCTGGGTCGCGATCCGCGGCAACGCCAGCACGCTGACCAGATGCACGACGGCGCCGAGTAGCACGCCCGCGATGATGGTGAACAGCAGGCGGATCATGGACAGCCCACCGTCGCGATCGAGGGCATCGGCGCGTCGCGCTGCGTCCGCGTCGCCACGCCGACCGGTGTATCATAAAGCCGCAGCATCAGCGCGTAACGTTCGATGCCCCCGGTGGGGAGCCAGTTTCCGGCGCGCGACCGCGACGCCACGCGGATTTCGAATGCGCCATCGGCGCCGCGAATGATTTCCTGGCTGGTGAAGCCATACCGCTGCAGCGAATTGGCGACCAGATGTCCCTTGGTATCGTACAGCGTCAGCGTCCAGAACCGTGCCGCGGGGGTGACGCCGCTGACGACGATGTCGCAGCGTCCGTCGAGCGGCTTGTTGCGGTCGTCCCTGGTCGCGGTGAAGGCGACGCCATCGCCGGTGCCGACCGGCAGCTCGCCGCTGCGGGCGATCGAGGCGCGCGAATAGGGATCGATATCGGCGGTGCCGGTCTTCGGCCGGGCGGTCCAGGCGCCGATCGTCAGGGTGCCGAGATCGGTGCCGCGGGTCGCCGTCATCCAGGTCGCGCCGAGACCGACGATGGTCGCGAGAATCAACGCCAGCAGTGTGATGAAGATCAGCCGCACGGTCAGTTCTTGCGCGGCGGCGGCGGCGCGGGCGCGGTCACGCCATCAGGCGTGGCCGCCGCAAAACTGTCCGGGAAGGCGACCGAATTGGACGACAACGGCCGCACCGGTTTCGGCGGCTCGCTGGACGAGGTTTTGCCCGCGGTCTTGCTGGCCTCGTCGAGCATCTTTTCCACCCGCACCAGAACATCCGCGCCGCGCTTGGTGAGGATCGGCGGCGGTCCCGGCTTGATGTCCGGAAGCTTCAGTCCGCCGTTCGCCGCCATCGCCGCGGAGGCCGCGGACTGTGGCAGTTTCGTGCCGGCGCCGATGCCGGCGATCTCCTTGACCTCGACGCCCTGATGGGCCGCGACCATGATGTCGTGCCAGGTCTGCGCCGGCAGCGAGCCGCCTGTCATGCGGTTGGTCGGCGAGTAATCGTCATTGCCGTACCACACCGCGCAGGTGAAGTTGCCGGTGTATCCGACGAACCAGGCATCGCGATAGGCGTTGGTGGTGCCGGTCTTGCCGGCGGTTGGAATGCCGTCGATCGCCGCGCGCCGCGCGGTACCCTCGCTGACGACGTGGCTCATCATGCCCGCCATGTCGGCGGCGACCGAGGCCGGAATCGCCTGCAGCGGCTTCTTGCCGTCGCGGTCGAAACGCCAGACCAGGTCGCCGGCGCCGGTGCGGACTTCCAGCACCGCATGCGGCGTCACTGACTTGCCCTTGTTCGGGAAGGTCGCATAGGCCACCGCGTGCTCGAGCACCGACACTTCGTCGGAGCCGATCGGCATTGACGGCGTATCCGGCAGCGGCGCCTTGATGCCGAAGCGACGCGCCACCTCGGTGATCTTGACGCGGCCGGCCTTGGCCGGATTCGGCGACTTGCCGCCAAGCCAGATCGAGAGTTTCACCGGCACCACATTGATCGAACGGGTGATCGCCGTCGTCAGCGTTACCTTGCCGGAGTAGGAATGGCCGTAATTCTGCGGACACCAATTGCCGATGCACACCGGGCCGTCGATGATGGTATCGCTTGGCTTCCAGCCGTTCAGCAGTGCCGTGGTGTAGACGTACGGCTTGAACGACGAGCCGGGCTGGCGCATCGCATCCACCGCGCGGTTGAACTGGCTGGCGCCGTAGTCGCGGCCGCCGACCATCGCGCGCACCCCGCCGTCGAGGTCGGCTACCACGGTCGCGGCCTGGGTCGCGTGATAGTCGCGGCCGAACTGGCGCAACTGGTTTTCCACGGCGCCTTCCGCGGCGCGCTGCACGGTCATGTCGATCGTGGTGCGAACCACGAAGACGCGCTCGACATAGGATTTCGGAAAGGTATCGACCAGCCGGCGGATCTCGTCGAACGCCCAGTCGAGATAGTAGTTCGGTGAATTCTCGTCGCGGCGATCGACCGCGATCGCAGGATTACGCCGGGCGCCGAACACCTGGCCCTCGGTCATGAAGCCGGCGTCGACCAGATTGTCCAGCACCACGTTGGCGCGGGCGCGCGCGGCGGGCAGGTTGATATGCGGCGCGTATTTGGTCGGGGCCTTGAACAGCCCGGCGAGCATGGCGGACTCAGCCAGATTGACGTCGCGTGCCGACTTGTTGAAGTAGAAATGCGCGGCGCCGTCGACGCCGAAGGTGCCGCCGCCCATATAGGCGCGGTCGAGATAGAGTTTCAGGATTTCATTCTTGGTGAGGCGGGTCTCGAGCCAGATCGCCAGAAAAGCTTCCTTGACCTTGCGTTCGATGGTGCGCTCGTTGTTCAGGAACAGGTTCTTCGCCAGCTGCTGGGTGATCGACGAGCCGCCCTGCCGCACGCCGCCGGCCTGCGCGTTGGTCACCAGCGCGCGTCCGGTGCCGGCGATGTCGATGCCGAAATGTTCGTAGAAGCGGCGGTCCTCGGTGGCCAGCGTCGCCTTGATCAGATTGTCCGGAAAATCTTCCAGCGGAATCGAATCATTGTGCTTGATGCCGCGGCTGCCGATCGGATTGCCGTAGCGGTCGAGAAAGGTCACCGCGAGGTCGGACTTCTTCAGCCAGTCGTCGTCGGCGGTTTCGCGAAATGCCGGCACCGCCAGCGCCAGCATCAACACCAGGCCGACAAGCCCGAGGGTGGCGGCCTCGGACATGGGTTCGATGAATACCCAGCGTTTCCAGCGGCCGACATAGAAGCGGTCCATGAAGGTGGAGAACCGCTCATAGAGCTCGCGCACGCCCTTGCCGGAGGAGAACAGCGTCGAGTCGATGCGCGCATCGAGATCCAGCATCCAGTGCTGGATCTTTTTCTTCCACTGTGGTGGTACGATCTGACGCACCGGGACCCCAAGTCAATTCGCAGCGCTTAAAGGCGCCCGGTCGGGCACCGTCGAGACGTCATGCGGGAATGTTGCGGCAAACCCAAGGCGCTTTTGCACCATCGGGGACTCGCCCTCTATCTATCCGAGCGGGGGCCATAAACCAATGGTCTGGCTCGCGATTTTGCACAGCAGGGCTAACGCCGCCGGCCTGCTTTTGCGCGCCGCCGGAGCTTACCGGTACCCACTTCGCTCGAAACCGCTATAGAAGGGTCCAAACCCACACCCGCCCAGTCAGGGAATCATGACCGCGCAGCCCAAGCCGCACGTTAAGCCACCCTCGGATCAAGAGGGATTCTTTTGGAAAACCAAGACGTTGGAAGAGATGTCCAACACCGAATGGGAAAGCCTGTGCGACGGCTGCGCACGCTGCTGCCTGGAAAAGCTCGAGGACGAGGATACCGGCAAGATCTATTTCACCCACGTCTCCTGCAAACTGCTGGATGCCGGGCTGTGCGCTTGCAAGGACTATGCGAACCGCTCCGACCAGGTTCCGGACTGCGTCCGACTGACGCCTGAAAACGTCCGCACCCTGAACTGGCTGCCGCCGAGCTGCGGCTACAAACTGGTGGCCGAGGGCCGCGATCTCTATTGGTGGCACCCGCTGATTTCGGGCGATCCCAATACCGTGCACGAAGCCGGCGTCTCGGTGCGGGGCCGGGTGCAGGGAACCGAGAACGAGATCGCGGATGAAGACCTCGAGGACCACATCGTGCAATGGCCGGCGCTGTTGCCGAAGCGGGCCCGGCTGAAGAAGCGGCCACAAACCTGACCGCTGCAGGAGCGGGCGATTACCCCATGGCGTTTGTCGCTTCGCGGGATGCACCCATGCGTGTAACCCGCTGCCGCTGTCGCGATTCTCCCTTTATACAAGCTGGATACAGCGATTCCGCGTGGCCTGCTGCTGCGCCCCGATCACACATGGCCGCATGAACAAGTTCGAACGGCAGGGCTCTCAACCGGCTGACCAACAGACATTGCCCGAGGCGGTCGTCGAGGATCTGTCGCATGTGCCGGGGCCGGTCATCGAGCTCAGCGATGCGCCGCCGCTCGCGCCGCAGGTTCCGCTGACGCCAGGCGAAGTCCGCACCATCCTGATGAGCCTGCTGCTGACGATGTTTCTGGCAGCGCTCGACCAGACCATCGTCGCTACCGCGTTGCCGACCATCGGCCGCCAGTTCAATGACGTCTCCAGCCTGTCCTGGGTGATCTCGGCCTATCTGCTGGCATCGACCGCGGTGGCGCCGGTGTTCGGCACGCTCAGCGACATCTACGGCCGCCGCGCCATGATCATCGTCTCCCTCAGCCTGTTCGTCGCCGGCTCGGTGCTGTGCGCGCTGGCGCCGAACATGACCGTGCTGATTCTGGCGCGCGGCCTGCAGGGGCTCGGCGGCGGCGGCATCATGCCGATCGTGCAGACCGTGATTTCCGACGTGGTGAGCCCGCGCGAACGCGGCCAGTATCAGGCCTATTTCAGCGGTGTCTGGGTGGTCGGCGGCATCGGCGGGCCGATCCTCGGCGGCGTGTTCGCCGAGCACCTGCACTGGTCGATGATCTTCTGGATCAACGTGCCGCTCGCGCTCGGCGCACTGGCGCTGCTGCTGCCGAAGATGGGCAAGATCCCGGTGTTTCACCGCCGGCGCAAGGTCGATTGGCTCGGCGGCGTGCTGCTGATGGCCTCCGCCGTCGTCATCATGCTGGTGCTGACCTGGGGCGGCAACCGCTATCTCTGGCTGTCGCCTGTCATCATGGCGATGCTCGGCGCATCCATCGCACTGGCGCTGGCGTTCGTCTGGCATGCCCGCAATGCCGCCGAGCCTTTCCTGCCGCTGCCGCTGATGGGCGGAACGGTGGTGCCCTATGCGATGGCGGCCGGCAGCTGCGCGATGGGGGCGATGCTGGGGCTGACCGTGCATCTGCCGCTGTATTACGAAGTGGTCTACCATCTCAGCGCCAGCGAGGCCGGGCTGGCGCTGATTCCGCTGGCGGCGGTTTCGACCGTCGGCGCCGCGATCGCGGGCAAGACCATGGCCCGCGCCAAACACTACAAGCGGGTGGCTATCATCGGAACCGGATGTGCGGTGCTGGCGGGAGCGGTGCTCGCGCTGGTGGCACTGCCGTTATGGGGCCTGCTGGCGCTGCTGTCGGTGTATGCGCTCGGGCTCGGCACGGTGTTTCCGGTCAGCGTGGTGTCGGTGCAGAATTCGGTGATGCGCTTCCAGATCGGCACCGCCACCGGCGCGATGAACTTCTTTCGGGCGCTGATGGCGTCGTTCATGGTGGCGGCCTTCAGCGCCATCCTGCTGATGTCGCTCGGCGCCGACATCTCGCTCGGCGGCGAGCATCGCGGTCCGGTGAATTCGATCGCCGCCGACGACATGGTCACCGCATTCCGTTACGTGTTCGCCGCCGCCACGGCACTGATCGCCACCTCATTGCTGTGCATGATCCTGATGGAAGAAAAGCCGCTGGCCGGCCCGGCCACGATCCCGGCCGATATAGCTGAGTAGCGTTGGCCGGGTAGGGCGCTCATGCGGGCGTTCCGCCCGGGCTTCCGCGGCGGCTATCCATCGGCTGGAAATTCATCTAACAGCGGCGCCAGCAACCAGGCATTGAAACCGACAAGGAACCTCCATGAGTAAACCCACCGTTGAACAAACCAAGATGGGCGCCGAAGGCATCGCTTTTTGCATCGCGCGGACCCTGATCGAACGCGATCCCTCGCTGAAGGCGCCGCTGCGCGCCAATCTGCGCAAAATGTGGGAGCTGCTGGAAGAGCGCGAGGATCATGCCGCCGCCGACATGGTGGACACCATGATCAAGGCGCTCAACGATCCCGCCTTTTTCAAGCCGTAACCTTCCCTGCGGCGGTGCGCGCAGGGCTTGAACAAAAAACGCGAAAACAACCCCATGCACAGTAAGAACACGACCTGCAGGACTGACCCCGTTTTCGTCCTGATTTCTCAATAACTAATTGATTTCACATATATAATTCATAATACAGGATTTCCTCGACACCGCGGGAACCTTTTAACTCCCCGCGCGTATCCCTCGGCCCTGATAGTGCTCGGAAGGGCTCCGATGGCCGTGTCACGGCAGGAAGAGCCCGAATAGTCGCGATTCTGGTTGTCACGGCAGAAACAGCTTTCATGGCCGTGATACTGATCGTTGAAGATGATGGCTTTCTCCGCGACGACGCGGAGACGATGATCCAGGACCTGGGTCACGAGATCCTCTCAGCCAGCGACGTCGATGAGGCGCTTTTGCTGCTGCGTTCGCCTCGACGGATCGATGCGCTGTTTACCGATATCTATCTCAAGCGCGCCGTCCATGGCGGGTATGAGACTGCCGATCAGGCCATCAAGCTCCGGCCGAATCTGCCGGTGCTCTATACGACCGGCACCACCATTGACGACCAGATGAAGACCTTGTTTGTTGACGGCGCACACTTCCTTCAGAAACCGTACACCCGACTTCAACTGCAAAACTCGGTTGAAATACTGCTCGCATCGGTAGCTTTGAGTCCTGCGGAATTGATCCGCTGAGCGAGGCAAACATACATTGTCGGGAGAAGTGCCTTGACCCTTGGGGACGACGGGACGAGGAAGCGCGCGGGCGCGGCCGAGAGCACTGGAGACGCGATGCCGAAACAGGCTGAAGATGTCCTGCTCAAGGCC
Organism: Hyphomicrobiales bacterium; assembly: GCA_038212905.1. Classification (GTDB taxonomy): domain Bacteria; phylum Pseudomonadota; class Alphaproteobacteria; order Rhizobiales; family Xanthobacteraceae; genus Bradyrhizobium. Next base: position 19,934 of record JBBQUA010000007.1, read on the forward strand.
GGCGCGCTGCAGAGTGCGATCTTCAACAGCGCCAACTTCTCAAGTATCGCCACCGACGCCAGGGGCGTCATTCAGATCTTCAATGTCGGCGCCGAGCGGATGCTGGGCTTCACAGCCGCGGAAGTGACGAACAAGATCACGCCGGCCGACATTTCCGATTCGTCCGAACTGATCGCGCGCGCCAAGGCGTTGAGCGTCGAGTTCGCGACCCCGATCACGCCGGGCTTCGAAGCGCTGGTGTTCAAGGCCTCGCGCGGCATCGAGGACATCTACCAGCTGACCTATATCCGCAAGGATGGCAGCCGGTTCGGGGCGGTGGTATCGGTCACCGCGCTGCGCGACGCGCAAGACGTCATCATCGGCTATCTGCTGATCGGCACCGACAACACCGCGCGCCAGCAGGCGGAAGAGGCGCTGCTGAAGGCGGGGGCCCTGCAGAGCGCGATTTTCAACAGCGCCAACTTCTCCAGCATCGCCACCGACGCCAAGGGCGTCATTCAGATCTTCAACGTCGGCGCCGAGCGGATGCTGGGCTACACCGCCGCCGACGTCATGAACAAGATCACGCCGGCTGACATTTCCGATCTGCCGGAGCTGATCGCGCGCGCCACGGCGCTCAGCGCCGAGTTCGCGACCACGATTACGCCGGGCTTCGAGGCGCTGGTGTTCAAGGCCTCGCGCGGCATCGAAGACATCTACGAGCTGACCTACATCCGCAAGGATGGCAGCCGGTTCCCGGCGGTGGTGTCGGTCACGGCGCTGCGCGACGCCAAGGGCGCCATCATCGGCTACCTGCTGATCGGCACCGACAACAGCGCGCGCAAACAGGCCGAAGAGGCGCTGCACAAGGCGGGCGCGCTGCAAAGCGCGATTTTCAACAGCGCCAACTTCTCCAGCATCGCTACCGACGCCAAGGGCGTCATTCAGATCTTCAACGTCGGCGCCGAGCGGATGCTGGGCTACACCGCCGCCGAAGTGATGAACAAGATCACGCCGGCTGACATTTCCGATCCACGGGAGCTGATCGCGCGCGCCAAGGCGCTGAGCGTCGAACTTGGAACCCAGATCACGCCGGGCTTCGAGGCGCTGGTGTTCAAGGCCTCGCGCGAAATCGAAGACATCTATGAGCTGACCTACATCCGCAAGGACGGCAGCCGGTTCCCGGCGGTCGTCTCGGTCACGGCGCTGCGCGACGCGCAGGGCACGATCATCGGATATCTCTTGATCGGTACCGACAACACCGCGCGCAAGCTGGTCGAAGCCGAGCAGAAAAAATCCGATCAGCGCCTGCGCGACCAGCAATTCTACACGCGCTCGCTGATCGAATCCAACATCGATGCGCTCATGACGACCGATCCGTCCGGCATCATCACCGACGTCAACAAGCAGATGGAAGCGTTGACCGGTTGCACGCGTGACGAGCTGATTGGCGCGCCGTTCAAGGGGTACTTCACCGATCCGGAGCGAGCCGAGGACGGGATCAAGCGTGTGCTGAGTGAAAAGTCGGTCACCGACTACGAGTTGACGGCGCGCGCCCGCGACGGCAAGCAGACGGTGGTTTCGTACAACGCGACCACTTTCTATGACCGGAACCGTACCCTGCAGGGCGTGTTCGCCGCGGCGCGCGACGTCACAGAGCGCAAGCGGGTAGAGGCGGAATTGCAGCAGGCCAAGGCCGCTGCCGAGAGCGCGAGCCGGACCAAATCGGATTTTCTGGCCAGCATGAGTCACGAGATCCGAACGCCGATGAATTCGATCATGGGCATCGCGGACCTGCTCGCGAAGACCACGCTGTCGCCCGAGCAAGACAAGTATGTGCAGATCTTTCGCCGCGCAGGCGACAACCTGCTCAATCTCATCAACGACATCCTCGATCTTTCTAAGGTCGAAGCCTCGCAGCTCGAGCTGGAACGAACGGGCTTCGCGTTGAACGATCACCTTGAGAAGGTGACGGAGATGGTCGCGGCTCGGGCCCATGAAAAAGGGCTGACGCTGGTGTGCGAGATCGCGCCGGACATGCCCACCGATCTGGTTGGCGATCCGACACGGCTGCGGCAGGTGTTGCTCAACCTGATTGGCAACGCCATCAAGTTCACGCAATCGGGCGAGGTGACCCTGCGAGTTGCGCTGGATGGCAACTCGGTCCCGACGGCACTGCGGTTCACGGTCTCGGACACCGGCATCGGCATTCCAGCCGAGAAATTGGACCAGGTGTTTGAGCGCTTCACGCAAGCCGACTCATCCACCACGCGCAGGTTCGGGGGTTCGGGGCTGGGGCTCACGATTTCGAAGCGTCTGGTGGAACTGATGGGCGGGCGCATCTGGGTCGAAAGCGAAGTCGGCGAGGGCAGCGTGTTTGCTTTCACCGTGCCCTTCGAGATCTGGGCGGCGGCCAATCGGCCAGCGGTCGCTCCGGTCGGCACCGGTCCCGAGCCGCCACTGCCGGCGCTGCGAATTCTATTGGTGGAGGACTCTCCCGACAATTGCACGATCGTAATGGCCTATCTCGATGACACACCGTACCGGGTCGAAATCGCCGGAACCGGGGCCATCGCCTGTAAAATGTTTGAGGCCGGCCGCTACGACCTCGTCCTGATGGATCGGCAAATGCCGGTCATGGATGGCTTGACGGCGACGCGGACCATTCGAGCCTGGGAACGAGCGAACGGCCGGCCGCCTACACCGATCATTGCATTGACGGCTTCCGCCTTGAAGGGGGACAGGGAGATGTGCCTGGCGGCGGGATGCACGGCTTTCTTGACGAAGCCAATCAAGCAAGAGGTGCTGCTTCAAGCGATCAAGGAGCACTCCGTGGTTGCACACACGTCATCAGCACATGAAGATAGACCGATGGACCAGATGCTGTTGCGCGTGAACCGCAAATTGGCCGATCGGATTCCCGCCTATCTGCAGACCTGCAGGCAGAATGTCGTCGTGATGCTGGACGCGCTGGATCGGGTTGATTTTGAGACGGTCACGAGTCTGGGACACCAGATGAGGGGTTCCGGGGGGGCCTATGGATTTCAGGTCATCACCGACATCGGCGCCGCCCTTGAGGAGGCGGCCGAGAGCGCCGACAACGACGTGTCGCGCAAGTGGGTGAGCGAATTGTCCCTCTATCTGGACGGTATCGGCGCCGACGTCCGGGTTGGACCATAGGCGCCGGCCGGCGCCCCCTCATTTCCACGCTTCAACCAGGCATGTTGACAGGATCGGGAAATGCGTGCGCGGCCAATTGCCGGCGTCGTCGATACTCTCAAATGCTCTGTATGGCCCTCATGAGATCGACCAGACCGCTACCCTGGAAATAGCGTTCGCGTCCCAGGCACGTCGCGGTGCTCATGAAAATCTGCTTGACCTGCAACGGCTTCTGGATGAATTCGCGGCGGATCGACAGGAAGGCGGCAATCGCGCCCGATACATGAGGCGCCGCCATGCTGGTTCCACTATCGTCGATGTAGCCGTTGTTCTCCTCGGGAACCGGGCCGTTGGCGCTCTGAAGGCATTTGCCCGCCGCGCATGAGGTGATGCGTTCGCCCGGCGCCACGAGATCCGGTTTCAGGCGGCCGTCACCGGTCGGCCCCTTTGACGAAAAATACGACACGCCGTAGGTGTGTGGCGAATCGCGGTGTGTCGAACCCACAGTGATGGCTAGCGCGGCATTGCCGGGATCGTTGATGGTGTTGGAGAGGCCGACGCCGGCCATACGCTCCGTGGAATTCACGCGTCCGTAGCCGGTATTTCCCGCCGCGGCCACGACCACGACGCCGCTGTTGACGAGCCGGTCGACTTCCACGCAAAGCGGACTCTGTCCGCAGGCGAACATCTCTGCATCGAATTCATAGCCCAGACTGAGATTGATGCCGTGTATCCGCGAGATCTTCGGATCGCCGTTGACGTTCTCCCTGATATAGGTCAGCGCGCGGATTACGTTGCTCGACTTTCCCTTGCCATTCTCATCGAGGACCTTGAGGCTCACGATGCGGCACAATGGCGCTACCCCGTTCATCGTGTCGCCGTCGCCCACTTCGCGTTTCTGGATCGCGGTAAAGGGACGGCCGTCGGGATTGTTCGGGTCGCTCTGGTAGATGCGCAGGTAAATGGCATAGGGCGTCGTTTGACTGAACGTCATCCCGCCTGCGATGATGCCGGCCACGTGAGTACCGTGGCCGTATCCATCGACGGTTGCCTTGGAGCCTTGCACATCGGTAAAGTCACGGTGAAGTTCCGCGACCGAGGGATGAGTCAATGTCTGGTTCGACGCGAAATGCGCATGATCCTGATTGACCCCGGAATCGATGACGGCCCAGACGACGTCCTTGCCATAGGCGGCGAACGAGCGCGCGGCGGCATCCGCCTTCACGGTCGCGATCGACTTGTCGAGCGTGGCGCGAACGGTGAAGTCCGGCCATACCTTGTAGATCGATATCCTCGCGCGATCCTTTTCGGCCCGCTTCTCGTCGAGCGCGACCATTCTTCGCAGATCATTGAGGCTGACATGGCAGCTATAGTATGATTTCGATACGGCGGTCGCCGTCTTGTTGGGCGCGATTTCTTCAAAGATCGCCATGAAGTCCTGGCCGGCACCTTCGACGCCCCGATTGTGCATCAGGTTGAGCTCGATCATATAGTCATCCTCGTCGGATGAACTGTCTTTCATCTGCTGATTGCTCTTGCGGCGCTCGTCGTCGTTCAACGCCGGGGGAATTGTGGCACGCTCCATCCCGAGTTCCGCCCGGCCGGGCAGGGTGCGCGGAGCGGGAATTGGCCGGCCGTTCCCGGACGGATTTGCGTCGTCCTGCGAAATCATGCCGCTCCCCCTTCTTTCTCCTGACTTTGCCTTCGTCTTCCTTTTGGACTTCACCTTCGGTGTCTTCGGGTCCGATCGCTTTGCCATTGTTGCTCTCCATCAAGACGTCCAACGGTCGGTCGCAGCATCAGCGCTCGCATGACGCTCGCGCTCAATCGCTCCAAGAAACATGTTGACCGACCAGACCTGTTGACGCAATATAGTCAAATACAACCATTAATTGCTAATTGAGAGTTTAGACTCAACCTTCCCGTCAGAGAGTTTGACGGTGCTTCGCCGGTTTTTCGGCATGCTGCCCGCGAGAAGCTGCGCGCGATTGAATGCCAACTGAAATTTCGGCCGTCACGGTACCGGCGGTCGTCGCATGGGGGTGCTGATGAGAGTGCTTGATCAATCCACGCGAGCCCAGGTGCAGTCCGTCATCGATGCCAGTTTCAGCCAGTTGCAGGTGCTGCCCAATTTCGTCAGCGCGGAGCCGGGCTTCCCGGTTGTAAACGGCGCGATCGTGCGGGAGCCGGCGATTTTGGTATTCGTCGACCAAAAGAAGCCCGCCACACATCTCCTTCCGGACGAGCGCGTGCCGCGCCAGCTTGGGCCTTATCGGGTGGCGGTGATGCAGGCAAATCCGCTCAAACAGATCGAAGCGAGTTCGGAGCACACCAGTGTCGCCGCTGCCATCACCGCCTCGGCGACCGGCCTGACCTATCAGCCACTTCCGGGAAATCCGATCGACCGTTCGTTTGATGTTTCCAGGCCCATGGTCTGCCATGTCGGTCCCGATGCGGGGTGGCCGGTGCTCCAGCCGTTCCTCGAAGCGACTGAATCCACGCTGTCCGTCGCGATGTACGATTTCAATGCCGACTATATCGCAACGGCTTTCATCGACATGGTCAAGAGCAACAATATTCAGGTTGTTCTGACCTGGGACGACGGCATGACCGCTCCCGAGAAAAAAGTACGCAAGAAACTGCGGACAAAGCTGGAGGGCAATCTGGATGGATGGATTGTCAAGTGCGGCAACAACCATCGCTTCGCTTCAGCCTATCACGAGAAGGTCGCCGTCAGGGACCACACCAGCTTCTGGCTTTCCAGCGGCAACTGGAGTCTTCGCAGCCAGCCCGATATCGACCCGATCGGTGATCCGGATTCGGCGCGCGGCATGTACAGCAAGGGCAATCGCGAATGGCATGTCATCATCGAGGACGAGCCGCTTGCCAGGCTGTTCGAGAAATACATCGAGCATGACCGTGACGGAAGCAAGGAAGAGGAGGAGGCCGGCGATACTGACGTGGTATTGGGGATACGGCCGGAGGCAAGGATGCCGGATCTCTTCGTCCCGATCGAGGACCTGGCCGACACCACGATGGCTCTTCACGCTCCCAATCCGGTCAAGCCGGCCGCGCTGCCGTCGCAGTCCCGAACGATAAAGGTTCAACCGGTGCTCACGCCGGACAACTACATAATGCGGCTGAACGAACTGCTGGATAGCGCCGAACACTCGATCTACCTGCAGTATGCCTACATCACCTATAGCGACAAGCCGGGCGACGAACCCTTCACCGAGATGCTGGCGAAGCTGGCGGACCTGAGTTTCAAGTCCGCGATGGATGTCAGGATCATCGTTGGCAGTGCGGATGCCGCGGACAAGATACGCCGGCTGGCCGAGGCGGGCTTCAACGAAAAGGTTTTCCGGACGCAAGGCAGCATTCACAACAAGGGCATCGTTGTCGACGGCGCCCGCGTTCTTGTCAGCAGCGCGAACTGGTCCGGCGACGGCGTGGTCCGTAACCGGGACGCAGGCCTCATTATCCATGACGAGGAAATCGCCGGCTATTATCAGCGCGTTTTTCTCGACGACTGGGATCACCGTGCCAGGGCGGCGATCGGGGACGATGTTTCCGCCCGCATTGCGGGCGATGACGAACCCGTGCCGAGCGGCATGGTGCGGATGTCATGGCGTGATTATTACGGATGAGTTGTACGGGTTTGGTGCCGACGATGGCAAGTAGCATGGCGACAAGGAGCGAGCGATGCGTATTCCCGTGATCACTGTATTACCTTCCCAAGAGCCACTCCAGGAATCCGCCGCCGCAGGCATGGCGAGGGGCGGACCGACCGATCTTTCCAAGGTATCGACGCCCGGCGGCCTCGAACTGGATCCAAATTTCAATGCGGTCGCGTTGGGTTCCGGCAAGATCGAGTCGTCGCCCTCCGCCAGTACGCATGCTCCCGACACGTCGGCCACCTTCGCCGTGCGTGGATTTCTCGAGGCTGCCAGTCCGGAGGACATTCCGGCGGCCATCGACGGCCGGCCGATATTCGCAGACCCGAAAATCTCTCACTTCCTGACCTGCGGCGGCTCGCCTCCTGTTGGTTCGCATGTGGACGTCGCCCGAAAGCTCGATGTGGCGGGCCTGGCGAGCCGTGGACTGGATGGGACCGGTGTCGCCGTGGCGATCCTCGATACCGGAATCAATCTGAAGCACCTGAACGCGAAACTCGGTCCGGGCAAGCAGCCGTTATTCGACGCGGGTAATTCGTGGACGCCGCAAGGCGACACGACGGCGCCGGGAGCTCACCCTGTCGATCACGGCACCATGTGTGCATTCGATGTCTTGATCGCGGCCCCCAAGGCAACGCTGCTGGATTTTCCTATTCTTGGTAGTTCCGCGCCCGGCGGAAGCGTGGTTGGGCGAACGCTCAGTGTTGCCCTGATGGGATTTGCCCAATTGCTGACGTTCTGGGCGGTGGGTTTCGCCGCCAGTGGTGGCGCAAAATACAAGGCGTTGGTGGTTTCGAACAGCTGGGGCATCTTTCACCCGAGCTGGGATTTCCCGGTTGGACATCCCGGCCGTTTCATCGATAATCCGAATCATCCATTCAACGTCATTGTCGGAACGCTGGCGCGGTCCGGCGCCGATATTGTTTTCGCGGCCGGGAATTGCGGCGCGCAATGCGCCGATGGCAGGTGTCAGGGCCGCACCACGCAAACGATCATGGGATCGTCCGCACTGCAGGACGTGTTGACGCTTGCTGGATGCGACACCAGCGACGCACGGGTAGGGTACTCTTCGCAAGGCCCCTCGATTACCGGCATGTTCCAGCAAAAGCCCGATATCACGGCCTACACCCACTTCAGTGGATCGGAGGCCTTCGGGGTGGGCTCGCCGGATAGCGGTACGTCTGCCGCGTGTCCGGTCGCATCGGGATGCGTTGCCGCGCTTCGCACCAAAATACCGGTCCTCACCGTGCCGCCTGCCAATCTCTTCGCAAGCCTGCGGTCCACCGCACGGCCGGTAGCAGGTCAGACCGCTTGGAACGGCGACTACGGGTCCGGAATTATCGACCCGGTAGCCGCCGCCACAGCGAACGGCGTTGCAAGTCCGGGCGTGTAACGATTTGGTAGGAACCGGGACAGGGCCTATATAGTTATCGGAGAGGCCGAACGGAGGCTCCGATGGTTTTGATGACGGTCCACGGTTCGGACGGAGCTCCGAGCGTCGCTCAGGCGGCGAGCGAGCTGGGAGTTTCCGTTGCCGATATCGACGAAAAATTCGGCATCATTCCGATCAACCCGGACGAAGGCCTCTATGCCGTGCAGGTGAAGGAATCGTCGATCAATAGCCGTATTGCCGGTGACGCGGATCGCAGCAATTATCGTGGGCCATACTCCAATCCGCAGATTGCGCCGTTTGGGCCGGTACAATCCGGGAAAGAGCCGGGTGGAGAGGAACGCTAGCGGCCTTACGTCCCCGGCCGGGAAACCTCGGTTTCCTTCGAGGTGATGAATTCCAGCAGCACCGGAATACCTTCCCTGGTCTTGGCGATGCCGCGCTGGATCGCCGGAATGATGTCTTCCGGTTTTGTCACGCGCTCGCCATAGCCGCCGAAGGCGCGCGCCATCGCGGCGTAGTCGCCGGAGATGTCGGTCGAGCGATATTTCTCGGTCGAGATCGGCATCACCTTCAATTCGATCGCCATGCTGAAATTGTTCAGCAGGATCGACATGATCGGAATCCGCTCGCGCACCGCGGTCTCGAAATCCATGCCGGTAAAACCGATCGCGGCGTCGCCCCAGACATTGATGCAGAGTTTGTCGGGCTTTGCCAGTTTGGCGCCCATGGCGAGGCCCAGCCCGTAGCCGAGCTGGGTGGTCTTGCCCCAGCCGATATAGGACAACGGCTCGACCGACTTCCAGAACGGCGAGAGCTGGTCGCGCGGACTGCCGGCATCATGGGTGATGATGGTATTCTTGATGTCGACGGTGTGCTGCAGGTCCCACAGCACGCGGTAGGGATTCAGCGGCGCGTCGTTGTGGGTCAGCTTGGGCATCCATTTCGCCAGCCACTCCTCGTGCGACGCCGCGATCTCGGCGGCGACCGCGGTCGCGTCGCGATCGGATTTGACGGTCTTGTTGATCTCCTCCAGCAGCGCGTCGAGCACGAGGCCGGCGTCGCCGACCAGTCCGATCTGGGCCTCGACATCCTTGTTGAGATGCGCGGGGTCGAGGGTCGAATGGATGATGGTCTTGCCCTTCGGCATGGCGATGCCGAATGAGGTTTCGGTGAACGAGCAGCCGATGCCGAAGATCACGTCGGCCTCGGCGAGGAATTTCGGCACCGCGCGCGGCACCGCGAGGCCGCCGGAGCCGAGCGATAACGGGTGGTCTTCCGGAAACGACGACTTGCCGCCGAGGCTGGTGGTGACCGGAATCGCGAGCCGTTCCGCCAGCCGTTTCAGCTGCGGCCATGCCTTGGCGTAGTGCACGCCCTGGCCGGCATAGATCACCGACCGTTTCGCCGCCATCAGCACGGCGGCGGCTTCCTTGACGTGCACCGGATCGGCGCCATAGCGGGTGCGCAGCACCGGCGTGTAGTTCAGCGGCTCCGGCACGTCCTCGTTCCACATATCGGCGGGGATTTCGACGATCACAGGCCCGCCGCGTCCGTTCTTCAGTTTTGTGAATGCGCGGCGAAAAATGTTGCAGACTTCGGCGGCGATGTTGATCGGCTCGGACGACTTTGAAAAAGCCCGCATCGCCTGGCTGGAATTGAAGTTCGGATCGATATGGGCCAGCCGCCGCGCATAACCCATCGGCAGCACCAGCACCGGCACCGACTCGCCGTAGCATTGCGCCACGCCGCCCATGGCGTTCTCGGCGCCGGGGCCGTGCTGCATGCAGAAGGCGCCGATGGTCTGTCCCGAGGTGACCCGGGAGATCGCGTCCGCCATGTGGATTCCGATGCGCTCCTGACGCACCATCACGGGGCGGATGTCGGCGGCGGCGGCGTGCTCGATCAGGTGATTGACCGGATAGCCGCAGAGGATCTCGATGCCCTCCCGCTTCATGATTTCCGCGATGGCGGTGCCGAGCTTCATGCCGTTCTCCCCTTGAAATGACCGATGTTGAGGCTCGGCCTGTGGGGGGTAGTTGGAACAGGAATCCCCTGTCCGGTAAAGCGCGGCCGCCGGCTTTCCCGCGAAGCCCTGATATGCGCCGCGGCGGCATCCGGCGCCGCCCGCGAGAAAGACCGGGCCTAGCCGGCGTCTTCCAGCGCGCGTTTCAGCCGCCGGATGATGACGCCGCGGCCTCGATCGTCGGCCGCGGCCTCGATCCGTTCGTTGATGTCCAGCACGAGCTTCGACATGTCGTTGTGCCAGTCCAGGTGCGTCACCGCTTCAGGCACGAGCCGGCGCTGGCGCGCCCCGTCGATCAGCGCGGGTTCGGGCGTCGAAAGCTCGTAGATATCGTCGAGCACCGGCTGGAAAAGCCGGGCGGCCGGAACGATCCGCTGCGCGATGCGCTCGGCCAGCCCCGCGATCGCTGCCTCCTCGCCGTGAACGAGAAACACGCCCCGCTGAATCGGACGGCGTGCCGCGATCCATCGCGCCATCTCGGTGCCATCGGCATGGCCCGAATACTCGTCGATCATGCGAATGCGTGCCGCGACCTTGACCTCGTCGCCCTGGATGCGGACAGATTTGGCGCCGTCCTGCAGAAATCGGCCCAGCGTGCCATGGGCCTGATAGCCAACCAGCAGCACGGTAGCCCGGCTATTCCACAGCCAGCGCTTGAGGTGATGTCGAATGCGGCCGGCGTCGCACATGCCGCTCGCCGCGATGATGATGTGGAAGCCGGTCAGCTTGGCGATGGCTTTGCTTTCGTCGACGGTCTCGGTGAAGCGGAGATGCGACGAGTTGAACAGCCGATTGACGTCGATATCCGGATCGAGACTTTCGGCGTGTTCGCGGAAAACCTCCGTCGCGTGGATCGCCAGCGGCGAATCGAGAAATATCGGCGCGGCCGGGATGTGGCCGCGTTCCATCAGGTCGATCAGATCGACGATCAGTTCCTGGGTGCGTTCGACGGCAAAAGCGGGGATCAGCAGGGCGCCTTTTGCCGTTGCGGCGTCGCGGACCTCGGCGGCCAGGCGCTGACGGCGTTGTTCCGGGGTCGTCTGGGCGCGAATCCTGTCGCCGTAGGTCGATTCCGAAATCACGTAGTCGAAGCCCGCCGGCGCCGTGGGGTCGGGCTCCAGCAGCTTCGCATCGGGACCGACATCGCCCGACGCCAGCAGGCGCAGCGGTTGTCCGCCGGTGCCCGCGCCGTCGAACTCGATCTCGATCGAGGCCGAGCCGAGCAGGTGGCCGGCATTCCAGTAGCGCGCGCGCACGTCCGGGATCACGCCGGTCCACTTCTCGTACTCGACCGGCTGGAACGACTGCAGCGCGGCCTTGGCGTCGGCCTGGGTATAGATCGGAGTGACCTCCGGCTGCCCGCGCGCCGCGTTGCGGCGGTTGAGGAAAGCGACCTCGGATTCCTGAATGCCGCCGGAATCCGGCAACATCCAGGAACACAGGTCGATGGTTCCGCGCGTTGCCAGGATCCTGCCGCGAAAACCTTCGCGCACCAGCTTCGGCAACAGCCCGCTATGGTCGATATGCGCATGCGTCAGCAGCACGGTATCGATGTCGGCGGGCCGGAACGGGAACACCCGATAGTTCAGTTCCTTCAGGGTCTTTTGACCCTGGAACAGGCCGCAGTCGATCAGAAAACGTCCGGACGGCGTTTCGAACAGGTAGCACGAGCCTGTCACGGTGCGCGCCGCGCCGCAAAATCGAACGGTCACTGTCATGGTGTCTTCTCCGCGAACTTCTTGCCGTTCAATTCGCCGCGCAATGCGGTCGCCAGGATATCATCGAGCGGAATCGCGTTGCTGGGGTGCGGCACGCTGGATGTCGATCGGATGGTGCGTATGCCGGCGTCGGCGAAGGCGGTTGCCATTTCGGGCGCAAACAAGGCGTGGGTGATGACGGCGTCGATGGTGGTCGCGCCGGCTGCCCTGAGCGCCCGGGCGCAGGCGATCAGGGTGCCTCCGGACGAGACGATGTCATCGACCAGCAGCACCGGCCGGCCGGCGACCAGTCCGGCCTCGGCGAACCGGATTTCGACGTCGCGATCGCCGCGGCGAATTTTTTGTGCAACCGTATGCGCGAGCCCGAGTTGGCCTGCGAGATCGCTCACCCAGGGGCGTGACTCCGCGTCGGGGCCGATCGCGACAGTGGCGGGATCGATCCCGGTGCGACGCAGCGCATCGGCGATGGCCGGCATGGCGGAGAGGTTTTCGGCCTCGATGCCGGGAAAGACCGCCCGGATGTCGGTGGTGCGATGCAGATGGGCATCGACCGTGATCACGCGGTCCACGCTTCCCGCGATGAGCCGCCCGACGGTCTTCTGGCTGATCGCTTCGCCCGCGTGGAAGGCGGTGTCCTGGCGCATGTAGCAGAGATACGGCGCGAGCAGAACCAGCCGCCTTGCGCCCGTGCGCCGCAGCGCCTCCGCCGCGAACAGAATGGCAAGCAGCTTGTCGTTGGGCCGGTCGAGCGAGGCGTAGATGATCGTGGTGGATGCGGCCGGGCCGACGGTCACGCGCATTTCCCCGTCGGGAAAGTCATGCAATGCGATTTCCTGGAGTGGCAGGCCGATCAGCGCGGCCAGCCGCCTGGCATCGCCGGCGCCGGTTGCCAGACTCTGGATCGTGGCTCCTTTCATGGCGCCGCCGTGCCGGAAAGCGAGGGCTGCTGGTCGATCGCATAGCCGGGATCGCTGTTGGCGGCGGCGACCGCCAGATCGTGTTCCGACTGGTCGAAGGTGTACACCCGGTATAGCGGTTCCCCGCTCTCGACGCGGTCGCCAATTTTCTTGAACAGCCTGATGCCGGCTCCCTTGTCGAGCGGTGCGCCGGCGGTTCGCGCCAACCGGTTCAACCGCAGGCAATCGATGCCGGAGACGAAACCGTCGCTGCCAGCCATCACGTCGAATGTCAGGGGTCCCAAATCGGTGCGGCAGTCCGGGCGTCCCTGCGCTTCGATGATCTTTCGCATCTGCTTCAGCGCCGCGCCGCTGTCGAGCAGGTCGCGGGCTCTGACATAACCGGTGCCGCCGCGCAGCTTCGGATCGTATTCCAGCAGATGGGCGGCAAGCCGCAGCGATTTTTCGCGCAGGTCCTGCGGCGCGGCGGGGTCGTTGGAAAGCACGGCCATGACGTCTTCGGCTTCGAGCACCGGACCGATGCCGTTGCCGATCGGCTGGCTGCCGTCGGTCGTGATCACCTCCACCGAGATGCCGAAGCGGTCGCCGACGAATTCGAACAGCTTGCGCAAGCGGATCGCCTCCACTCCGTTGGTGAGCTTGGCGGTCGGGCCGACCGGCAGGTCGATCAGGAGGCGGGTCGAACCCGCCGCGATTTTCTTCGACATGATGGACGCGACCATTTGCTCGCGGGTGTCGAGACTGAGCGGTCGCTCCACCGAAATCAGGATGTCGTCGGCCGGCGACAGGTTGACGTGTCCGCCCCAGATCAGGCAGCCATTGCAGGCAGCGACGATCGCCTTCATCTCGTCGACGCCGACATTGACCCGCGCCAGTACTTCCATCGTGTCCGCCGTGCCTGCCGGGGATGTAATGGCCCGCGAGGAGGTCTTGGGGATGGTGAGCCCGTGCGCGGCCACGATCGGCACCACGATCATGGAGGTTCGGTTGCCGGGAATTCCGCCGATACAATGCTTGTCGACGACGATCGGACTGGCCCACTTCAGCTGCGTTCCGGCCTGCGCCATCGCGGCAGTGAGGGCGATGAGCTCATCGCTGGTCATGAAGCTGGCGGAAGAAATCAGGAACGCGGCTATCTCCATGTCGGAGTATCGGTAATGGGTCAGATCATTAACGATGGCGGTCATTTCAGCCGCGCTCAGGGTGCGGCCCCGGATCTTGCCGCGCACCGCTTCGAGGCTGTCAGGCGCCGCCGCGGGGCTGACGGTCACCAGACTGCCGGCAGGTTCGGCAAAGCGCCGGAAGGCCGGTTCGGAAAGACCGATTTCATCTGGGCCAACCAGGGCGTCGTCGTCCGTGAGGAGAAGGGTGGCGAGCAACACCCGCGAATTCCGCCGCAGTTCGACCCGGCTGAACCCCCGGAAAATCTCCGGACGCAACGCTTTCGACCGCCTGGAAATGACGACGACGTTCTCGCGTCCGGTATCCAGGTTGACGCTTCGTATCTTCAGGGGTGGACGAGATGTATTGACGGCGTTCATTTGGCGAGTCCGGCCAGAGGGTCTCTGAACAGATAGGCCCGGTACGGCGCGTGCGATTGACCCAAATCATGATTGTGCTCGAACGCATCTCCGAGCGAGGATATTTGTGCTGCCCGCCGCAAATGGCGCGGAAAAAAAGCCGATTTTCGCCGGACGTGGAGCAAAGAACACAGCAGCCGCCCTAATGCCGTCCGACCAAGACCTTGTCATTTCGTCGTCCGCCTACTCGACGCCGTGGAATGGTTTCCCGGGCAACATCAATTCAAACCAGATGGGCGGCAACAACATCCAGTACGCCGCGCAATTCGGTAACGGCGTGTCCGGCAGCATCGGTCTGGATGATCCGACGGTCTGGAACCGCACGGCGGTCTGCAATCTGAGCATCCCCGCCGCGATCGGCCTCTCGACCGGTGCAGGCGATGGCATGAAGTTCGACGTCTCCTATGCCAAGGGTCGCACCAAGGTCAGCTTCTCGTTTCACGCCGCCGTTTCAGTACGATTGCCATCAACGCAAGGAAATAGTCTCTCACAGGTTGACTGGATTTCGTCGGTGACTCGACAGCGCGGTGCTCCGCGATACTGTCGTTCACGATGCCGATATAGTTCTTTCTGAGGTCTCGCTGCTGGGCCGGCATTCTGCTTACTCCACGCGGCGACCATGTGAGCCAGACGCCAAATCAAACGTAAATTTTAGCTCCCGTATGAATACCGGCCAGGTCCGGCAAATATCGGTCTTGGTCTTAATCGTTCGTTCAGCGTATTCGTCAATCGACCATCAACCAATCCGATTTAGGTTCTGCCGGAGATTGGCGCGGCAGAAGCCCGCGGCGCGTCGACAGGAGTTTCTGGATGCGACGGCTCTTTTCAAAATTTGTGAATGACCAGTCCGGCGCGACCGCCATCGAATATTGCCTGATCGCGACCGGGATCGCTTTCGTGATTATCGCTGCCGTCAACGGCATCGGCACCAGCCTCAGCGGCACCTTCACCACGGTGAATTCATCGTTGAAGTAGCCGCGGAAGACGGGGACGGGCAGGGCTGCGGCGCTGCTGAAGCCTGCCGTTACGGGCTTTCGCCATCCCCGTTCAAGGCCCGCATCATCCCGATCCGCGCGAACATCAGCCAGCCGCCGCCGATCTCGGCGGCATTGATCAGGTTCTCCACCGCAATCTGCCAGCGCTCCCGCTGCTGAACGTCGTTTGGCAGCTTCATGACATAATCGGCGGCGTGCTGCAGCGTGGTCAGCCTGTCGCCGCCGCGCAAGCGTATCGGTTCTTCGAACGGCGTCGACCACGGCATCTCAGGCGAGTGGCTGCTGCAATGTCGCCATCTCGTCCCGGGCTCGACCGATGACGCGCCGCGGTGAGCGCATCTAGCCCGCCTTTTTCGACCGGACCGGGGCGCGCGCGGACTTCTCGGCTTTCTTCATATCTTGCTTCGGCTCCTGCTTGACCGCGCGCTTGCCGCTGCCCGAGATCGGCAGCAGCATTTCGCGCTGGCCGGCGGCGGCCTTGCGCGGCTTCTTGCCCTTGGCCTTGCTGGGGCCTTTGGCGGCGGAAGGGGCGGACTGCTTTTCGCCGGCGAGGCTGCGCTTCAACGCGTCCATCAGGTTGATGACGTTGCCGCCCGTCGCCGGTGCCGATTTCGCCGTGGTTTTGATGCCGTTGCGTTTCTGATTGATCAGCTCGATCAGCGCGGATTCGTAGCGGTCCTCGAACTGGCCGGGTTCGAACGAGCCTGATTTCTGTTCGACGATATGCCTGGCCAGATCCAGCATGTCCTTGGTGATTTTCACATCCTGGATGTCGTCGAAATATTCCTTCTCGTTGCGCACCTCATAGGGGTAGCGCAGCAGCGTGCCCATCAAGCCCTTGTCGAGCGGCTCCAGCGCGATGATGTGTTCGCGGTTGGTCAGCACCAGGCGGCCGATCGCAACCTTGTTCATGCTGCGGATGGTCTCGCGGATGACCGCGAAGGCGTCATGGCCGACCTTGCCGTCGGGCACGAGATAATAGGGGCGTATCAGATAACGGTTGTCGATGTCGGTTTTCGGAACGAACTCGTCGATCTCGATGGTGCGGGTCGACTCCAGCGCAATGTCCTCAAGTTCGTCCTTCGACACCTCGATGTAGGTGTCGGTGTCGACCTTGTAGCCCTTCATGATGTCTTCGGCGGCGACTTCCTCGCCGGTATCGGCATCGACCTTGGCATATTTGATGCGGTGGCCGGTCTTGCGGTTGATCTGGTTGAACGAGACTTTCTCGGTATCCGACGTCGCCGGATAAAGCGCGACCGGGCAGGTCACGAGCGAAAGGCGCAAAAAGCCTTTCCAGTTGGCGCGGGGGGCCATGGGATACTCCAGGGAACGCTACAGACCAGGGAATGAGGATACCACCGGAGCACCCGTTTTCAAGCGAAGGCGCTGGGAAATCTCCTAACGGCGTTAACCGTGGCGGAGCGGGGTGGTTGCATCGGCCCGGGCAGGGCGCGCGCGGCGGTCCGCGCCCGACACGTGGTGCGGCGTTCTGGCACCGCAGGCCCGCAATCCCGGAACATCGTCCGGCATCAGGCGTTGCTTTCGGAATGTGACGCCGCAACGACTTTCAGCCTTTTTCGCGATCCCAGGAGGGGCACCCATGGCAACGAGACCAGACGAGCCGATCGTCGAAACCGCGAGGAAGGCCCGCGGAGCCGAGCCGGGGCCGTCGGTGCTGGCCCTGCTCACGATCTCGACCGGACTCGCGGTGCTGATCCTCGGCGTGGTCTGGTTCGCGTTTTTCCGCACCTGAGCGTAGTCCTACTCCAATTGCCGACAGACGGGCGGGCGTCCCTTCGCAAAAGGCGCGTGCCGCTGCCGGCCCGGTACCGGCAGTCGACGCGGTTGTGAAGAAAAAGTAATAATGCGAATCGATTGCTGTTCATCCGGCATTCACGCCGCGACGCCTCATCTGATGGCGGCGATTTTGCCGGGATGTTTTGAGGGAATGCCAGCTTGCGCCTGCTCGTCGTTGAAGACGACCCGGATCTCAACCGTCAGCTGACGACGGCGCTGAGCGATGCCGGTTATGTGGTCGACCGCGCTTTCGATGGCGAGGAAGGGCACTTCCTCGGCGACAGCGAGCCCTATGACGCCGTCGTGCTCGACATCGGGCTGCCGAAAATGGACGGCATCTCGGTGCTGGAAGCTTGGCGCCGCAACGGCCGCATCATGCCGGTCCTGATCCTCACAGCGCGCGACCGCTGGAGCGACAAGGTGCAGGGCTTTGACGCCGGCGCCGACGACTACGTCGCAAAACCGTTTCACCTCGAGGAAGTGCTGGCCCGGATCCGCGCGCTGCTGCGCCGCTCCACCGGCCACGCCCAGTCCGAACTGATCTGCGGACCGGTGTCGCTGGATACCAGGACGGGCCGGGTCAGCGTATCCGGCAACCCGATCAAGATGACCTCGCATGAATACCGCCTGCTGGCCTATCTGATGCACCATTCCGGGCGCGTGGTGTCGCGCACCGAGCTGGTCGAGCATCTGTACGATCAGGATTTCGACCGCGACTCCAATACCATCGAAGTGTTCGTCGGCCGCATCCGCAAGAAGCTGGACGTCGATATCATCCAGACCGTGCGGGGGCTCGGCTATCTCCTGACGCCGCCCACGCCAGGCGCCTGATCAAAGGTGTTGATCAGGCCCGCGGCTTGCGCTCTGGTTCGGGCATGATCCTGTCCAACAACCGGCATCCATCGATCGGGTCGTGTCCCCAAGACTGGTGTTTCGGCCTGTATTTCGGAATGACACCCTGATGCGCGGCAGCTCGCTCGCCACACGGCTGTTCCTGTCGGCGACCGGCTGGGTGGTGGTGATCCTGCTCCTCACCGGCATCGTGCTGTCGTCGGTCTATCGCGGCGCGACCGAGCGTGCGTTCGACCGCCGTCTCAATCTCTATCTGCGCACCATCATCGCGGACGTGGCGACGCCGGATAGCACGTCCGATCAGTTCCAGTCGCTCGGCGAGCCATTGTTCGAACTGCCTTTGTCCGGCTGGTATTGGCAGATCACCCGCGCCGACGGCGACAAGCCCGAGCAGCGCGCGTCGCGCTCGCTGTGGGACAAGAAGCTGCCGAAGCTCGAAGAGCATGGCGCTGACCTCACCGCGGCCGGCGTCCGCCTCGGCTATGTCGATGGCCCCGAGGGCCAGATATTGCGGATGGTGGAACGGCCGGTCGATCTCGGTATCGACGGCAAGTTCCTGGTCAGCGTGGCCGGCGATGCCTCGGAGATTTTCGACGAAACCCGCAGCTTCGACTACTACCTCGGCGGCACCTTCGCGGCCTTGTCGATCGTGCTGGTGCTGACCACCATCTTCCAGGTCCGCTTCGGGCTTGCGCCGCTCAAGCGCATTTCGGAATCGATCGCCGATATCCGCTCCGGCCGCGCCGAACGGCTCGAGGGCGAGTTCCCGGTCGAGATCGCGCCGCTGGCACGCGAGACCAATGCGCTGATCGACGCCAACAGGGAAATCGTCGAGCGCGCCCGCACCCATGTCGGCAATCTCGCGCATGCCATCAAGACGCCGCTGTCGGTCATCGTCAACGAAGCCTCCGCGCGCGGCGCCGACCCGTTCGCGTCCAAGGTGCTGGAGCAGGCCGACATCATGCGCGACCAGGTCACGCACCATCTGGAACGCGCCCGCATCGCCGCGCGGCTCACCGTGATCGGCACCGTTACCGAGGTTGCGCCCGCGATCGAGGCGTTGCGCCGGACCATGGAGAAAATCCACCGGGACCGCGACATCGCCATCGGCGTCAAAGCCGATGGAGGGGCAAAATTTCGCGGCGAGAAGCAGGACCTCGAGGAGATGGCGGGAAATCTCGTCGACAACGCCTGCAAATGGGCGGCGACGCAGGTCCTCATCGAGGTGCTGGTGGAACCGGCGGTTGAAGCAGGCGCCGCCCCGCTGCTCCGGATCATCGTCGACGACGACGGCCGCGGGCTATCGGAGGCCGAACGCGCGCAGGTCTCGCGCCGGGGCCAGCGGCTGGACGAATCCAAGCCGGGTTCGGGACTGGGGCTTTCGATCGTGGTCGATCTCGCGGCCCTGTACGGCGGCAGCCTTACCCTCGGCAATGCGCCGATCGGGGGATTGCGGGCGGAACTGGTGCTGCCGGGGGTGTGAGCCTCGCAGGATAACCGAAATCCGCAGTTTGACGGGGGTCCGGAACCCGTGGAGCGCCGGCCAATGCATTATTCCTAAACGGCTTCTTAACGTCGGGGCTTTTATGATGACCGGTGGACGCATAATGCCGTCCGCGCGAAACACGCATCCATACCGGGCGCATGAGCCAGACATCGATCGAGCGGCTGAGAGACTATCTCGCGCAGCTTCCGCCGCAGGCGCAGGCGCTGCTGATGCGGGAGTTCGAACGCGCCATCGAACGGGGCGAAGACACCACGGTTGCCACCTTCGTGCTCGAACAATTGCGCAAGGTGGTGCGCGGAACCGACGAGGAGGCGCGACCGCGCATCGACGATCCGGCCCGCCTGCTGTTCCGCCCGCTCGAGCCATTTCTGGTCGAAGGCAATGCGCTGGTAAGGCCGGGTCAGATCCGCCGCGCGTCGTTGCTGCCGGTGTGGCAATGGCTGAATCGCGAGGGGGCGCCCGAGCAGGCGCAGGAATTCGAAGCGGCGCTGGCCCGGGTGCGGGAAGCCGGAACGACGTCCGATCTTGAGGTGGCCATCCGCAAGTTTCAGCACGCCGCGGCGGCGGCGATCTTCAAGATCGCCACACCGGTGCCCGGCGGCGAGCATCAGCGCGCGCTGACCCGGATCGGTCCGCCCAAGGTGATCGAGGATGTGCTGCCGATCGGCTCGGTCCTGCAGGCCCGCGAGGCCATCGACACGCTCAGCGGTCGGCTCCCCAGTCTGCTGCGCGTATTCGCGGATTCGCAGATCGCCTCGATCGGCGCCTGTCTCAACGTTCCCTCGCTGCAAACCCCCCAATTGCTGCCGTTCGCACTGTCGCTGGTGATGCAGCGGCTGCCCGCGCCGTGGCAGATCATCCGCCTGGCCATCAAGATGGCCGCGTCCGACGATGAGATCCGCGTGGCCGCGACGCCTTACGGCGTTGCCGTCACCATCGCGCTGCAGGACCTGTCATTCCTCGCGGCCAATTTGCGGGCCGATATCAAGCGCGGCCATTTCGACACCGTTGCGGATCAACTCAAGACCCTCCATGACGGTGTGCGCGGCTTGCGGACCGAGCTCGATCTGCGCAACGATTCCACCTGGGGCAAGCTGCTGACGTCAATCCGGGCGGACACTTCCAACGCCCTGCAATCGGAAATCGACAGCGTGCCCGGCCGGGTCCGGCGCCTGCTGCGTCAACGTGCCGACAAGGATATTCCCGCCGGCGCCAAGATCGACTCCGCTGATGTTGATGAAACCGCGGCCTTGATCGATTTCGTCGCGGTGTGCCGCACCTATGCCAGCGAACTGGCGATCAACGAGGTCACGCTGCGGACCTATTCCGACCTGCAGCAATATGTCGAGAAGTCGACGGAGTCGCTGGTGCAATCGCTGCGCGGCGGCGACGCCAAGACGCGCGGTTTCCGGCAGATGCAGGTCAAGGCGGCGATCCGCTTCTGCGAAGTATTGTTCGGCCAGGACTATGCATCCCTGATGAGCAGGGCGGCCGAAAACGCGCAGACCGTGGAACGCAAGCCATCGCGCGCTAGTTAAACAGATGGTGAAATTATAAGTTGTAATTTTGATTGACTGAATCCGGCGCGGGACATACACATTTGCCGTGCCCCGTTCATCAAGTCATTGAATTTTTGGAATATGAGCTCATTCATTAATTACGTTGAAATCGAAAACCGCATCATCACCGCAACGTATCGAAACCTGATGATCGGCGCCAAGGTGGTCCTGGTCGAGAAAACCAGCGATCAGCAATTGCCCGATCCGGTCACGAGGATCGTGTCGCCGGCCCCGACCGGCTCACTCAGGATCAGGCTGCCGGCCACGGTCCAGTCGGGGGACTATTATCTGAAAGCGCTGAACGGGCACGGCGCTTCGGTCGCACTAAGCGTCGAGTTTCATGTGAGCTGACCGTGGTTTTCCGCGGGTTTTCGGGTTTTTCGCGCAGCGCCGGCCTATTGATAATTGTCAATTGCCGGGGTCGCCGCCCGTGGTGTAAAGCGGCGCATCGGTGCCTTGTCTGTGGCGCCGTTCCACCGGAACTTGGCTGATGACGCTTTGGTTTGTGTTCGCGCTGATGACGGTCGCGGCGATCTTCGCCGTGCTCTGGCCGTTAAGCCGCGCTGGCCGCCCGCAAAGCGAAGGCAGCGAGGCCGCCGTCTACAAGGACCAGCTCGGCGAGCTCGACCGTGACCTCGCCAGCGGGCTGATCGGTTCCTCCGAAGCTGAAGCCGCGCGCGTCGAGATCAGCCGCCGGCTGCTCGCCGCACGGGACAGTCAGGACGGTCCGCCGATCGCATCCAGCACCAGATTGCGTCGATCCGCGGCCATCCTGGCGCTGGTTGGGCTCCCGCTCGTGGCGGTGGCGGTTTACCTGCCGCTGGGGTCGCCCCAGCTCGGCGATTTTCCGCTGGCCCAGCGCGCCCGCGCGCCCGATACCAGCCAGCCGTTCGACAATATGGTGGCGCAGGTCGAGGCGCATCTGGAGAAGAATCCGACCGATGGCCGGGGCTGGAACGTGCTGGCGCCGGTACTGGCGCGGCTCGGCCGCTTCGATGAAGCGGTCCGCGCCTATCGCAATTCGATCACCTACAATGGCGACAGTTCCGACCGCCGGTCCGACCTCGGCGAAGCGCTCGCCGCCGCCGCGGGCGGCGTCGTCACCGCGGAGGCGAAGGCCGAATTCGAACGCGCCATCGCGCTGAACGCCGACGAGGTCAAGGCCAGCTACTTCCTTGGGCTGGCCGCCGAGCAGGACGGCCGCGGCAGCGAGGCCGCCTCGATCTGGCGCGCCATGCTGGTAAAGGCGCCCCCGGATGCGCCGTGGCGTCCGCTGGTGCAGGCCGCCCTGGTGCGGGTCGGCGGCGCGCCGGCCCTGTCGCCCGGCGTGCTGCCCCCGCCGCTGTCCAGTGAGACGATGGCCGCAGCCAAGGACATGAATGAGGCCGATCGCGGCGAGATGATACGTGGCATGGTCGAGCGCCTTGCCGTCAGGTTGAAGCAGAATGGCGACGATGTCGAAGGATGGCTGCGGCTGGTGCGCGCCTATATGGTGATGGGCGACCGCGACAAGGCCAAAAGCGCGCTCGGCGACGCCCGTCAGGCGGTCGCCAATGACGCCGAGCGGCTGCGGCAACTGAATGAGGGCCTGAAAAATCTCGGGCTCGACGGATGAGCATGATGCCGAAAAGTGTGAAGCGGTTTTCGGATAACATCATGCGTAGAACTAAAAGGCGCATGATGCCGAAAAGTGTGAAGCGGTTTTCGGAGTACATCATGCGCAGGAGAGGCCAGGCATGACGCGCAAGCAGCGGCGTTTGACGATGATTGGCGGCTCGCTCGCGGTGCTCGCCGTCGCGGCGGCCCTGGTGCTGAACGCGATGCGCGATTCGATCGTGTTCTTCTCGACGCCGACGATGCTGGCCGAAAAGCCGGTTGCCGCCGGCAAGCGTTTCAGGCTCGGCGGCCTGGTGCAGCCGGGATCGCTGGTGCGCGGCGACAATCTCGCGGTCACATTCCAGGTGGCCGACGGCAGCGCCACGCTGCCGGTTGCCTTCAAGGGCATTCTGCCCGATCTGTTCCGCGAAGGGCAGGGTGTGGTCGCCGAAGGCGCCCTCGATGCCGCCGGCGTCTTCAAGGCCGATACCGTGCTGGCCAAACACGACGAGACCTACATGCCCAAGGAAGTCGCGGACGCGCTCAAGAAGCAGGGGCACTGGAAAGACGATTACGGCGCGAAGAAGCCGGATTACAGCGCCAAACCCGCGACCGCGGCGCAGGGGACGTCAACGGCGAACCAAGGGGTTTCGCCTGCGAAACAAGGAGTTTCGCAGTGATCGCGGAATCAGGACATTACGCACTGGTGCTGGCGCTGGCGCTGGCGCTGATCCAGTCCACCGTGCCGATCCTCGGCGCACGCTGGCGCGATCCCGCCTTGATGAATGTCGCGCGCACCACCGCGCTGGCGCAGCTGCTGTTCGTGACGGTGTCATTCGCAGCGCTGGTCATGCTGCACGTGGCGTCCGACTTTTCCGTCGTCAACGTGTTCGAGAATTCGCATTCGACCAAACCGCTGCTCTACATGATCACCGGCGTCTGGGGCAATCATGAAGGCTCCATGCTGTTGTGGGTGTCGATCCTGGCGCTGTTCGGCGGCCTGGTCGCCGCCTTCGGCAACAACCTGCCGCGCTCGCTGCGCGCCTATGTGCTGGCGGTGCAGGGCTGGATCGCCAGCGCGTTCTATCTGTTCATCCTGCTCACCTCGAACCCGTTCCTGCGCATCGCCATCCCGCCGATCGAGGGCCGCGACCTCAACCCGGTGCTGCAGGACATCGGCCTCGCAGTGCATCCGCCGATGCTCTACCTCGGCTATGTCGGCTTCTCGATCTCGTTTTCATTCGCGGTCGCCGCGCTGCTCGAAGGCCGGATCGACGCAGCCTGGGCGCGCTGGGTGCGGCCGTGGACGCTGGTGGCGTGGATATTTCTGACGCTCGGCATCGCGATGGGCTCGTACTGGGCGTATTACGAACTCGGCTGGGGCGGCTGGTGGTTCTGGGATCCGGTCGAGAACGCCTCGCTGATGCCGTGGCTGGCCGGCACCGCGCTGCTGCATTCCGCCGTCGTGATGGAAAAGCGCAACGCGCTGAAGGTCTGGACCATCCTGCTGTCGATCCTGACCTTCTCGCTGTCGCTGCTCGGTACCTTCCTGGTGCGCTCCGGCGTGCTGACCTCGGTGCATGCATTCGCCACCGATCCGACGCGCGGCGTGTTCATCCTGTTGATCCTGTGCATCTTCATCGGCGGCAGCCTGTCGCTCTATGCCTTCAGGGCGTCGGCGCTGAAGCAGGGCGGGCTGTTCGCGCCGATCTCGCGCGAAGGCGCGCTGGTGCTCAACAATCTGTTCCTCACCGCGGCATGCGCCACCGTGTTCATCGGAACGCTGTATCCGCTGGCGCTGGAAGTCCTGACCGGCGACAAGATTTCGGTCGGCGCGCCGTTTTTCAACCTGACCTTCGGGCCGCTGTTCCTGCCGCTGATGATCGCGGTGCCGTTCGGGCCGCTGCTGGCATGGAAGCGCGGCGATCTGCTGGGCGCGGCGCAGCGCCTGACCGCGGCCGGGATCGCCGCACTGCTCGCGGTCGCCATGCTGTGGGCATGGACGCGCGGCGGCAATGCCTTCGCGCCGCTCGCCATCGGGCTTGCCGTCTTCGTCATCGCAGGTGCGCTGACCGACCTCGTCGAGCGTACCGGCCTGTTCCGCCTGCCGTTCGCCACCGCCCGGCGGCGTGCGCGCGGGCTGCCGCGTGCGACCTGGGGCTCGGCATTCGCCCATGCCGGCGTCGGCGTCGCCCTGATCGGGATCGTCTGTGAAACCACGTGGAACAGCGAATATATCGGATCGATGCGGCCCGACGACGTCGCCAAGATCGCCGGTTACCAGCTGAAGCTTGAAGATGTGACGCAACGGAAGGGACCGAATTTCAGCGAAATGCTGACGCGGTTCACGGTCAGCCTCGATGGCGAGCGGCTCAGCGACATGACGCCGTCGAAGCGCAATTTTACCACGCGGGGATCTTCCACCACCGAGGCCGCCCTGCTGACGCGCGGCGCCAGCCAGCTCTATGTCTCGCTGGGCGAAACCACCGCCGACGGCGCGATCGCGGTGCGCATCTATCACAAGCCGCTGGTGCTGCTGATCTGGTGGGGGCCGGTGCTGATGGCGCTCGGCGGCGTGCTGTCACTGTCGGACCGCCGGCTGCGGGTCGGCGCGCCGAAGCCCGCGAAGGCGCTGCGCGGCCTGCAGGCGGCGGAGTGATCGATTGAAACAGATCCGCGCGCTCGTGTTTGCCATCGCCATGATCGCGGGATCGCAGGCGGCCCATGCCGTGCAGCCCGACGAGATCATGTCCGATCCGGCCAGGGAATCCCGGGCGCGGGATCTGTCGCGCGAGTTGCGCTGCATGGTGTGCCAGAACCAGTCGATCGACGATTCCGACGCGCCGCTGGCGCGCGATCTGCGCCTCCTGGTGCGGGAGCGGATCGCGTCCGGCGACAGCGATGCGCAGGTGATCGACTTCCTGGTGGCGCGCTACGGCGAGTTCGTGCTGCTGAAACCGAGGTTCAATTCGCGCACGCTGTTGCTATGGTTGCTGCCGCCGCTGGCGCTGCTCGGAGGCGGGATCGCGCTGTGGGCCAATATGCGGCGGCGCTCCGGATCCAGCGACGGCGAAGACGATTCGCTGGTCAGGCTGACGGCGGACGAACAAGCCCGGCTGGAACGGCTGTTGGACGCGGCGGAGACTCAGCCGGAAAAGCCGGCATAGTCTCCTTTCATCTGGGCGGAACCGCCTGTGGCTTGGTGGCGATCTGCTGCATCAGCGTCGCCGTATTCTGCACATGCCACATCTCGACGACCTTGCCGTCGGCAATCCGGTCCACGGCAATTCCCGACCATTCCACCTGCTTTCCCGTCGCAGGGATGCCGTTGAATGAGCCGCTGTGCGTGCCGTGAAAGGTGACGCGGGTAACGACTTTGTCTCCTTCGGCAATCTGATCCCGTACGATCAAATGATGGTCGGGGAAGGCCCCGCGGACCGCCTGCATAAGCGCTGGATACCGTTCCCGGAAATTCCTGGTCTCATTGAACATGACATCATCGGAGAAGAAAGTATCGAATGCCCCAAGGTTTCCCTTGTTCACGATCTCGTTGAGGTAATCGCGAACGATTGCCTTGTTTTGCTCGAGCTTCATCATTGCTTCGTCTCCCCTGGTTTGCGATACAGAAAACAGCAGCGACCCGGCCAGACCGACGACCGCGGCGATTTTCGAAATGAACTTGCGTTTCATAGCCGGTTCGCCGCGACTGCATTCGACAGCAGTCTCTGCAGGCCGCGCCTGTGAATGGGCAGGATGGTTCGCAGGTAGTATTTTCCGAACCGGTTTCGAACCGTGCAGACGGTGCCGACCACCACGCTGATGGCGTCGACGTGGTATCCGGTAACATGCATGCGGGGCTCCCAACGCGAACTGCCGTGACCTGCCTCAAGCTGCCTTGCGCAACAGCTTCTGTACCTTGCCGCCCATGCGTAACAGCGACAACAGAAACGGCATCGGCAGACCTTTCATTTCGTCGTGCCATCGGTTCAGCACTTCCAGAAATTCCAGGGTAGTCTTGATCTTTCGCTGTGCGAAGGCGTCGGCCTTGGGGTCGACCTCGTTGGCGCATTCCCGAAGCAACATCAGCGTCGGGTCGAACTCACGGCGCTTGCGTTCCTCGACGATGACCCGGAACAGTTCGGTGATGTCCTGCAACGACATGAAGTGATCGCGGCGATCGCCGATCACGTGGACCAGCTTGACGAGGCCCCAGCCCTGCAACTCCTTCAGGCTGGTGCTGACATTGGAGCGCGCCACCGAAAGGGTGTCGGCAATTTCCTCGGCATGCAGTGCCCGTTCCGACAGGTAAAGCAGCGCATGAATCTGCGCCACCGTGCGACTCACTCCCCAGCGGGTGCCCATTTCGCCCCAGTGCAGAACGAATTTTTCAGTGACCGGAGAAAGATTCATTTTCTGATCTTCTAGTCATTTCTGTTATGTCAGAAATATCATAAATATACGAAAGGTCAAGCCGCCGCTTGGTATTAATGAAGGAACAGCCAACATAGAGCCGTCAGCCGATTGCAAGCGGGAGGATTCCGGTCCGCGGCTAACCTTTTGTCTGTCCTGCGATATTCCGCCGCACTGATAATTCGCTTCATTACAAAAGTTTAATTCCCCCGCCAGCGCGCGGTAAGGCTGCAACCCCCATCTTCAGATCCGTAAGGTGCTCGTCCCCCGCACCGTCGAAACAGACTCTGGAGATTTCCTACATGACCGAACGTCCCACCGATTTGTCGTCGCCCCCGTCGTATCGCGCGCCGCGCCGCCAGCTGTTTTCCGCCCGCAAATTCGCGCTCATGGCCTCGGTCGTGGCCGGCCTCGGCGTTGCCGTTTACGGCTTCAGCCCGTCGCATGGCCCGGTTGATGTCTTCACCAGCACCGCGCATGCGCAGGTCAGCGCCGAAGTCCGCAAGGTCGAAAAGCCGATCGGCTTTGCCGACATCGTCGAGCGGGTAAAACCGTCGGTGATTTCGGTCAAGGTCAATATCGCCGAGAAGACCGCTTCCAAAGACGACAGCTTCGGCAACAACGAAGACTCGCCGTTCCAGCCGGGTTCGCCGATGGAGCGCTTCTTCAAGCGTTTCGGCGGGCCTGACGGTCTGCCCCCGGGCATGCGTGGCGGTCCCCGTAGCGGCCGTGGCCCGGTGTCGGGTCAGGGTTCCGGCTTCTTCATCTCGGCCGACGGATTTGCCGTGACCAATAACCACGTGGTCGACGGCGCGGACAAGGTCGAAGTCACCATGGACGACGGCAAGACCTTCACCGCCAGGGTGATCGGCACCGATCAGCGTACCGACCTCGCGCTGATCAAGGTCGACGGCCGCACCGACTTCCCGTTCGCCAAGCTTTCCGCCGGCAAGCCGCGGATCGGCGACTGGGTGCTGGCGGTCGGCAATCCCTTCGGCCTCGGCGGTTCGGTGACGGCCGGTATCGTTTCCGCCAGCGGCCGCGACATCGGCAGCGGTCCGTATGATGATTTCATCCAGATCGACGCGCCCGTGAACAAGGGCAATTCCGGTGGCCCGGCATTCGATACGTCAGGCGAAGTGATGGGCGTCAACACGGCGATCTATTCGCCGTCCGGCGGCAGCGTCGGCATTGCGTTCTCGATCCCGGCATCGACCGTCAAGAACGTGATTGCGCAGCTTCAGTCGAAGGGCTCGGTCAGCCGCGGCTGGATCGGCGTCCAGATCCAGCCGGTGACGGCTGACATCGCCGACAGCCTTGGCCTCAAAAAGGCCGAAGGCGCGCTGGTTGCGGAACCGCAGGCCAGCGGACCGGCGGCGAAGGCCGGCATCCAGTCCGGCGACGTGATCACGGCGGTCAATGGCGAAACGGTCAAGGATGCCCGCGAGCTCGCCCGCACCATCGGCGCGCTGGCGCCCGGCGATGCGGTGAAGCTCAACGTGCTGAGCAGGGGCCAGGACAAGGTCATCAACCTGACGCTCGGCCAGTTGCCGAACACGGTGGAAGCCAAGGCCGACACCGACAAGGACAGGGGTAGCGCGAACAAGGGCACCGACGAGCCGCGGCTCGGTCTGACGCTCGCACCGGCCAACAGCGTTGCCGGCGCCGGCAAGGACGGCGTCGTGGTCACCGAGGTCGTGCCGAAGAGTGCTGCGGCAGAGCGCGGCTTCAAGGAAGGCGACGTCATTCTCGAGGTCGCCGGCAAGAGCGTCACCAATGCCGGAGACGTCCGCGAAGCCATCAACACCGCGCGCGCCGACAACAAGAACAGCGTGCTGATGCGGGTCAAGACCGGTGCGTCGTCGCGCTTCGTCGCGGTGCCGCTGGCGCGAGGCTGAGCATCGGGCGTTTTACGAGATGGAGGGTGTCGCCGGCATTAGTCGCCCCCGCCGACGGCGCTTTCCGGGGGGCGGGACTTAAAGCCCGCTCCCACCGGTTCCCTTCCGGAGGAATACGCCCCCCTCCGTCGGAAGGGTCAAAAGGGCGGTGAAGTCCCCCAGCTTCACCGCCCGCTTTTTTCGCTTAACCGCGAGGCGACGGCTCGCCTTGCATGAGGATGCCGGCCGCGCCATGGTGACAGAGATCTCGACCCCCCTGACCGCACCCGATCGCCATATGCGCCTTTTGATCATCGAAGACGACCGCGAGTCTGCCGACTATCTGGTCAAGGCGTTTCGCGAGGTCGGTCACATCGCCGAGCACGCCGGCGATGGCGAGGAAGGCCTGTCATTGGCCGAGACCGGCGACTATGACGTGCTGGTGGTCGACCGCATGCTGCCGAAGCGCGACGGCCTGTCGGTGATCGGAAGCCTGCGCGAGAAGGGCAATCGCACCCCAGTGCTGATTCTCTCTGCGCTCGGACAGGTCGATGACCGCATCAAGGGTCTGCGCGCCGGCGGCGATGATTACCTGCCGAAGCCCTATGCCTTCGCCGAGCTGCTGGCGCGGGTCGAAGTGCTGTCGCGCCGCCATGGCGGTCCGGCCGAGGAAACCAGCTACCGTGTAGGCGATCTCGAACTCGACCGTCTCTCGCACCGGGTGGCGCGCGGCAAGGACGAATTAACGCTGCAGCCTCGCGAGTTTCGGCTGCTGGAGTATTTGATGAAACATGCGGGGCAGGTGGTGACGCGGACCATGCTGCTGGAAAATGTCTGGGACTATCATTTCGATCCGCAGACCAACGTCATCGACGTGCACATTTCGCGGCTGCGCTCCAAGATCGACAAGGGTTTTGAGCGACCCTTGCTGCACACGATCCGCGGCGCCGGCTATATGATCCGTGACGGGATACGCTGAATCGCGCGCTGTCCGCCTTGAACCGCTTCGTGCCGCGTGAGGCAGGCAGTCCAGCGTCGCACCTGGTCGATCTCCATGCGGGAAGAAGGCGCTTCGAATCCGCGAGAGAGCAGCAGATCGTCGATGAAGGATCCCGCGGGTGAGCCGAGATCGCCGGGAATCTCGGCGCGGCGCCATTTTTCGTGGAAGAGATGGACGAAGGTCGCGTTTTCGCACCGGGCGTGAAGCTGGTCGCGCTGGGCCGGATCGAACATCGCGGGGACATCGAGCGCAGATAACGGATACGTCGTGTCCCTCGATCGGCCGTGGCACGCGATCCGGTATTTGCTCACCATCTCGGTAAAAAGCACGGTTGCCGTCTCGCCATAGAGCGGCGACTCGCCGGCCGCGACACATCGCGCCACGCAGTCCGACAGTAACGGATGCCCGGCCGGAAATTTCAGCACCGAGTTCGTCGCCCGCATCGGGTCGACGCTTTCCAGCGAAAAGAAGATGTCCTGGGCGGGAAGCTCCTGCTGCAACAGGATGACGTCCAGATCGATCCACCAGCCGCCCAATCGATGCAGCATGGCATAGCGAAAGAGATTGGCGTGCAGAGCGAAGCCGCCGCAGCTGACGCCGTTCCGGTAGCTTAAAACGTGATCGGTCGGCCAGATTTCGTTGGCATCCCGCCGGACGATCCACTCGGGAACAGCGATGGTCGGATCGTAGGTGAAAAGTTCGACGACGTGGCCGTGGTCCACGAAACTCCGCATGCCCATGAGCTGATAGGGGCCGAGCTGGCTGCCATGCCAGAACAAACGCACGGTCTCTGCGCAACCCGACAAGATCAGTACTTCGCGACGACGGCCGCTCCGCCAAGGTCAAACAGATAGTTCGCTCCGACCTTGAATGTTTGCCTGGTCAGCGACCGGCTGACATTGATGGGATCGCCGCCGGGGGTCAGATGTGAGGCCAACAACCGCGAACCGAAATCCACGTAATTGTATTCGAACTTGACGGTCCAGTTGCGCGTCAACGCATGTTCGATGCCGGCGCCGATCAGAAAACCGTTCAGGTTGCTGCTTCCCGATCTGTCAGAGAGAACCTGTATACCAAAGGCGCAGCAAATGAGGGTGGAATTGAAGTCGAACGAACCCCAGGCCCAGCCACCCTTGCCGTAAATCAGCGTGCGGTCGAAGGCGATACCGGCGCGGCCGGCGATACTGAACTCGTTGGTGCTGGTAGTGACAAGCGTCTCGATGGCAGCGGGCGTGAAGGCCACCGAATTGGTCGCCTTGCTGTTCGACCAGGAACCTTCGCCCTCGACACCGACCACCCAACTGCCGTGCTGATAGTTGCAACCCGCTTGACCGCCGGCGACAGCGCCTGTGCCGTTATTGTTGCCTGTCCAGCCCGCGCCTTCGAAATTCGTGGCGATGGATGTGTGGATCCTCGTGCCACCAACGTGGCCGCCGACATAACATCCGGTCCAGCTGAACACCGGCGCTGCTGCAATGGGTGCTTTGGCGGGTAACCTGAGGTCGGCTGCCGTGGCAGCCGCTGAACCAAGCACCAAAAAGGTCGACGACAGCAGAAGCTTCTTCATTTGCCGTACTCGAAATTGCAGACTGAATCGTGATCGTAGTCTTTTCTACCAGACTACCGAGCCTCGGCGTGTAACCGAAATGCAACAGTGTTCCGCTAATGGAACCAGAAGCCTGTTTACCGAGCCACCGCGCATTTTAGACGTATAATCAATGTCTTGCGAGATCGCGGCGACGGTACTCAAAGAACGGCTCCTGCATGCAATTCAGCTTCAAAGATCGTCCTCAGAACATCAATGGGTACGGCGAACAACCCTTCACTTTTCTTGAGCCAGACGCCCATCAGATTGTCGGCCATATCGCATCCATTGACCTCATCGAAAACGGCGACAGTGCCGCGCGGGCGCGTTGGCAAAAGAAGCAGCTGAGCAATCTCATCAATCACGCCTACGTGCGGTCCGATTTCTGGCGTCAGCGGATTCCGGCCGGCATCAGTCCGCAAGACGTCTTGCCGAGACTTCCGATCCTGTCGCGAAGAGATATCGCCGTGCAGGCGCAGAAAGAGGGCTCGCTCTTCCACGACAAGAAACAGGGCGCCCCCGCGACCTACGAAACAACGGGGTCGACCGGTACGCCGCTAAAAGTGTTCATCTGCGAACAGAATGGCTACTACAACGAGGTCCGCAGCCTCGCGCAATACTTCATCGACCATCTGCCTCTCGATGAAAATCGCGTTGAAATCAAGCCGGTCACCCGCGCCGACGGCCTTCGAAAAAAAGCCGGGCCTGCAGCCGCCGATCCGCACTGGGCGGGCCCGTTGAGCAAGATCTATCGCAACGGTTCCAATACAACGCTGAGATTCAACAGTGACGTTGATGGGCTCCTGAACGAATTGGCCAAGGACCGCGTCGGCTATCTCGTGTGTCCCAGCCGGGTCATCGAGCAATTACTGGATCGTGGCCCGGACCTCGTCGAAAAACTCGGCATCAAGGTCTGGCTTCATCTCTCGGATTATCGAAGCTCCGAGGTCGTTGGGAAATTAAAGCAGATCGGGATACCGACCTTGTCGAACTTTTCCTCGGGAGAAACCGGGCCGATCGCGTTCGAATGCAGGATGAACGAAGGCTACTACCACGTGGCCCATTCCAACGTCATCGTCGAATGCGATCGTACGGTAACGACCGAATTCGATGGAGAGGTGGTCAGCCGGCTGCTGATCACGCACCTGCACTCGTATGCAACGCCCCTCATTCGCTACGACATCGGAGATTTCGGCAAGCTGCATGATGGATGTCCTTGCGGACATGATGGTCCAACGCTTTCCCACATTTATGGGAGGGGAAAGCACTTTCTGCGGCACCCTGATGGAAGATTTGTTCCTTTTTATCTTTCCACCCGGTTGCTTCGTGAAGCCGTCGATTTCGAGGAGTGCCGGTTTCGGCAAGAAACCCTCGATACCATCACGGTTCAGATCGGAGGGCGAGAGATGCTCAGTCGGGACGAAGAGGAAAGACTGAAGGCGACCATTATCGCGGCGACCGATCCCGCGTTTGAGGTGGTGGTGATGCCGGTCCGCGAAATCGACTGGTCCGACAATCCGAAGCGGTTGTTTTTCTCCAGCTTGGTGGTTTGAGAGGAGGGCGCAGTACAGGTTTTCCGTGCCACGTCAAATCGGCCGGCAAATTTCTCTTTATGATCGCTCCGGCGGATCAACCCGCCGACGCCGATTTCGGCGTTGAGTTCCGTTTTACCGGGCGCGACCCGGGTTTGCTTCGCCCGGTTGCGATTGTGGTGAGGGTTTTTCGCGGTTTTATCTCGCCCTTCTTCTTCCATATCGCTGGCTTGGGAATAACCAGGTCATCCAGTGATATCGCCAGCACCCTAGCTATGGAGGCGAGAGTTTGTACGTCGCCGGTCTTTGTGCCGTTCTCAATCTGCGAGATAAAACCCTGGGCGACGCCGATCGAATTCGACAATGCCTGTTGCGTCATGCGCCGACGCTTGCGCCAGAATGCCAATGGGGTTTTGGCATCAAGCAGCTGGTCGGCCTCTTCGCTGGTCAACAGGACCTCGGTGCCGCTCGCAAGGTCGGCCAGGATCGAGTTGGCGTGCGTCGCATCGGCGGCGTCCTCGCGCCGACTGCCAGTCAGGGCGTCGTACTCGGCGCGCGACAAGATCACGATATCATCGCCCCGCGGCGTCTTGGTCATAATGGGCATTGCGTCCATCCTATTGGTAGATTTCACCGCGTGGACCAACGTCCAGCACGGTGATCGTCGTTTCGGTCTCGGTAAACAATACCCGGTAGCCCGCGACGCGAAGGCGCTTGGCGGCGTTGCCAGTAAGCTGAATCACGTTGTTGGCCTGCGTTGCCGGGTTCGCGGCATATTGTTCGATTTTGGCGCGAATTTGCTTCGCGCGGTTGCTGTGAGCTGAAGGCTGCGAAGGGCAGCTTTCGTGTACATGACCGTTTTCATGCGGCTCCATATCGATGGAAATAACATTATATCTTAAAGAGATAATTTTGTCCATAAGCAATTGGCGACATAAGCAATTGGCGCGAACCGGCGCAGCTTCGGCAGGCAATGACTGCCTCGCCCGTTTCATGAACCCTTTGTCACTTATTGCGACCCGACGACCCATGATAGGGTCGCACCATGATAAGCAGTCAAAATTTCAACGTCAGGCGATTTGAACCGTGACGGCATTCGGTAAACTGATCCGCACCACCGCGTTCCGGCTGACGCTGGTCTATCTGTTGCTGTTTGCGCTGTTTGCCGCTTCGCTGCTGGGCTATTTTGCCTGGAATACGCGCCGGCTGATTACCGAGCAGATCACCACCACCGTGAATGCCGAAATCGGCGAGGTCACCGACATCTATACAAGGCGCGGCTTGCGCGGGCTGGTGTTCACGATCGAGAACCGGGCGCTGCGGCCGGGCGCCAATCTTTATCTCGTGACCACGCCGACGGGACAGGCGGTCGCCGGCAATGTCGGCTCGCTGGCGCCGGGTGTGATGGCAAGCCAGGGCTGGTCGGAAACCGCCTACCGGCGGCTCGACGAGCAGGACAACCGTCACCATCGCGCGCTGGTAAGCGTCACCGAACTCACCAGCGGTTTCCGGCTCTTGATCGGGCGCGATCTCGAGGAACGGCGGCGGCTGTTCGGCATCGTCGTGAAGGCCGCGAACTGGTCGCTGCTGGTCGTCGTCGTGCTCGGGCTCGGCGGCGGCATCTTTGTCGCGCGCCGGGTGCTGCGTCGAATCGATGCCATGACCGGCACCACCAAGCGCATCATGGCGGGCGATTTGACTGGACGGCTGCCGGTCGGGCGCAGCGGCGACGAACTCGACCGGCTGGCGGAAAATCTCAACGCCATGCTGGAGCGGATCGAGGCCCTGATGATGGGGCTGAAGGAAGTTTCCGACAACATCGCCCACGATCTGAAGACGCCGCTGACGCGGCTGCGCAATCGCGCCGAGCAGGCGCTGGCGAAATCCGGCAGCGAGGCCGATTACCGCAGCGCGCTGGAACGAACCATCGAGGAATCCGACGGCCTGATCCGCACCTTCAATGCGCTGTTGATGATCGCGCGCGCCGAGTCCGGGCAGGCGCGCGGCAATA
>JBBQUA010000008.1:0-47748 GCA_038212905.1 Hyphomicrobiales bacterium
CTCGACGGCGTGGTGCTGACCACCGGCTGCGACAAGACCACCCCCGCCTGCCTGATGGCGGCGGCCACCGTCAACATGCCGGCGATCGTGCTGTCGGGCGGCCCGATGCTGAACGGCTGGCACAAGGGCCTGCGCACCGGCTCCGGTACCGTGGTCTGGAAGGCCCGCGAGGAGCTGGCCGCGGGCGATATCGACTACGAGGAGTTCATGAATATCGTGGCCTCGTCGGCGCCCTCGGTCGGCCATTGCAACACCATGGGCACCGCCTCGACGATGAATTCGCTGGCCGAAGCGCTGGGCATGTCGCTGCCGGGCTGCGCCGCAATCCCCGCCCCCTACCGCGAGCGCGGCCAGATCGCCTATGAGACCGGCGTGCGCATCGTCGGCATGGTCTGGGAGGATCTGAAGCCGTCCGACATCCTGACGCGGAAAGCGTTCGAAAACTGCATCGTGGTGAATTCGGCGATCGGCGGCTCGACCAACGCGCCGATCCATATCAATGCGCTGGCTCGCCACATCGGCGTCGAGCTCGATATCGACGACTGGCAGAAATACGGCCACGACGTGCCGTTGATGGTGAACATGCAGCCGGCCGGCTTCTATCTCGGCGAGGAGTATCACCGCGCCGGCGGCGTGCCGTCCGTGGTCCGCGAATTGATGGCGCACAAGCGCATCCACGAAGACGCCCTCACCGTCAACGGCCACACCATGGGCGACAATTGCCGCGAGGCGCCAAAGCCCGATGGCGACGTGATCTGGACCTACGACAAGCCGCTGGTGAAGGACGCCGGCTTCCTCGTCTTGCGCGGCAACCTGTTCGATTCCGCGATCATGAAGACCAGCGTGATCTCGAAGGAGTTTCGCGATCGCTATCTGATCAACCCGAAGGACCTCAACGCCTTCGAGGGCCGCGCCATCGTGTTCGAGGGTCCGGAAGATTACCACCACCGCATCGACGACGCCTCGCTCAATATCGACGAGCATTGCATCCTGTTCGTGCGTGGCACGGGGCCGATCGGCTATCCCGGCGGCGCCGAGGTCGTCAACATGCAGCCGCCGGCGGCGCTGATCAAACGCGGCATCCTGTCCCTGCCCTGCATCGGCGATGGCCGGCAATCCGGCACCTCGGGCTCGCCGTCGATCCTCAACGCCACCCCGGAAGCCGCCGCCAATGGCGGTCTTGCGATCCTGAAGACCGGCGACATGGTGCGCGTCGACCTCAACAAGGGCAGCGCCAATATCCTGATCTCCGACGAGGAACTGCAGGCGCGCCGCGCCAAGCTGAAGGCCGATGGCGGATTCAAATATCCCGCCAACCAGACGCCGTGGCAGGAACTCTACCGCTCCACCGTCGGCCAGCAGGCCACCGGCGCCTGCATGGAGCTGGCGACGCGCTACCACGACATCGCTGGCACCGTCGGCACGGCGCGGGATAATCACTGACCCCCGTCATTCCGGGATGCGCTGCCCTTGCAGCGCAGGCCCGGAATCCATAACCACGATCGCGAGTATGGATTCCGGGCTCGTGCTTCGCACGCCCCGGAATGACGAAAGAATAACGAGGGAGAAAAAATGTCAGACCGCCTGAAGGGAAAGCGCGCCTTTGTCACCGCCGCCTCCGCCGGCATCGGCCGCGCCTGCGCCATCGCATTCGCGCGCGAGGGCGCCACGGTGATCGCCACGGATATCGATGAAAAGGGTCTCGCTACGCTAGCCCAGGAAGGCATCACCGAAACAACGCGGCTCGACGTTCGCAACACGGCCGACGTCAACGCCTTCGCCAAGCGCGTCGGCAAGATCGACATCCTGCTCAACGCCGCCGGCTTCGTGCACCACGGGACCATCCTCGACTGCTCGGAGGAAGACTGGGATTTTTCGTTCGACCTCAACGTCAAGTCGATGCACCGGACCATCAAGGCATTCCTGCCGGCGATGATCGCGGGCGGCGGCGGCAGCATCGTCAACATCTCGTCCTGCGCGGCGCTGCGCCCGCCGGCCAACCGCTATGTCTACAGCGCATCCAAGGCCGCGGTTTCGCTGCTGACGCGCGCGGTCGCATCCGACTTCATCACGCAAGGCATCCGCTGCAACAGCATCTGCCCCGGCACGGTGGAAACGCCCTCGATGCTGGGCCGCGCCGCCGCGGCCGGCCCCGACGGTCGTGAAAAATTCGTCGCCCGCCAGAAGATGGGCCGGCTCGGCACCGCGGACGAAATCGGCGCCACGGCCGTCTATCTCGCCAGCGACGAAAGCGCCTTCACCACCGGCATCGACCTCGTTGTCGACGGCGGCTACATGCTCTGACATTCACCTGACCTGAGGTTTCCTCCCATGAACAAGATCGATCTCAACGGCCGCATCGCCGTCGTTACTGGCGGCGCGCAGGGTTTTGGCCGCGCCATCACCGAGCGCTTCGTCGCCTCCGGCGCCAAGGTCGCGATCTGGGACCATGACCTGCCGTTCGCCGAGAAAACCGCCAAGGAAATCGGCGCTGATGTCACCGCGATCAAGGTCGACGTCTCGGATCTCGCCGCGGTCGAAAAGGCGCGCGACGCCACGTTGGACGCGCTGGGCAAGATCGACATCCTCGTCAACAATGCCGGCATTGCCGGCATCAACAAGACGGTGTGGGACACCGACCTCGATGAATGGCGCAAGGTGCTGCGCATCAACCTCGACGGCCCCTTTATCTGCTGCAAGGCAATCGCGCCCACCATGATCAAGCAGGGCTACGGCCGTATCGTCAACATCGCCTCGATCGCCGGCAAGGAAGGCAATCCCAACGCGGCGCATTACTCGGCGTCCAAGGCCGGCCTGATCGCGCTGACAAAATCGCTCGGCAAGGAACTGGCGCAGCATGACATCCTCGTCAACGCGGTGACGCCGGCGGCGGCCAAAACCGCGATCTTCGACCAGATGACGCAGCAGCATATCGACTTCATGCTGTCGAAGATTCCGAAAGGACGCTTTGTGCTGGTCGAAGAACTGGCGGCGATGGTGTCATGGCTGGCGTCGGAGGATTGCGCGTTCTCGACCGGCGCGGTGTTCGATATTTCCGGCGGCAGGGCGACGTATTAGGTTCCCGGTCGAAGGCCCCTCAACGTCATTGCGAGCGCAGCGAAGCAATCCACTTTTGCTTTCTTTGTGCGGAGAGATGGATTGCTTCGTCGCAAGCGCTCCTCGCAATGACGGCAACTATCAGCGAGATCATCATGACACACGAGGGCGGATGCCTGTGCGGCGCGGTTAGATTCCGGTGCGAGGGCGAGCCGATCAACGTCCGGATCTGCCATTGCCGCAACTGCCAGAAGGCGATGGGCTCGCCGTTCAACGCCCGGGCACTGTTTGCGCAGAGCGCCTTGACGGTGACAGGCGAAACCGCGCGTTATCCCTCGTCGGAAGCGCTGGACCGGGTGTTCTGCAAAGCCTGCGGCACGCGGCTGTTTGCCTGGCGCAAGAACCCGGCCGTGGCCGGCGTCGCGCTCGCCACCTTCGACGACCGCAACGCCTTTCCGCCGACCGAGCATATCTGGGTCTCGGAGAAAATCCGCTGGGTGAATATCGACGACGGCCTGCCGCAGTATCCGGAAGCGGTTCCGCCGGCATGAAAGTGCCTCGTCGTCGCTGCGAACGTATTCGCAGGGACGACTGGCTGGGGCATAACGCCTCCCACCCCGCCCGGATAATCCGTGCTAGCCTGCCCTCGCTCGGCGCCAGACAGGACATCCATTGTTTTCAAACATTTCGCTTTACGACGCCTCGGTCTGGGTCCTGCCGCTGATCATCGCCATCACTTTTCACGAGGCCGCGCACGCCTTTGTCGCGCACAGGCTTGGCGACAACACCGCCTACGACCTCGGCCGCGTCAGCTTCAATCCATTCAAGCACATCGATCCGTTCGGCACGGTGCTGCTGCCGGGGATCCTGCTGTTGTCCCACGCCCCGTTCCTGTTCGGCTACGCGAAGCCCGTGCCGGTGAATTTCCGCAATCTGAACAACCCCCGGCTCGGCATGGTCTGGGTGGCGCTGGCCGGCCCCGCCGTCAATATCGTGCTGGCCTTTCTGGCGGCGCTGGCGTTCCATGCCCTGCCCTTGGCGCCCGCCGACACGGCAAAGTGGCTGGCCGACAACCTCAAAAACGCGCTGATCATCAATGTGCTGCTGGCGGTCTTCAACATGCTGCCGATCCCGCCGCTGGACGGCGGCCGGGTCGCCGTCGGGCTGCTGCCGAACGTGCTCGCCTACCCGCTTTCCCGGCTGGAACCGTATGGCATGCTGATTTTAATCGGGATTCTGATCGTTCTGCCGCTCGTTGGTTCCCAGTTCGGTCTAAATCTTGATGTTATTTCGGCGATAGTGCGGACGTCGACCGGCACTGTGATCCGTTTACTTCTCGTATTGACTGGCAATATGTAGTCTAAGCCCGATAGATGCCGACGAGGCTTGAGGCCAACTTGATTAAAGCTGCGGATATGCTGATCGCGCGACGTGCCGATACCAGGGCGCGCGCGGACTTTGCGACTTGGAAGATGCTGGCGAAGTTGAACGGAACCTCGTCCTTGCCCGCGGAAGCTCAGAACTTCCTGGCCGGCTATAAAACCCTGCTTGAGAAGATGGCGGAACCCGAGGCCTCGGAGGCCACCATCCATCTGATTTACCGCAGCTACTACGGCGAAATGGGCGGGGCCGGCGCGCCACCCGACGTCAAGGCCCAGTTGAACGGCCAAGGAAATGGCCAAGGAAACGGCCACGACTCGGTGGCGGACAACGTCACCGCCTTCAAGCGGCCGGCGCCGAAACCTTCCAAAACCGCCAGCGGCCCGCCGGCCAAACCGCGGCTTCCCGTGGCGCTGATCTTCATCTGCCTCATCATCGTGTATGCCAGCGTCCGTTATTTCTGGCGCTGAAAAGACCGCCGCGCGGGGCCGAATTCTCCGCGAGATGAAATATTTCGCACCCGCATCCCCTCTCGTCATGGCTATGCGGCCGGCGCAATGCACGGCATAGTGCCGCCGTGATTTTCAAACTTTTGGAGGAATAATGAAGAAACGATCGATGGCCGTCCTGGCGCTGACCACCAGCCTGGTGTTTGCCGGTAATGTGTCCGCTCAAACGCTCGACAAGGTCGTGAAGGTTGGCAGTCTTGGCGACCAGTCCGGCCTTTACGCCGATATCGGCGGCCCCGGCTCGTCGGTCGCAGCGCAAATGGCGATCGACGATTCCGGGTTGCTGGCAAAGGGCTGGAAGATCGAACTGATCTCGGCCGATCACCAGAACAAGCCCGACGTCGGCGTCAACATCGGCAAGCAGTGGATCGATGTCGAGAAAGTCGATGTGTTCGTCGATCTCGCCAGTTCCGGCGTCGGCCTCGCGATCGCCAACCTCGCCAAGGACAAGAACGTCGTCAATTTGAACTCCGGTTCGGCCTCGTCCGACCTCACCGGCGCGCAGTGCTCGCCGAACACGGTGCACTGGGTCTACGACACCTGGATGCTCGCCAACGGCACCGGCAAGGCGCTGGTCAAGTCCGGCGGTGATACCTGGTTCTTCCTGACCTCGGATTACGCGTTCGGACACGCGCTGGAGCGTGACACCGCCGCGGTCGTCGTCGCCAATGGCGGCAAGGTGCTCGGCGCCGTCCGGCATCCGCTCAACAACGCCGACTTCTCCTCGTTCCTGCTGCAGGCGCAGAGCTCGAAGGCGAAGATCATCGGTCTTGCCAATGCCGGCGGCGACACCACCAACGCGATCAAGCAGGCGGCGGAGTTCGGCATCGTGGCCGGCGGCCAGAAGCTCGCGGGCATGCTGCTGTTCATCACCGACGTCCACGCGCTGGGCCTCAAGACCGCCCAGGGCCTGAACTTCACCGAAACGTTCTACTGGGACATGAACGACAAGACCCGCGCCTTCACCAAGCGCTTCAACGAGAAGTACAAGAAGAACCCGCCGACCATGGTGCAGGCCGGCGTCTATTCGTCGCTGCGGCATTACTTCAAGGTGCTGGAAGCGCTCGGCGGCAATCCGCATGACGGCCGCGCCGTGGTCGCCAAGATGAAGGAAATGCCGACCGACGACGATCTGTTCGGCAAGGGCTCGATCCGCGCCGACGGCCGCAAGATCCACCCGGCCTACCTGCTCGAAGTGAAGAAGCCTTCGGAGTCGAAATATCCGTGGGACTACTTCAATGTCGTGGCCACCATCCCGGCCGACGAAGCCTTCATTCCGCTGGACAAGAGCGTCTGCCCGATGCTGAAGAAGGGCTGATCCGAAAGATAAAGAGTTACGCGATCAGGATGCCCGGCGAGCGATCGCCGGGCATTTTCGTTCTGGCGTGCGGTACCCGATGGAAACCCCAGCACCCTCCACGGACGATTGCCCGGCAGCACTGGACCTTGACGCAGCGGAGCCATTTCCTGTCAGGCGTATGAGCGGTGGCGTACGTTCTTTCTCGCAACATGCGACAATTCGCGGAAACATGCCTTGCAAGATCGGCCTAAGGTCGACACACGGTCGCGGCGGTTCCATTGACTGAGTGCCGCCCGACAACGGCGACGCGCCGAACTCGCCATTCGCACCAGTTCTCAGCATGGCGCCATCTGCAGGCGTCAAGCCGCATAGCGCGGCGTTTCAGCCGTGGGATCGCGTGAGGTTTGGGTGCATGGCGATCAGCTGACCGCCATCAACGTGCGGGGGGCCGCGCCGTTTCGCCGCGAAGCAATTTCAAATGACGAAAGGAAGTTGGCAATGATGAACGGAAGAGTACGGAACCTGGGGCTTACGCTCCTGGGAACCGGGATCATCACGATATTCGCGGCCGGCGGAATTGCGCCGGCGGTTGCCCAGGACGCGAAGCAATGCCTCGCGGATTGCTCGAAGTATTTTTCAACTGAACGGGTCGCGAGCGATTGTCGCAATTCGAATGATGGCAAGCCCAATATGGGTCACGGAAATTATGATCAATGCCTCAAGGTATTGGGCGCTGATTACAAGAGTAGAATGGCAACTTGCAAAAGCCGGTGCAAATAGACACCGCGATGCCGCGGGCGATCCTGATGAGCCACAGCGTACGCGGTCCCTGCGTTCGGAGACCACGTCAAGAATTACGAAGAAAACTGCGTCCGCTTCGTCTGCCCTGCCCGTCAGCTCTTGCCCTTGACCCGGAAAATCACCGGCAGGGTAAAACTCAGGCCTTCGTCGGCGACCAGCGGAGGCGGCTGCGGCACCGGGTCGGAGCGCTTCAGCATCGCGAGGGCGGCTTCGTCGAAGGCGGCATCGCCCGATCCCTTGACGATGGTGGCCGAGAGCACCCGGCCCATGCGGTCGAGCGCGAACGAAACCATGATCTCCGCGCTCTTCTGCGCGCGCCCCGCCGGATAGCGCTTGTGCTTGTCGAGATGGGCGACCAGCTGCTTCTGCCAGGTCGCGCGCATCCGCCGTGCGGTCTCGCCGCTGCCGATCGCCGGCGCGACGGAACGCGGACCTTCCGGAATCGCTTCGGAACTCGGCGTCGCCGTCGCCTCCGAGGCCACCGACTCGGTGGAGGCCTGGGTCTGCACCGCGGCGATTTTCGGATCGTCTTCCTTGGGCTTGTTCGACTCGTTCGGCGTCACCACCCGATCGGCCTCGTCGGGCTCGGTCGGGATGTCCTTCGGCAGCTCGGTCTCCTTGACCTCGGCCTGCTGCTCGGCCAGCGCCGGCGACGCCACCGACGCATCGGCGTCCGGCCCCGGTGGCAGGTCGGTCACTTCCCGGCGCACCGCAGCGAATTCGATGCCGACCTCGATTGCATTGGCGCCGAGCGCGTCGTCGGATTCCGCTTCGCGTAAATGCGCGATCGCCAGCGCGCCGCAGCCGAGATGCAGCGCAAGCGCGGCCGCGGTGGCGAAGGCCCACAGCCGTCTCGAAGGTTTTGGTTCGGATTTGAGGCCAGACATCTCGACGTCGTCCCCGCTTCAGGGTTTCGGATTGTCGGGAGAAACGTTGTCGGCAGAGGCAGGCGCGCTGCCGGCAACGCCTTCCAGCGCCACCAGCTTGATCCGGGCATAGCCACCGGCGCGCAGCAGCTCCAGCACGTCCATCAGCTCGCCATAGGGCACCGCCCGATCGGCGCGCAAAAAGATAAAGCGTTCCTTGCTCGCATCCGCCATCGCATCGAGCGAGCGCACCAGATCAACCCGCTTGACCAGATTTTCGCCGATCGCCACCGCGAGGTCGGGCTTGATGCTGACATAGGTCGGCTTGTCCGGCTTCTTCTGTGGCGTCGCGGTCGAGGTCGGCAGATCGATCGGCAGGTCGACCGTCGACAGCGGCGCCGCCACCATGAAGATGATCAGCAAAACCAGGATGACGTCGATGAACGGCGTAACGTTAATCTCGTGGCTCTCCGCGAAATCATTGTCGTCGTCGAGGTCGGAATCGCTGAGCGAGACAGCCATCGGCTACTCCGCTGCGCGCGAATGTGCGCCACCATGGGAACTGACATGGGTGCGGTCGAGATCGCGCGACAACAGCCGCGCCGCGGCGCCCGAGGCACGGCCGACCAGTTCGAGGTAACCCTTGGTCACGCGCGCAAAGTGATTGTAGATGATCACGGCCGGGATCGCCGCGACCAGGCCGAGCGCGGTGGCGAGCAGTGCCTCGGCGATGCCGGGAGCGACCACGGCGAGATTGGTGGTCTGCGATTTCGAGATTCCGATAAAACTGTTCATGATACCCCAGACGGTGCCGAACAACCCGACGAACGGCGAAGTGGCACCGATGGTGGCGAGCAGTCCCATGCCGAGCCGGATCCGGCGCGCTTCGGCGCGCACGATCTCCGCAAAACTCGAGGCCGCGCGCTCCTTGATGCCGGCGTCGCTGGAAATTCCCGCCGACAACCGCGCCTCGCGCATGGCGGCCGCCAGCAGCGACGACAACACGTTGTCCCTGGCGCCGAGCGCGAACTGGGCTTCAGCCAGCGACCGCGCTTCGCCGATCTTGCCGAGCGCCTTGCGCAGCCCGCGCCGGGCCAGCGACATCTCGATCATCTTGGCGATGAAGATGGTCCAGGTCACGAGCGAGGCGAAGGCGAGCCCGATCATGACGGCCTTGACCAGCACATCCGCCGACTGAAACATCGACCACGGCGACATCTCCGGCACCGCGGCTATCGGCTTCAGCGATTTGCTCTCGGCGGGAAAGGCGGGGACGGCAGCCGCGGGCGCGGATGGAATGGCCGCTGACGGCGTGGGCCCCTGCGCCGGAACGGCCGATTGCTGCGACGCGGAGGGGGCTGTGTCCTGCTGCGCCTGACCCAGCGACGGCAACGACGTCATCGCCAAGGCGAAGGCCACGATCCATGTGGCTCGAGAGAGGAACATCTTCATACTTCAGCCCAGTG
Organism: Hyphomicrobiales bacterium; assembly: GCA_038212905.1. Taxonomy (GTDB): domain Bacteria; phylum Pseudomonadota; class Alphaproteobacteria; order Rhizobiales; family Xanthobacteraceae; genus Bradyrhizobium. The sequence continues at coordinate 9,380 of JBBQUA010000008.1, forward strand.
GCGAATAAGGTTGTGATAGATACCGGTCAATTTGACCGTTTCAGGGTCATCTCGCCCAAGTCGTTCGCAAAGGCTCTGAATCGCGCTGTCGAGGTCAAAGATCAGGCTGCGGGCGTGAGCATCTCGTACCATGCTCTGGAGCCAGAAAAAAGATGCAACGCGCATCCCCCGTGTGACCGGCGTCACCATGTGCAGGCTGGAGGCCGGATAAAGCACGAGATCGCCGGCCGGCAGCTTAACCTCGTGGGACCCGTAGAGGTCCTCGACCACCAGTTCGCCGCCGTCATATTCGTCCGGCTCGGAGAGAAACAGCGTCACCGACAGGTCGGTCCGGATCCGCAGGCCGGTCAGGCGATCGCCACGCACCGCATTGTCGACGTGAATGCCGAAATGATGCCCGTCGGCGGCGGCATAGCGGTTGAACAGCGGCGGAAAGATCTGCAGCGGAATCGCAGCCGATATGAAGCGCGGATTGGCTGATAGCGCCGAGACGATGCGGTTGCCGAGCTTGCGGGAAATCTCGCTGTCCGGCGGCAACTGCTCGTTGCTCTTCACCAGCGCCGATTGCGCGCCGGCAGTGGAGCGGCCGTCTTCCCACGCGCAGCCGTCCATGATGCGGCGGAGATCCGTCACATCATCCTTGCTCAGAACATCGGGGATGCAGATCAGCATTCGGTCCGCATCCCCGGCTTCAACTCAGAACCGCGCCGAGAGCACCATGCTCACGCTGCGTCCCGGCGCCACGAACACGAACGGCGTCGCGCTTTGATACAGCGCGTCGTAGTACAGCTTGTTGGTGATGTTGTTCACGAACAGCTTCGCCCTCCAGTTCTTCGATACCTTGGCTTCCACAAAAGTATCGAAGCGCCAGTAGCTCGGGATCGAGGTGCCCTGGTTGGCGGCGAGGAAGGTGCCGCCATACATCTGTGAGCGGTACACCGCCTGGCCGCCGAGTTCCCAGACATCCGTCAGCTGGTACTTGCTCAGCATGCTGAACGACTGGTGCGCGACGTTGGCGAGCTTGAGCCCGACATTGCTGGGATAGAGCAACGGCTGCGCCGACGAAACCAGCGACTTTGTCACCTCCGACCGCATCAACACAAGGCCACCGAACACACTCCATTTGTCGGTGATCTTGCCGCCGACGCCGAGGTCGATGCCCTGGATCCTGTAGGCAGCGCCGGCGGTGATGCAGGAGACCGCGCCGGTGGTGCCGGCGGGATACGGACAATCCGCGGTGGCCTGACCTGCGTTGGCGATGTTTCGCGATTCCCGCGCATTTTCCTTTTCGGTCTGGAACAATGCAGCGGTCACCAGCAGATGGCGGTCGAATAGCTCCCATTTGGTGCCGATTTCGATCGCCTTGTTCTTTTCGGGCCCGAAGATCTGGTTCGGGTTGCCGTTCAGGAACGGCGCGAGGCCGCCATACTGGGCACTGGTGCCGTCGAACTCCGCACCGACGGGGTTCGACGAGGTCGCATAGGCGGCGTAGACGCTGCCGAATGGCAACGGCTTAAGCGTCAGGCCGAGGTTGAAGTTCGGCATGCCGTGTTGCTGTTCCTGCGCGGCCCAGAGATTTGGATTGGGATTGCCGCCTGTCGCGCCGTAACCGCTCACCTTGATGCCGTAATCGTCATAGCGAATGCCGCCATTGAGTATGACGAGGTCGTTGTAGTTGGCGGTGTCAATCAGGTAGGCGCTCTTGGTGTTGATGGCGATCCTGGTCGGCAGGCCGGTCCAGGTCGGGTTGCCTCCAACGTTCGCAAATGTAAACTGCGGATTGAAGATGTTGACGCCAGGAACATTGCCTCCGGGAGTACCACCCGGAAGCTGTTCCGAACTCAGGCCGAAATATTTATCGATACTGGAGATCTCGCGCGAATATTCGAAGCCGGCCAGCGCCGTATTCTTCCAACCCGCAACGTTGAACTTGTAGGTCGCCTCGGTCTGGTTGGCGATGTTCTCGGTGACCTGATAGCGGCTCTGCGGATTGGCGCTGACGGTCCAGAGGTTGCGGTCGGGGTTGGTCACGTTCGGCCCTTCCGGAAGCGTACCGATGTAGTCGAGCACCGAGCGCTGTACCCTGGTCTTGTTGCTCAAGGTCAGGTCCGGCGTAATGGCGATCTCGCCGCCGACCGTGCCGATGTCCTGCTTGATGCTGTAGTAATCGCGGTTGACGAAGCCGTAGAAATTATTGCGGTTGGCGCCGAAATCCGGGAACGGGCCGCCGGCGGTGGTCCTGTACTGGATCCCGGGCGTCCCCGCGCCGGGCCGGTAATACGGCACGCCGAAGTCCGGCAGACCGTGCAGATTGGTGTGGATGTAGGTCGCATTCAGCTTGATGGTGTCGAGCGGCGTCCACTTGATGGTGGCAAAAGCGCCGTCCCGATCGTCCTTGATGTAGTTGCGCCCGGCAACCATGGCGTCCTGGAACAGACCGCCGGCACGCACCGCCAGCGTCGGACTGATCACCTGATTGACGTCGAGCACCACGCGCTTGGTGTGGTCGGTCGCGAACATCGTATCCATGTTGTAGAAGCTTTTTTCGGTCGTCGCCTGCTTGGTAACGATATTGATGGCGCCGCCGGTGGTGCCGCGGCCAGCGAACGAAGAGCCCGGGCCGCGCAGGATCTCGACCTGCTCGGTGAAGAAGTTCTCGCGGACGCTAACGCCGGCGTCGCGCATGCCGTCGAGGAAGACGTCGTTGCGGGCGTCGAAGCCACGAATGAAGAAACGGTCGCCGAAGGCGTTACCGCCCTCGCCGGTTCCCAGCGTGACACCCGCGGTGCTCAGCACCGCCTGCTTCAGCGTGGTGGCGTTCTTGTCCGCCAGGATTTCCTTGCTGAGCACCGTGACGGTCTTCGGCGTGTTCAACAGCGGCTCGGGGTATTTGCCCGATGCCTGCAACCGGTCCACCTTGTAGGGCGTTGCCGCATCGGCATAGGGGCTGCGGTCGCCACTGAAGCCACCGGCGTTGGGAAAAGGCACCGCCGTGACCTGCGCCGGCTGCGAGCGCCGCGCGGCGCGGCGCAGCGCTGTTCGGGCGCGCAACGCCTCAGCCGACGGCCTCGACACCGCAGGCCGTGGCCGGGCGACCGGGGCATCGATCGTGACCGGCGGGAGGGGAGCCTGCTGCGCTTCGGCGCTGGAGAACGAGGCAACCGCGATCAAACCGGCGACCGCCGAAACCTTCATGCCCGAATTGTTGTCAATTTTCTCGTCGACCGAGTTGGTTGCTGCGATCGAACGCAACGATCTCGGTGCCCTTACCCTGTTCATCCCACGCCCCTGACTCAATTTCAGTTCGTTCGCATCGCCCTGATGCGGCGAACTGTCCCAGAGGTGTGGTATCGACCGAAAAATTTCAGGTCAATGCGATTGCGACAGCGGGATGTTTGAATACGTCCAGATCAAAACGATTCTAAATCAACAGTTTGAAACATTTCTAAAACCAATATTCGAAACGTTCTAAACTACATGCGAAAATGCCTGAAAATAGCGCATTTCTGTGTCTTCGACCTGGCGTTGCTTAGTCGCTGCTGGGAGGCTTCATCAGCGAAAACAGTTCATCGACAGTCTGCTGCGCAACCAGCCGAACGCGATCGCTGTTGTCCATTCCCGCGATGTTGACGCCCTGCACCACCGCTCTGATTTCGTCACGAAAGTCGGTGAGAAATCGCAATGGATCGGGCGTGTTGTTGGCGACGCCTGCGATCAGGCCCGTGATCAGGATCTGGCAAGCCATCATGCGTCCGTTCAATTCGTCCATCACGTAACTCCGCTTGGCTGCGCTGTTCGCGACCTGAAGGTCGACGATGGTGCATATGAACGATCTGCCAGGCGGTGACAACAAATCATGCGACAAATCAACTTTGGAGTGACTTGACTTTGAGCGTCCGAAGGCACATCCGATAGGTATTCCTCCTGGAGCCGGTTCAGTGAAAATCATCATTAAGACTGCGATCTGCATCACCATCCTGGCTGTCGGATCGATCGGCGTCAGCCACGCCCAGCAAGCCGCGAAGTCAAAGGCCGCACCGCCCGCACCCGCGGCACCGGCCGCGCCCCAGGCAGAGCCTGCCCCTGCCGCGCAGCCGGGCTGGAACGCGCGATGCACCAGCGCCAGCCGTGCCGCGCCGCTCGAATGCGCGATGGAGCAAACCGCGGTTCTCAGCAAGACCGGGCAGTTGATCGTGCTCGTCAACATCCGCGTGCCCGCCGACACCAAGGCGCCGGTCGCGCTGGTGCAGCTGCCGCTAGGGCTTCATCTGCCGGGCGGCGCGAAACTTCAGGTCGATGACGGCAAGGCCACCGACCTGCAGATCCAGACCTGCGAGAACCGGGGCTGCTACGCCGGCTCCGCAATCGCGCCCGATCTGCTCGCCGCTCTCAAATCGGGCAAGCAGCTGAAAGTCTCGTTCCAGAACCTCGGCAAGGAAAATATCACCATCCCGATCCCGCTGACAGATTTCGCCGCGGCCTACGACAGGATCAAGTAGTCTCAACCGTCATTGCGAGGAGCGCAGCGACGAAGCAATCCACCCTTGCCGTGGAAAAGCTGGATTGCTTCGCTTCGCTCGCAATGACGAGAATATCTCGTACCGGTTGCTCCCCGGATATCGCCTCACTGCCTCGCCATTTCGGCGGCGCCGATGCCATCGCCGTCGAGCTTCTGGTCATTGTGCATGGCGACACTCACCCGCCGCAGCTGGCCGGTGAACTCGAACGGCGCGTCGTAATGCGACACCGGACTGGAGCGATCGCGGCCGATGTCAAGGCCGGACCACGAGATGAAATTGTGAAATCCCTGCTGCGTCTGCAGCGAGCCCACGGGCTCGCCATCGATCAGCAGCGTGTAGGCGCTGACCCCGGTACGTGAACCCTTGGCCGGTGGAGCTTCCCGCACCAGGCGTTCGACATGGACGCCGAGCCGGTGCGCACCTGATGGCACCTTGCGGTTTGAAGTAACGATCTCGTGCCCTCCCCCGATATTGAGATCGTGCACCAGAAAACCGTCCTTGATGTAGAGGCTGTAGCCCGAGGTGGCGTCGCCATGCGCGATCAGCACGCCCTCGGCGCCGGCATCGCCGATCTCGACATGCGCCTCGATGGTGTAGCTGCGGCTACGCACATCCGGCGCGACGTCGGTCGGCACGTGCCCCATGCCGGCGTGAAACATGAAATTGTCGCGCGCGCCCTGGAAACGCGCGGCGTTCTCGGCAAAGCGCGCGGCGAAGCGGTCGTCGAGCGGCAGCACATTGTGTTTCTCCGCCTCGCTCCACCACAGTTTTATCATTTCAGCGAGGCGCTCAGGCTGTTTCGCGGCGAGGTCATCGACCTCGGAAAAATCACCGTCGAGGTGAAACAGCTCCCATTTGTCGTCCTCGAACGGAGTGCCCGGCGGATGATAGGAGACCGCCTTCCAGCCATCATGCCATAGCCCGCGATGGCCGAACATCTCGAAATATTGCGGAGAAGATTTCGACGGCGCCGATGGTTCGACGATCGAGCGCGCAAAGCTTTGGCCTTCGATCGGCATTTGCGCCGTGCCTGCGATCGTCGCCGGCGCGTTGACCCCGACCAGCTCGAGCAAGGTCGGCACCAGATCGCTGGCGTGCACGAACTGATGACGTAACTCGCCCTTGGCCGCGATGCGCCTGGGCCATGACATCACCAGGGGATCGCGGATGCCGCCGCCATGGGTGTTCTGCTTGTAGCGGCGCAGTGGCGTGTTGGAGGCCATCGCCCAGCCATGCGGAAAATTGTTGTGGGAGTCCGGACCGCCGATGTCGTCGATCCGTCGTACTTTCTCCGCGATCGGCTCGGGACGGAAGTTGTAAGGCCCCATCGCGTTGACAAAACCGAACGGCCCGCCCTCCTGGCTCGCGCCATTGTCGGACAGCACGAGGATCAGCGTGTTGTCGCGAATTCCGGCGGTGTCGAGAAAGCCGATCAACCGCGCCAGATGCCGGTCGGCATGGTCGAGCATGCCGGCAAACGCCGATTGCAGCCGTGTGAACAGGCGCCTCTCATCGGGACTGTGCTGATCCCACGCCTTCACGCCGTCATTGCGCGCGGGCATTTGCGTTCCCTGCGGCACGATCCCCATCGCTTTCTGCCGCGCCATGCGCTGCTCGCGCTCGACGTCCCAGCCGTGCGCGAAGGTTTCGTCGTAGCTCTTGATGATGTCAGCGGGCGCCTGATGCGGCGCGTGGCAGGCGCCGAGCGCGACCCAGGTCAGCCACGGCAGGTCGGGCCGGTCGGCGATGTGATCGGCGATGAAGCGGATCGACTGGTCGACCAGATCCGAGGTCAGGTGATAGCCGTCGGCGTAAGTGCCGGGCGGATCGATGTGGGTGTTGTCGGAAACCAGTTCCGGCGCGAACTGGTCGGTCTCGGCATCGAGAAAACCGTAGAAGCGGTCGAATCCGCGGCCCAGCGGCCAGCCGTCGAACGGCCCGGTGGCGCCGCTTTCGGTCAGCGGCGTGACATGCCATTTGCCCACCATGTAGTTGCGATAGGCGTGCGCCCTCAGCATTTCGGCCAGCGTGCCCGCCTCGCGCGCGATCTTGCCGCGATAGCCGGGATAGCCGGAGTCGAAATTGGCGAGACAGCCGACGCCGACCGAATGATGGTTGCGTCCGGTCAGAAGTGCCGCGCGCGTGGTCGAGCACATCGCCGTGGTGTGGAAGCCGGAGTAGCGCAGGCCGTCGGCCGCGATTCTGTCGATGGTCGGCGTCCTGATCGGCGAGCCGTAACAGCCGAAATCGGAAAAGCCGACATCGTCGAACAGCACAACCAGGATATTGGGGGCGCCGACCGGCGGCTTCGGCGCTGCCGGCCACCACGGTTTCGAGCCCGCGACGGTCTTGCCGATGGTGCCGCCAAAGGACTTGTCGCTGCCTGCGTTCATGCGTCTCTCCCCTCCCTGTCGCCACGACGGCGGTTGATCCGCCGTTCGCTCCTTGCGGTCACCTTCGCCGGCCATCGGAACGATTGCCAAAAACCATAATCCGAATTATGATTATGGATAATTCGGCCGGAGATGCAATATCCCATGCAGCCTGAATCGGCAGATTTCGACCTCCCCGGCGTCACGCCGTCACGGCAGAAGCGAAGCCGCGAGACGACGGCGGCGCTGCTGAAGGCGGGCGCGGAAATGCTGCGCACGCGCAGCCTCGCCGAACTGTCGATCGAGGCGCTGTGCGCGAAGGTCGGCGCCACCGTCGGCGCCTTCTACAGCCGGTTCGAAAGCAAGGAAGCCTATTTCAACGCCCTGATCGAACTCGCCGCGCGCGATGGCGCGAGCGGGCTGTCGCGGATGATCGAGAACGAACCGACGGCTGACCCCTCGCTGGCCGGGCTTTGCCGCCTTTTGGTCCGCGGGGTGATCGGCTGGATCAGAAACCATGAAGGCGTGTTGCGCGCCGCACTTCAGCATGACGATACACGGCCGAGCCGATGGACCCCCTTCAAGGGTCTGGCGAACGCGGCCACCGGCCATGCCACGCCGCCCCTGCTCCGCATCATGGGCAAAGGGCGCGAGGCCGCCAAGACGCGGACGATCGCTTTTGGCTTTCAGGTGGTGCTGGGAACGCTGGTCAACGCCATCCTCAACAATCCCGGACCGCTATCTGTTCAAGACGACGAGATGGAGGCGCGTCTCAGCGGTTGTCTGCTGCTGCTGCTCGAGGCCGAGATGAAGACACCGCCATCTCCGGCGCGCGGCGCCCTGAGGCGCAAGAAGTAAGCCTGTCAGCCGCCGAGATAGACCTTCTGTACCTGCGGATCATTGGCCAGGTCGGACGCGGTGCCGGAAAGGACGCTCTTGCCGACCTGTAGCACGGTGGCAAAATCCGAAACCTCGAGCGCGAGCTCAATGGATTGCTCGGCGAGCAGGATCGTCAGGCCTTCCCGGTGTAGCTGGCCAAATGTCTCGTACATCGATTCCACCACGGTGGGCGCCAGACCCAGCGACGGCTCGTCCAGCATCAATAGCTTGGGATCGCTCATCAGCGCGCGGCCGACCGCCAGCATTTGCCGCTCGCCGCCCGACATGGTGCCGGCGCGCTGGTTGCGGCGTTCCGCAAGCTTCGGGAAGATTTCGTAGACGCGATCGAGTAGCGTCGCGGCGCGCGACTTGTCGTGCAGCGGCGTGGCGCCAAGCATCAGATTGTTCTCGACGCTTTGCTGCACGAACAGCCGCCAGCCCTCCGGCGACAGCGCGAGGCCCTTGCGCACGATCGAAAATGCCTTCTGCCCACCGATCGCCTCGCCGCAAAAGGTGATCGACCCCGAATGCATCGGGATCAGACCGGCGATCGCGTTGAGAACCGTGGTCTTGCCGCCGCCGTTGGAACCGAGCAGCGCCACCACGCTGCCCTCGGGCACGTCGAGCGAAACATCGGAGACGCCGATCAGGTCGCCGTAGCGGACCTCCAGATTTTTGATCGTGAGCAGGGGCGCGGTCATGTCGAAGGCCCGCCCGTCAGCTCGACCGTGGTATGGCCCGCGGCGGCCTTGGCCGCGCGTTTGCCCATATAGGCTTCGATGACGGCGGGGTTGCTGGTGACCTCGCGCGGGCTGCCATGCGCGATCTCCTTGCCCTGATGAAACACCACCACGCGGCTCGCCAGTGACATGATGACTTCCATGATGTGCTCGACGATGACAAGGGTGATGCCGGAGCGATGGATGTCGCGAACCAGGTCGATCGCCAGTTGAACCTCGTGCTGCGTCAGGCCGGCCATGGCTTCATCGAGCAACAGGACCTTGGGTTCGGTGGCGAGCGCGCGGGCGATTTCGAGCCGTTTGCGGCCGGGCGTACCCAGCGAGCGGGCCGGCGCATTCGCGAGTTGGCTCATGCCGACGCGTTCCAGCACGGCGTGGGCGCGCGCCTCCGCTTCGGTGCGATGAGAGGTGCGGAGAAACGCCCCGATCATCACGTTCTCCAGCACCGTCATGCCTTCAAAGGTCAGCGGCACCTGAAAGGTTCGCGCAAGGCCCAGATGCGCGCGCGCTTCCGGTGTCATGGTGGTGATGTCGTGACCTTCGAACATGACCTTGCCCGAGGTCGAGACCAGATCGCCGGTCAGGCAATTGAAGAAGGTTGATTTTCCGGCGCCGTTCGGCCCGATCAGGCCGAGAATCTCGCCCTGCTCCAGCGTCACCGAGGCGGTATCGACGGCCTTGAAGCTGCCAAAGGTTTTGGTGATGTCGCGGGCTTCAAGAAGCATCGGTTGCTCCCGGAGCGGCTGCCGGATCCGGCGTCTTGCGCCATCGCGCCCATAACCGGTTGATCAACGTCAGGATGCCCCCCGGCTGGAACCGCGCGATCAAAACGATAATCGCGCCGTAAACGACAAAGGTCAGGCCCGCGCCCTTGCCGCCAAGCAGATTGTTGGAAATTTCTTCCAGCGGCACCAGGATCGCCGCCCCCACCAGCGGTCCGAACAGCAGGCCGGCGCCGCCGAGCGCCGCCATGATCAGGATTTTCACGGAGATCAGGATACCGAGCCCGGATTCCGGATCGACGAATCCGAACATCATCGCGTACAGCGCGCCGCCGACGCTGGTCAGTCCGGCGCTCAGCATGAAGGCGTAAAGCTTGGTGCGGCTTGCGGGCGCGCCGAGCGAACGCGCCGCCCGCTCGGAGTCCCGGATGGCGCGGAGATAGAATCCCATCCGGCTGTTGGCCATCCACCAGGTGATGCCGAGCGTGATTACCAGCACCGACAGGAACAGGTAGTAGTACGGCAGCGCCGAAATGAAGGAGAGGTCGAGCACGGTTCGCGGGACGGTTGGACCGCTGAGCCCGACGGCGCCGCCGAGTTCCTCGATATTGGTGACGATCAGCCTGACAAGTTCGGCCACAGCGATCGTCGCCATGCTGAAGTAATGGCCCGACAGCCGCAGCGTCGGTACGCCGATCACCGCGGCGATCAGCACGCTCACGACGATGCCGGCGGGAATTCCGACCAGCGGCGGCAGTCCGAAATGCGAATAGGCCGCCATCGAGGCATAGGCGCCGCAGCCGAAGAAAACCACGTGTCCCACCGAAACCTGGCCGGCGTAGCCGCCCACGATATTCCAGGCCGAGGCCGAGATCGCATACAGCAGGACGAGCGCCCCGAGCCGCTGCTGGAACGGCGTCGTGAACAGCAGCGGATAAGCAATGATCAGCGCGAGCGCGATCGAAGGCCAGATGAGACGCCGCATCAATTTTTGCCCATCAAGCCTTGCGGCCGGAACCAGAGGAAACCCAGGAACAGCGAATAGACCACGATGTCCTTGTAGACGCCGCCGATCAGGTAGGCTGAAGTCGACTCGATCACGCCGATCAGGAGCCCTGCGACCAGCGCGCCCGGTACGCTGCCGAAACCGCCCAGCGACACCGTAACGAAGGCGACGATGCCGAGCGTCTCACCAACGGTCGGCGAAATATAGAAGAAGGTCGCGATCAGTGCGCCGGCAATCCCGGTGGCGGCAGCGGCAATCGCCCACGCGATCGCCTGCATGCTGTCGGGACGGATTCCCATCAGCTGCGCGGCGGTTGAATCCTCGGCCACCGCCAGCATTTTCGAACCGAGCGAAGTGCGTGTGAGCAGCAGGTGCAGGCCGAGCGTCACCACCAGCGCGACCACACCCGCCAGCAGTCGCGACGCTTCAATCCGGATGCCCATGACATCGAAGGTGCCGCCGACAACGTCCTGCGGCAGCGTGACGAAATTGGCGCCAAACCCCCAGAACACGGAGTAGCGCAGCAACAGCGCCAGACCGAAGGTGCCGAGAATCTGGGCCAGCATGGGCCCCTTCATGACGCTGCGAATCAGCCCGAAATAAACGATGATGCCGAGCGTCGCCAGCACCAGCGCCGCCACCGGCACGCCCGCGAGCGGCCCGACGCCGAGCAGCGTCCAGACCACGAACGCCACGTACATGCCGAGCATGACGAAATCGCCGTGGGCGAAGTTGACGATGTTCATCATGCCCCAGATCAAGGTGAGGCCCGATGAAAACAGCGCATAGACGGCGCCGAGCAGCAATCCGCCGACGATCACCTGAACAAGAACAGTAGACATGCCGGCCGGGATCTCGCGGTTGGGATTTCTTCGACGGCGCCATTGCCGGTCGAAAAAGGCGGGGTTTACACCCCGCCTTCAATGGTTATTGCCAGCCCTTGTACGGCATCTGCGGCGCGGTCTTGGCGCTGCCCTTTGGCCAGACCGGAACGTAATGCTCGCCGTCCTGCAGCTGGATCACGAGGCCCGACGCCAGAATGTTCTGGCCCTTTTCGTCGAACTTGACGCCCTTGTAGCCCATGATCAATTGATCGGGCTTGAGGTCGGTTGCCTTCAGCGCGGCCTGGATCTTGGCCGGCTCGGTCGACTTGGCGCGATCGATCGCCTCCATCAGCACCAGAAACCCCTGCATCTGACGTGCGGCGGTATCGTCCATATCGTCACCGCCACTCTTCTTCTTGTACATCTCGTTGATCAGGAAGGTCGGCGTTCCAGCCGCGCCGATGGCAAATGACGAGCGATTGAAGATGCCCTTGATCTGGTTTCCGACGGTCTTGAGCGTCGAGGGATCAGAGAAGCCGGCATTGTCGGCGATCATCAGCGCCGGCTTGTAGTCCAGCGCCTGGAACGTCTTGGCGTACAGGATCGCGTCAGACGTATAGCTGATCATGATCACGACGTCCGGCTTCTTGTCCTTGAGCTGCAGAACCTGGCTCTGCAAGTCGGTGGTGTTGGCCGAATAGGAGATGTCCTGCGCGATGCTCAAGCCGTTTTCCTTGAACGTGCTGGTGATGACGTTCGAGACCGAGGTGCCGTATTCGGTGTTTTCGTGCACCAGTGCGATGTTGTCGATCTTGGCGCCCGCTGCCTTCATGTCCTTGAGGAAGTCGAGATAGATCCTGGCGAAGTCCCCGGCCACCGGGGTCACCCGGAAGAACCATTTGAAGCCGCGCTCGGTCAGGTTGGCCGCAACCGACTCGCCGTTCACATAGGGTATGCCGTACTTCTCGGCGATGGCGCTCGCGGTCAAGGTGATGCCGGACTGATAGGCGCCGGTCAGCGCAACCACTTTTTCCTCGGTGATCAGGCGCAGCGCCTGATTCTGCCCGACGGCAGGGCTGCCCTGATTGTCGGCGAACACCACTTCGACCTTGGCGCCGCCGAGGCCCTGCAGACCGGGCCCCTTGACGGTCGGCAGGTTGCCCAACCCGGGGTGGCCATTATTGATAATCTCAACCGCGGTTTCGATCGCCGCCTTGGCGTGCACGCCGGCGCTGGCGGCGTTTCCGCTCAACGGAAAAATCGCGCCGATCTTGACGGTCTGCTGGGCGGAGGCCGTACCGGCCAGCGCTACTGACATCGCAGCGGCGCTCAGCAGCCCGAGTACAAATCTGGATCTCATGGTGATGGTCTCCTCAACGTTCCTGCGCTCTGCCAATTTCGAGACGAAATCCGCAGGGTGCGTCGCTCCCGCGACTTCGATTATTGATTATTGGTGCATCACCATGACATGCCCGGTTCACAGGGGCAAGCTGAGGACCGGGATGCGCTGACCTTACTTGCTACCCTTAGCTGACGGCGGCTGCCGGCACACCGGTTGCGTTCAGACCGGCCTTGACCCCGATATAGACCGTGTTGCTGGCGTCGTGATCTCCGAACGAATTGTCGAAACTCACGACATGCGCGTCCGACCTTGCAAAGACCGCCGCAAGCGCCGCGCTGAAAGCCGCATCGGGAGGGTCGTTCGACCACAGCGCGAACACGCCGCCGGGATTGAGATGTTCGGCAAGGCTCTCGAGCCCCTCGCGCGCGTACAGCGCGGCGTGGCGCGGATGCAGAAGGTTTCGCGGCGAGTGATCGATGTCCACCAGCACCGCATCGAAGCGACGCCCTGGTGCAGTGGGATCGAAGCCCTCGGTCGACCCCGACATCGCAAAGAAGTCGCCATTGACCAGGCGACAGCGCGGATCGCCGGTCAGCTGCCTGCCGAGCGGCAGCAGCCCCTGCTCGTGCCATTCGATCACCTCCGCCAACGCGTCGACCACGACCAACGATCGCACCTGTGGGTTTTCGAGCGCGGCTTGCGCGGTGTAGCCGAGCCCGAGGCCGCCCACCACGACGTCGAGATTTCCGCCCGGCAGCGCCGCGAGGCCGAGCCGCGCCAGTTCGATCTCGGCGACGGTGAACCGGCTCGACATCAAATACTCGTCGCCGAGCTTGATTTCGTAGATGTCAGTTTCGGTGCCCGGCAGCCTGCGGCGGCGCAGGCTGAGCACCCCCATCGGGGTGGGGCGGAAATCCAGCTCTTCGAAATTCACGCTCATGCTGATCGACCTGACTGCGGCATGGACCGCGCCTCAAAACGGCCGGCTCAGCCCGGCCCTGCAACATCACGTATCCCGGACGAGGCGCAAAGCCTAACTGCGCGCTCACGCGCTTCGTACGAGGTGGGAGGTACGCCGCTGGTCCGGACAAAAAATCGCGAAAACAACCCCATGCAATGACAGATTGGGCCCGACTCCCAAGGACTCCTGCCGCTCCACACCTGGGCGCGATCAGAAAAATGGGGCCGTCATGACGCCCCCATTCCGTATCTACCTACAAATCCCGCCACAGGACTATCGTCGCCCGCTTGCCAAGGGCGAGAGCTAGCCCTAGAACGGCGCAGCGCTGGCCGATCAATCCGGTCGCCGGCGATTGCCCGGCATGCGGACTAAGTTATTGAAGTATTTCAATAACTTATTGGAGAATGGTGTAACGGTAGCCTAGCGGTTTATGGGCTAAGTCGTTGATTTTCCTTAGGTGGTTTCTCAATCACCCCCGTATTTGATCCCCATATTTCACCATACGTCCTCATCATTTGAGAAACCTTGGGCCGTGCTGCCGATCGCATTTCCCAATGACCACTTCCGCTCGGGCGATCATGAGAGACCCCTGCCTTTAGGCGTCAACACGCGCATGGAAGCACCCCAGTCTCGGCAACTAGGTCAGCGTTTCCTTGGTTCGAATCCCATCAGGCGGCGTCGGCGAGTCTGTATGACCATGTGTGGATGACGGGGTGGCGATTTACGTCGTCGATGCCGGCCATGATGCGCTGTTTGAGTTCGTGTTTTGAGGTGACCCGGATGTGGCGCAAGACCGACCGGGCGAATTTGGAGAAGAAGCCCTCGATGAGATTGAGCCACGAACCATGCTTGGGCGTGAAGTTAAACTGGAAGCGCTCCGGCGGTTGAGCGTCGAGCCAGGCTCTTGTTTCTCTCGATATGTGCGCGGAATGATTATCGAGGATCAGCTTGATCGCGGTGCTGGCCGGATAAGCGGCGTCGAGACGCTTGAGGAATTCGATGAACTCCCGGCTGCGGTGGCGATCTCTGACGAGCGCATGGACCTTCCCGGTCAGCAGGTCGATCCCAGCCAACAGGCTCAGCGTGCCATTACGTTTGTACTCGTAATCCCGCGCGAAGGTCGCGTGGACGCCGGGCTTGGGCGGCAAATCGGGTGCCGTCGTTGCGATGGCCTGGATTCCCGGCTTTTCGTCGTAGGAGACAATCGCCACTCGCTTGATGGCTTTGCGCGACTTGGCGGCGGCTTTTTTCAGAATCTGGACCTCGCGATAAACGCACAGAACCTCCGCCATCTTCTGCTGGAACTCGGCATCGCGACGTTCCAGATAGTAGCGCACCTTGTGCGGCTTGATTTCCTCCTGGCCGAGGATCTTGCACACCGTGCCTTGAACCAGCCTGGCGAGACATTCGTGCCCCGCCGTCGGTCCGTGCTCGCGGGCGTGGCGTGCCAAAAGCCGCGTCGTCCACAGCTCATGCGGATAGCCGTGGTCCTTGGCCTTGTCGCACGCCAACGATACCAGCCAGGCTTTGGCCTCCGGCGTGATGACCGGTTCTTTGCCCGGCCGTGGCCGATCCTCGATCGCCGCCAACGGCCCATAGGCCAGCGCCCGCTCCACGCAGCGCTGAACCGTCTGATGGTGAACCCCAACGCTTTGCCCCACCGCACAGAATGAAGGATTCTCGCGATAGGCCAGCAGCATCTGCGCCCGCGATACCCAGCTCGCCGGCTCGGTTCGCGACCGCGAAAGAGCTGTCAATCTTTCAATCTCTTTGTCCGTCATTGCCAATTCGACTGCTCGCCGCCATCCTGCCATGATGCCGCTCCTCGTTTCGCCAACTGCAAAACAAGGAATCCGCCACCAAACCATAGGTTCCATGATGCTGGTTTCATGGAATCGATCGTCTAGTTTCCCTGTTTCTTCTTTTCCGTTGCAACGACAATAAACGAGCCGCAGTGAGTGAATGCTGAAAGGGCCAATTGCACATTCGTCATGGCTTGCTCGTCTTTGGCGCTCTGCGCCGAGAGGGCTGCATAGGCTTTGCGCGTATTTTTCATGGCCTTCTCGACCTCAGGCCCGTCGACTTTGTGCGCAATTGCGTTGCGGAGCCGATTTGCTTTCTTCAACAACTCCCATGTCGCGGCCTCAATCTCTGGCGGATTGATGTCCTCGCACTGAGCGATCTTCTGGGCAAATGTGTCGTCTGCCTTCTTCCCGTGCGCTTCGATCAATTCGACCATCGAGTTCTCGACGCTGACGTGATATTTGAGGGTCGTCACGATCAGATCATCTAGCTTCTTGACGCGCTCGGCCATTTCCTTGTGGGCCTGCTGCAAGCGGGGATCGTTGAGGTCCATGGCTTTTCTCCCTGTCTTTCGCCACCATTGCTCTCATTGCGCCGGTTTCGGTATCTCTTTCGGGACGAGAAAATTCAGCGTTCCTTGCAGGAGGGTAGAGAACTTTCCGACGAAAAGGTCCGGGGCAATGTTCGGCCACGGCATGGCTGTTGCGAGAATGATCTGATGTTCGACAGGGGCTATCGCGGAAATCTCAATGACTTGCTTCTGAAAGTTATGGCTGCGGGCCTGCTCCATTCCCTTATCCTCCGTGATGTCGATCATGAGGAAGCGTGGGTGGCGGAACATCGGATCATTAAGAGCCGCGCTCAGGAACCCCATAAGAAAGGCTGTCTTTAAGACCACGCGAGAGCTGGCCGAGAAATAGGTGTGATCGTCCACCGTGACGGAGTTCTTGGCAAAAGAGAATTCGACCCGTTTGGGATCGCCGAAAGAATCTTGGCGCTTCAAGTCACCGCGGAGGATCTTAATTATGTTCTTCTCAATACTTGCCTTCGCGGTCCGTAGGCGATCGGTCTGACTGAGCTGCAGTGCGCTGATGCGAGCCCCAAGCGCCTGAATTTCTTCATCCAGCTGGGCCTTCTTCTCGGACAGATCACCAATCTTGTTAGCCAGTCTGACCTGCCTTTCGATGTCTTCAATGGACTTGTCAGTGTAACCAAGCTTGCGCTGGAGTTCGCGTATCTCTTCGCGGGCCTTCGATGTAGGTATGGCACTTAGATCCGTAAGCTCCTTTGATTTCAGTCGCCAAGTGCTCTGCAGCGAGCTTAGCTGAGCTTGATGAAGTTTGAGACGCTCCGCTCTAATGTCCTGTAAACGCTCGGATTGTTTAATTTGTATCGATAGCTCGTTGATGAGTCCCACGACCCGGCCACGCGCGCGCTCCGGATCGAGCGGCGTCTTGCAAAGGTGACACGCCGCAACTTCGCCACTCTGCTCTAGGATGTCGGCATAGCACGCAGGGCAGGTACCAAAATGGATCGTACGAACGACTTCAGCAGCAAGGTCCGCATCTCTCAAGGCTTCGAGGCGCGCTTGCAGCGTGTTGATGAAAGCGGTGGAGTCCGAAATCTCGAATTCAATTGCATCCACCTCAGACTGCTTATCCAGAATGTTTCCTTGAAGCTTTTGGACCTCCCGGTAGAGGTCCTTCTGCGCCTGAAGCGTGATCGGGTCTGACGATCGGTTGTCATAGAACGCCTCTTCAGCGACGGATAGCTTAGAAGTCAGGATACCCCGTTCCTCAATCAAGCTCTTGCTTCGCTGCTCGATCCACTTGAGGTCCATACTTTCGTCGCCGCCTCCAACCACGCGAAATATACTGCGAAGCTCGGCTGATGCTTCGGTGAAGTCCCGTTCCTTATTTTTCTTCAGCTGTTGGAGTTCGTAAATTTCGGTATCGAAGGCTCCGCACAGAAGATTTCCGACTGCCTCGCGCAAATTTTCTGGATCATATCCTTCAAATCGAAAAAGGCTATCGGTTGGCGAAAGCTGATCGGCGTACAAGAGCCGCAAGACTTGATGAATGGTAAGGTTCGATGTTCCTTCGACTGCGACATCCGGCATGTCGAGGAGGCGGAAAATCGCTTGGGAAAAGCTCTCTTGGTTCTTCTGGCGAGCGTAGGGGTATCGGTTCCACGCTTCGATCGGTGCCGCCACCGCCTGCAAATAGCGACCGCCGAATATCTCCATCGCGGACTGGGATGAGGCATCAATCTTGCGGCGAAGTACCGCCGGGTTTCCATTGAATTCGGCCTCTATCCAAACATGATCGCAAAGCAACGCATGCTCGCTCCAGTCAGTGCGGCTAAGGTCTCCGCCAAGGCCATAGAAAATAAAGTTCAGAATAGTGGATTTGCCCGAGGAGTTATCACCTCGGATGATATTGACACCGGTATGCAACACCTCGTCATACGCAATCGCAGCGCCGCGCTTCACGACCAGCCTCTTGACGATAAGACAAGGATCAAACCGAGTCATATCTGTACTCCAGAAGTCCCGTGCGATCCTTCAACCCATCACGGCCCCCGAGGGTATATCGGGCCTCGATCTGGCAAAGTATGTTCATGATGTCGGCCATGCGCTCATTCAGGGTGGTGCAGCGCGCGGCTAATGAAGTCGGCAGCTGAAGCGCGGTAAATGCTACCTCGTCTGTTTCCCACGCTTCAGCGGATAGATGACCGCTTTGGACGAGGCTGACTGCAGCGGCGCGCTGAAACACTTCCATTCTAGCAAAAATCGAACTGTCATCAGGCATTGCGCCGTAGGGCGCACTTTCTCCGTAAGAGCGGCTGATCTTCCGCCAACCCGTGTCTTCAGAATGAAGTCTGATCGCCTGAAGGCGAAAGGGAAAGAGCAGGTAGAAGTCAAGAACGCGCAGTGTGTCGAACGGCATTTTCTTATGAAGCTGGCACGCAACGTTCAGCCGAATGAATCTGAATGCAGCGTGGTAGGGATCGAATGCCTCGTTGTAGGTGAGCTGGGTCATGACTGGACCGCGCTGTGGTGCCACTTGATGAAGCACTGTTCGGCGAGCCAGTAGATCATGCCTTGGACGAGGTTGTGGTTCACCGACATGAGTTCGCTACCGCACTCTTCAACGATTGGATTTGCGATCCTCTCGATAACAAGTGCATTGATTTCTTCCGACGTCTTCAGCGGAATCTGGCCGTAGATGACGTGTGTAAACTCGTTCTCGGCTTTGGCTAGGATGTGCACGAAGATCAGCTGAGCTGACGAGTATAGAGACCAGCGCTGCAACAGCTTTGCGAACATTTCCTTTTTTTCGATGGCGTCATCGTAATAGTTCGATCGCCCACTAGCTTCGAGCTTTGCGCGCAAGCCTGCGACGCCATCTGGCGCGCGCCGGATGTGATACCGAGCAAGCTCGTCGATGATCGTTTGGGTCTGCTCATTGCAGTCGTACTGCTCCTTAAGACGCAGGAGCAGCCTTTCGATCATGCCCTTTTTGGTTTCGACGATTACCTTGTCGCGACCAACTATATCGCCCTGGGCGTGAGCGCCTTGCTGGCTAGAGATCGTGCTATGGCCGGTGGCGAGGTTCATGTGCGCCGTCGTTTCAGCGCCAAACTATCGCTTGTCTCGCCCGACAATGTCTCCTCCGGCATTAGCACGCGATTGATCAGTCGCTGTCGCCTGCCGGCCCGCACGGACGGTTTTTGTAAACTGAAACGTCAACAGCGCTCCGCCTATCGCACCAGCCAGCAAGCCGCCCAAGAAGTTCCATAGGTCAAAACTCATTGTGATTCCTCAGCTCTTGTCAGGGAAACAACCATTGCCTGCCTTCTCTGCCACCGCAACTATTTAAGGTTGCTTGCGGGCAATAGCCTGGGTTTTCCTGTGAACGTCGACCGGAGATCCCCCGCCGAATACCCAGCGGCGCTCTGAAGGCCGGTCTCAGCCAAAGTCTGCTCCGTGCCGAAAGTCAGAGTCTGTTAACGGGAAAAATACAATGAAACCAACGCTGCAGCTTGGCGTTTGGGCAGCAAGACCCAGGAAAGCGCACTTTTTGCGCCGTTCTGGAGCGATTTGACGAGGACTAGACCGACGCAAGCGGCAAGGCTATACGACCCACACCAGTTTTCCGAAGCGATTTGAGAAACTCCTCATTGGGAGATTGAGAAACTTTCGGTAAAAGTGCCGTAATATCAAGTACTTAGATGGGGAATGGTGTAACGGTAGCACAACAGACTCTGACTCTGTTTGTCTAGGTTCGAATCCTAGTTCCCCAGCCAGACCACCAATACCTTGATCTAATACGCCTTTTTTGGTCCGTACGATGGTTCAATGATTCAGTACGGTGGTTCAATGATGGTGTGTGGACCACACTTTGTGGAGCCTGCAGGCACGTGATTTGCCGCTTGGCGCTGCCAGGCTGGCCCCCTCCTATCCCCCAAGCCAATTCTTCCCCTGCTTAGATTCAGTACCTTTTCTGCAGGGCAAATCAGCCGACGGCCCCCAGCCCCCGCGTCAGGTCGTCGAACAACTCGTCCACCGCGAAGACCCGCGGAATCAGCCGCTGCTGCGCGGCATAGAGGATGATCATCTCCAGCGAGCGGCGCATGTCGTCGGCGCTGAACTGCGGCACTGCGGCTGCCGGTGCGCGCGCCACACTTTCGCGCAGCAGGCGCGACACTTCCCGCACCGCATCCGGATGATTGTCGGCAAGATCCTGGCTGACCACCACCATGTGGTTGATCGGGAGCACGCCATATTTGGCGAACCAGGATTTTTCCTGCCCGGCGACGTCCGGAAACAGTAGCTTCAGGCCTGGCTTCTCCACCTTTTCGCCGAGCACCGCATCGAGTTCGCCGTCGAGCAGCATCTGGATGATCTGTTTGCCCGCCGGCGCGCGTTCGGTCTTGTCCACATACTCCGCGACATGGGCGTCCTCGAACGTCACCCAGTCGATCGCATCGAGGTCGACGCCATGCTCATTGGCGAGGATGCCGCGCAGCCACGCACCGGTCGTGGTGGTGAAGGAACGAATGCCGACCCGCCTGCCCCTGAGGTCGCGCGGTTGCAGATTGCCGAGATCGGCCCGGCACACTGCATGGGCATACTGATGCCGGGCCACCACCACGTTCGGCAGCAGCACCATCGGCTTGCCGAAACTCCTCGCCATCAGATAGGTGACGATGGCCATCTCCGAGACATCAAAAGCCTGCTCGCGCACCATCGGCTTGAAGCCCTTGTTGGTCGGCGAGTATTCCTTGAAATCGAAGGTGACGAGATCGGACTTGAGCGATCCATCCTTCAGCGCCGATGTGCCGGGATGATCGCCGAGCAAGGTGCGCAGGCGCATGGTCATCTCAGTCAGCCTCCGGTTCGAGCCTATCTCGCATTGGCCGGCGCGTGAATATTCCACAGATCCGCGCGCCAGTGCGCCACGATCGCCAGCATCAGCGCCAGCCCGGCGGCGGCGTAGAGCGAGGCGGTGGCGGCAAAGCCGATTTCGCCGATCAGGCTGCCGGCGGCCAGAAGGCCGAGCGGCAGGCTGTAGATCGCGAGCATGCGCACGCCCATGACGCGGCCGCGCAGATGCTCGCTCGCCGCGCGCATCAGGATAACGGCGACCGAGATCATGGCGAGGCTCTGCATGAAGCCCGCCAGCATCAGGCAGGCGAGTGCTGCCGGCATGGTCTGCATCTGCGCAAACACCAGCAGGGTCGCGAACCACGCCATGGTGGAGCCGATCAATAGCCGCGCCACCCGGATGCCGCCGATCAGGCTGAGGGCAATGGAGCCGACCAGCGATCCCAGCGCAAAGCTCGCCGCCATATAGCCAAGCCCGGTCTGGTCGGTGCCGTAGATGTCGCGCGCGACATAGGGCAGCAAGCCGTTGGACAGGGGGTAGGCGGTGAGGTTGACGAGGAAAGCGACCCAGATCGCCGCACGCATCCGCGGCGTGGTCCAGACATAGGCGACGCCCTCCTTGAGGTCGCGCAGCGTCGAGCGCAGCGGCGCGCCGTCGATCAATTCGCCGACCGGGTGCGGTGTCGAGGGCGCCACGACGCGCAGACCCAGCAGCGTAGAGACGAGATAAAGGCCGACGATCGCGATATAGGCCTGCCCCATGCCGAGGGCTGCGAACAGCCCGGCGCCGCTCAGCGCGCCGGCGAATTTCGCGGTGTCCATCGTGGTCCTGGAAATGCTGATCGCGCCGATCAACTGGTCGTGCGGCATGATGGTGGCCACCAGCGCGCCGCGCACGCCGAGGTCCGACGGCCGGACCAGGCCCATGAACGCCACGATGATCAGGACATAGACCGGATTCAAATGGCCGGTCAGCGCCAGCGTCATCAGGATCGCCGACTGCACCGCATAAAACGTCCGCATCATCGCCAGCAGGTCGCGATGGCCGATGCGGTCGCCCACCACGCCGAACATCGGCGCGATCAGCGTGCCGACAAAACTGAGCGACGCGAACACCGTCAGCAGCAATACCGAGCCGGTCTCGACCAGCACATACCAGCCGAGAATCAGCGTCTCCATCTCGAATGCCCAGGAGGTGAGCAGATCGGCGGGCCACTGGAAACGGTAATTTCGGATACGGAAGGGTGCCAGCGCGGAAGGCCGCGCGAACTCGCTCAAATCCCGGTGCCGCGGTTCATCGCGTTCCACCCTGCCCTGTTTCTTGTTAGTCCGGAAAAGCCGATTGCCCTGCGGTGGAAACCGCTTCCCGGAAGTTGGATACAGGGTAGCGTCGCCATCGCCTGTGTCAATCGCGCGGGACGTTCGCGACCGGATCTGCAGCCGATGCGCGCGGGATCAGCCACCTTCGCTGGTGATGCGTGTTTTGTGGGGTGGCCTCTTCCTGCCTTGGTAAATGAAAGCTTAAGGGCGCAGGCGCCGCCGAACCCCCTGGACTCACCGCAAAAACCTCGATTTTCCTGCCGAATCCACCGATACGAGCGCGCGGGGCGACTTAACCCAACGGAATCCTGACCAAGATACCGCGGATTTAGCGGACCTCGAATTGTGCGCGCTTAACCGTTTCTCCAACCACGGCCGCCATAGTGAGCTCTGATCCAGATTCATGACATGCCAGGTTCAACCACTGTGACATCCTTCGGACGTGTGATTTCGGTGCGCGGATCCCTCGCCCGGGTCGGGCTTTTGGCCGCGAGCCAGTTAGGCCTCTCGGCGGTGCGCGCGACCGTCGGCCGTTTCGTCAGCATCCGCTGCGCCAACTCCACCATCGTCGCCATGATCACCGACGTGACCTGCGAGGACCTGCCGTCCTCCGACGCCTACATCGCCAGCGCCGGGGTCGACCTGCTCGGCGAAATTCTGGGCGCTCCGGATCGGCCGAAATTCCAGCGCGGCGTCACCAATTATCCGACCATCGGCGATGCCGTCGACCTGATCACCAATCAGGAGCTGCGCACGGTCTATGCCCCGACCGGGTCGGACCAGATCAATGTCGGCACCCTGCAGCAGGATTCCTCCGTCATCGCCTATGTCGATGTCGAGGAAATGCTCTCCAAGCATTTCGCCGTGCTGGGCTCCACCGGCGTCGGCAAATCCAGCGGCGTATCGCTGCTGCTCAACGAAATCCTGAAATCGCGGCCCAATCTGCGGGTCTTCCTGCTCGACGTTCACAACGAATATGGCCGCTGCTTCGGCGACCGCGCGCTGGTGCTCAACCCGCGCAATCTGAAGCTGCCGTTCTGGCTGTTCAACTTCGAAGAAATCGTCGACGTGCTGTTTGCCGGCCGTCCCGGCGTGCCTGAAGAACTCGACATCCTCGCCGAGGTGATTCCGATGGCGAAGGGCATCTACACGCAATACCAGAACTCGGACCGGGTCGGGCTGAAGCGGATCGATCCGAAGACGATCGGCTACACCGTCGATACCCCCGTGCCCTATCGTCTCGTCGATCTGATCTCGCTGATCGACGAGCGCATGGGCAAGCTGGAAAACCGCTCGTCGCGCATCATCTATCACAAGCTGATTTCGCGGGTCGAGACCGTGCGCAACGATCCGCGCTATGCCTTCATGTTCGACAACGCCAATGTCGGCGGCGACACCATGGCGGAAGTGATCAGCCATCTGTTCCGGCTGCCGGCCAATGGCCGTCCCATGACCATCATGCAGCTCGCCGGCTTCCCCGCCGAAGTCGTCGATTCCGTGGTGTCGGTGCTGTGCCGGATGGCGTTCGATTTCGGGCTGTGGAGCGACGGCGTCTCGCCGCTATTGTTCGTCTGCGAAGAGGCGCACCGCTACGCCTCCGCCGACCGCAACATCGGTTTCGGCCCGACCCGCAAGGCGGTCAGCCGCATCGCCAAGGAAGGCCGCAAATACGGCGTCTATCTCGGCCTCGTCACCCAGCGCCCCGCCGAACTCGACGCCACCATCATTTCCCAGTGCAACACGCTGTTCGCGATGCGGCTCGCCAACGACCGTGACCAGGCGCTGCTGCGCTCGGCGGTCTCGGACGCCGCCGCCAATTTGCTGTCGTTCGTGCCCTCGCTCGGCACCCGCGAAGTGCTGGCGTTCGGCGAAGGCGTCGCCCTGCCGACGCGCTTACGCTTCAAGGAAGTGCCGCTGCATCAATTACCGCGCAGCGAAGCCACCATTTCGAGCGTGACCTCGGTGGCCGCCGGCCACGACATGCACTTCGTCAGTGCGGTGCTGGAGCGCTGGCGCGGCGCCACCTCGCATCGCGACGTTCCCAACGATCCCGCCATCAACGAACGCCCCGCCGCCCGCTCGATCGAACCGCGCTTGATGGAAGCGCCGATGCTGCAGCCCTCGATGGGACTCGATCCCGACCGCTTTTCGCTGCTGAAGAAGCCGCTGCGCTGACGGCGGCCGCGACCTGCCAGACAAAAACTTCGAAAACAACCCCATGCACAGTAAGCAAGGTGTTGAAATTACTGCGGAAAAATTTTGATACACTGATCAAAATAACGGTACTATCATGCCGTTGCAGCGCATGCCCATCCATCAACCGACCCGGCAAAGGTGCAAGCGAAAACCATCGAGACGATCTCGACATGCGATGGGTTTTGTAAGGGCTCGACCGATCCTACGGCTAACGCGTGGCACGATACGTAATACAGATCCTTGGGCACACATTCCGGCACGATGACGGCGAGGACAAACGGCCAAACGTGTACTTGGCGCCCTCTCTTTGGCTCCGTTGTTCGACACGGTGGCCCGGTCTCAGTACTTCGTAGGATGGGTTGAGCCCTTGCGAAACCCATCGAACTGGACACGCGATGGGTTTCGCAAGGGCTCAACCCATCCTACAGGCTGGCTCGGCGTTGAATTCTGCGGTATCCATCGCGTTGTCGCGTCACCATGAGACCACGCCGACATGACCGGCTACCGTCGCAACTTCCTGGCCGGGGGCAGCTTTTTCTTCACCGTCAATCTGGCGGAACGTCGGCTGCGGTTGCTGACGCAGCATATCGACGAATTGCGCAGCGCGTTTCGCGAGACCCGTCAGCGGCATCCGTTCACCATCGATGCGGTGGTGGTGCTGCCCGATCATCTCCACACGGTCTGGACGCTGCCCGAAGGCGACGCGGATTTTGCCACGCGCTGGCGGCTGATCAAATCGGCCTTTGCGCGCAAGCTGCCGACCGGCGAACGGATTTCGGACAGCCGCGCCGCCAAGGGCGAACGCGGCATCTGGCAGCGGCGCTATTGGGAGCACACCATCCGCGACCAGAACGATTTCGCGCGGCACGTCGATTACGTTCATATCAACCCGGTCAAGCATGGGCTGGTCGCGCGGGTCAGGGATTGGCCGTATTCGTCGTTTCATCGTATGGTGAAGCTCGGAATTTATCCCGTGGATTGGGCAGGCGATGTCGGGGATCAGGGAGGGGATTTTGGCGAAAGGCCGTAGCGCTTGCGGCAAGGTGATGGGTTTCGCAAGGGCTCAACCCATCCTACGGGCTGACGGCGCCGTTGTTCACGACCAACTCGTAGGATGGGTGGAGCGCAGAGACTGGGCAGTATTCAGTCGCCTCTCACACCCGTAGAAATTCCTTCGGCGACACAGGCAGCGATGCGTAGAAACTTCTCCCGCCGGACGCTGCGGGCATCCTAGAGGAATGAATTTCTGCACGGCGGGCGTGGCTCCGAATACTTGCCCAGCCTCGCAGCGATACCCATCGCGTCATGATCGAGCCAACGGCTCCGGCCTCTGGCCCGACGGCGAATTCCGCGGTATTCATCGCGTCGATTCATCACGATCAGACCGTGTCGACATGATTTTCTACCGTCGCAACTTCTTGGCCGGGGCCACTTCCGCACAAACCTAAGGCGCGCCCGTCTTGCGCCGCCCCCGCCATGCATTATGGTCCCGCCCAACCGCATCTCGCGACCCAGCCGGACGCTCCCATGACCCAGCCCGCCCCAAAGCGCTTCCCCACCCCCGCCATCGACACCCTGCCCGACGATATCCGAACGCGCCTGCTTGGCGTGCAGGAGAAATCCGGCTTCGTGCCGAACGTGTTTTTGACGCTGGCGTACCGGCCCGATGAATTCCGGGCGTTCTTTGCCTATCACGACGCGCTGATGGAGAAGGACAGCGGCCTGACAAAAGCCGAGCGCGAGATGATCGTGGTGGCGACGTCGAGCGCCAACCAGTGCCAGTATTGCGTGATCGCGCATGGCGCGATCCTGCGGATCCGCGCCAAAAACCCGCAAATATCAGACCAGATCGCGGCCAACTACCGCAAGGCGGATATCACGCCGCGGCAACGCGCCATGCTCGACTTTGCGATGAAGGTGAGCGCCGAGGCGCAGAAGGTTTCGGACGCGGATTTTGTCAGCCTGGCCGGCCACGGTTTTTCCGACGACGACATCTGGGATATCGCCGCGATCTCCGCGTTCTTTGCGCTGTCGAACCGGATGGCCAACGTCACCGCGATGCGCCCGAACGACGAGTTCTATCTGATGGGACGGCTGCCGAAATAACGATCGGTTGAAACGGAGAAATCCATTTGCTGGACTGGCCGGAGATCGTGCTGCGTCTGGGCGCCGCCACGCTGGCGGGCGGCCTGATCGGGCTTGACCGCGATCTGCACGGCAAACCGATCGGCCTGAAGACGCTGGGCCTGGTCGGCCTGGCCACCGCGATGGTGGTGATGCTGGCGCTGCCTGGCGGCGAGATGACAGCCATCTCGGACGCCACCAGCCGGGTGATTCAGGGCATCCTCACCGGCATCGGCTTCCTCGGCGCCGGCGTCATCGTGCGCGGCGAGCATCGGTTCCGGGTTCACGGGCTCACCAGTGCCGCCTGCACCTGGCTCACCGCCTGCGTCGGCATCGCCTGCGGCGTCGGGCAATGGCGCATCGTGATCGTGGGTTTTGCCATCGCAACGCTGCTTCTGCTGCTGGGCCGCGGGCTCGAGCGCTGGCTGCATCGCACCCTCGGCGGCAAGGACGAGCCGGCGCAAAAATCTTCCGCTGCCGCGCCGCGAGATGCGCCGCCGTCCTGATCGCCATCCGGCATGGCCGGCGGACGACTGACGGCGGGGTCCACGGTGTTGACGCATCCGTGCCTTGTGAACATTTTCTGTGGGACCGATCGCGGGGCGTGCTAAAATGGCGTCGGCATTCTCGCGGAACCGGCAGCAGTGAAAACCCAACAGCCCATTATTTCGGACGACGAGCATCGCGTGCTCAAATTCCGACCGCGCACCCTGGCGCATCCGCCGGGCCAGCGGGGGGCGCCGGAACAGCGGAAGCCCCAGGATCCGACCCGGGATCTGTCGCGCTTCGAGCGAGCCACCGAGGAACCGGACGAATTCCGGCATCGCATGCTGGCCAACGTCGCAGCGCTTGCCTTCACCATCGCGCTGACGGCGATCGGAATATGGCTGGCGATCAGCATTGGCGATCTGCGCAAGAACCAGGATTGCGTGCTGATGGGACGGCGCGACTGCGCCCAGATTTCGACGCCAAGTAGCATCAAGCTGTTCGGTTCCTGAATTAGAACCCCGCTGCAATCGCTTGTTTTAACACGCTTTTCCTGATGCGAACGGTCCCCGTGCCGGCTCGAGTCCAGGGAGCCGGCTTTCGCTCGAAAACCCCATGGATATCAGGCCAATCCGGCCGTTTTGCAGGCAAATCCGGTCCTCTCGCAGCCCGCCTCCATTGAACTCAGGGCCTCGCTCCGATATACGGGCACTCAACTCCGGCCGGGGGCTGAGGCATTCCGGAGCGCCGCGTCCAGCTCCCGTGCCGACATCGGATTTACCTCCAATATATCAAAGGCTTAATGATGTCTTCTACATTCGAGCAGATCGCCACGATTATCGCCGAAACCTGCGACATCCCGCGCGACACGATCACGCCGGAGAGCCACGCCATCGACGATCTGGGCATCGACAGCCTCGATTTTCTCGACATCGCGTTTGCCATCGACAAGGCGTTCGGGATCAAGATGCCGCTCGAGAAGTGGACCCAGGAGGTCAACGACGGCAAGGCGACCACCGAGCAGTATTTCGTGCTGAAGAACCTCGCCGCCCGCATCGACGAACTGGTCGCGGCCAAGAGCCCGGGCGCTTAATCGCCCGCCATGAATCTTGATTTTTTCCAGCTGATTGACCGCATCGTCGCGCTGGACCTCGACGCCAGGACGATCACGGTCGAGGCCCAGGTTCCGCCAGCGCACACCATCTTCGAGGGGCACTTCCCGGGCTTCCCGATCATGCCCGGCGTGTTGCTGACCGAAGCGATGGCGCAGAGCTCGGGCTGGCTGTTGCTCGGCGTGACGAAGTTCGAGCGCATGCCGTTCCTGGCGATGGTGAAGGAAGCCAAGATGCGCGGTTTTGTCAGTCCCGGCCAGCTGTTAACGATCGAAGCCAAGATCGAGCATGAAGGCTCGGGCTTTGCCGTCACCTCGGCCAAGGCGCGGGTCGGCGCCGAACTGAAGTGCAGCGCCACCCTCACCTTCCGCCAGATCCCCTTCCCCGATCCGTCCTTGCGGGTGCACATGGACGCGAAGGCCAACGAGATCGGCTTTCCGCTGCAGGCGATGACGCCATGAACAAGCCGAAGGAAGCCTGGATCACCGGCATCGGAATCATCTCGTCGCTCGGCGAAGGGCTGGACGCGCATTGGGATGCGTTGAATGCGCGCCGTATCAACGTCGATGAGCAGCGCTTCGCGCCCTACATCGTCCACCCGCTGGCCCCGGTCAGCTTCGACAAGCAAATTCCGAAAAAAGGCGACCAGCGCCAGATGGAAGCCTGGCAGCGCATCGGCACCTATGCCGCGGGGCTCGCGCTGGATTCCGCCGGCGTCAAGGGCGACCAGGAAATCCTCGGCCGGATGGACATGATCGTCGCGGCGGGCGGCGGCGAACGCGATGTCGCGGTCGATATGGCCATTCTCAACGCTTACATGAAGGGCAATTCCGGTCCCGCCTTTCTCAACGAACGGTTGATGAACGATCTGCGGCCGACCCTGTTCCTGGCGCAACTCTCCAACCTGCTGGCCGGCAACATCGCCATCGTTCACGGCGTTTCCGGCACCTCGCGGACGTTCATGGGCGAGGAGGCGGCGAGCATCGACGCGGCGCGGATCGCGCTGGCGCGAATCCAATCCGGCCAAAGCGACATCACCCTGGTCGGCGCCGCCCATAATGGCGAGCGGACAGACCTGCTGATCCTTTACGAATTCGGCGACTTCAATCTCAAGGACAAGTTTGACCCGGTTTGGGCGCGCGACAAGCACAGCGGCTTTGCCCTGGGCTCGGCCGGCTGTTTTCTGGTCATCGAATCCAGGGAGCACGCCGAGGCCCGCGGCGCCAAGCCTTATGCGAAACTGACCA
Organism: Hyphomicrobiales bacterium; assembly: GCA_038212905.1. Lineage (GTDB taxonomy): Bacteria > Pseudomonadota > Alphaproteobacteria > Rhizobiales > Xanthobacteraceae > Bradyrhizobium. The sequence continues at coordinate 38,423 of JBBQUA010000008.1, forward strand.
AGGTGGTCGCCGATCTGGCACAGCGCAAGCAGCCGGGCGCGGTGACGAAATCGCTGGAGACGCTGTGGTCGAAGCTGGGCGTCGCCGACAAAAATGCGCTGATCACGGGCGCGACCGGGGTCGAACCGGTCACCTCCGAGGAAAAAGCGTTTCTGAGCAGACACCCCGGTTGCGCGGTTCGCGCCACCGGAACCTCGTTCGGCCACACGCTGGAGACCCAGTTTCCGCTGGGGTTAGCGCTGGCAGCGCTTTCGCTCTCGCGCGGCGCGCTGTTTCCGCCGAACGATCCAACCGGGCTCGAGGTTGAAATGGCTGAGACGCCGACCCAGATTGTGGTCATGGGAGCCGGTCACTGGCAGGGCGAGGGCATGGCCCTGGTCGAGGCCATCACGTAGCGACGGCGCGGGATCGACGGGGACATCATGACAGCACCACGCGACAAATTCGGCAGGCCGATCGTCGTCGTTACCGGAATGGGCGTGGTCACCTCGCTCGGCGCCGGCAAGACCGACAACTGGAAGCGACTGACCGCGGGCGAATCCGGCATCCGGACCGTGACGCGTTTTCCGATCGATGGCCTGAAGTCGACGATGGCCGGAACGGTCGATTTCGTCACCGTCGACCCACCCTCGTCGACCGCCCTGACCGAGCGCCTCGCCGATATCGCGACCGAGGAAGCGCTCGGCCAATCCGGCATCGGCCGTCCAGGCGATTTTCCCGGACCGCTGTTTCTGGCCGTGGCGCCGGTCGAGGTCGAGTGGCCGCAGCGGCTGGAAGTCGGGCGCGCCGTCGGCAAGCCGGAATTCGACGTCAACGATGTGCTCGCCATCAGCGGCGGCGGAAAATTCGCGCCGTATCATCATCGTTTCATGTTCGGCTCGGTGGCCGGACATCTGGCCGAGAAATTCGGCACCAAGGGCTCGCCGATTTCGCTGTCGACCGCCTGTGCCTCGGGCGCCACCGCGATCCAGCTCGGCGTCGAGGCCATCCGGCGCGGCGAAACCGACGCGGCGCTGTGTGTGGCGACCGACGGCTCGGTCAATCCGGAAGCCTTGATCCGGTTTTCGCTGCTGTCGGCGCTGTCGACCCAGAACGATCCGCCGCAGGGCGCCTCCAAGCCGTTCTCGAAGAACCGCGACGGGTTCGTGATGGCCGAGGGCGCCGGTGTGCTGGTGCTGGAAAGCTATGAAGCCGCTGTCGCCCGCGGCGCAAAGATTCTCGGCGTCGTGGCCGGCTGCGGCGAACTGACCGACTCGTTTCACCGCACCCGCTCCAGCCCCGACGGCAAACCGATCATCGGCTGCGTCCACAAGACGCTGGCCGATGCCGGCATGACGCCCGAACAGATCGATCACATCAACGCGCACGGCACCGCGACGCCGGAAAACGACAAGATGGAATTTCTCGGCATCTCGGCCGTGTTCGGCGAGCGCGCCAAGCAGATTCCGGTGTCGTCGAACAAGTCGATGATCGGCCACACCATCTCGGCCGCCGGCGCCGTCGAAGCCATCATTTCGTTGCTGACGCTCGAACATCAGCGGATTCCGCCGACCATCAATTACGATATTCCGGATCCCGCGATCCCCTTCGACGTGGTTCCGAACGTCGCCCGCGACGCGCGCGTCACCGCCGTGATGTCGAACTCGTTCGGATTCGGCGGCCAGAATGCCTCGCTGATCCTGACGCGCGAACCGATCTAGCGGCCGGCCAGTCTGTTCAGATGAGCCATCTGGTCCTTCGCACCAAACTGCGCCTCCGCAATGCGGCCAAGGCGCTGGGCGACGCCGCCGTCGGCGCGTTCACGATCGCTTTGCTGCGCGCCACCCGCTTCTTCGATCCGACCAAGACCGCGAACCGGTTCGGCCGCATCACGCGATTTATCGGACCGCGGCTGCGCGAAGATCGGATCGGCCGCGAGAATCTCACGGCCGCCTTCCCGGAAAAGTCTCCGGAGGAAATCGAGAAAATCCTGGCCGGCGTGTGGGACAATCTCGGCCGCATCGGCGCCGAGTTCGCCCATCTCGACCACATCTGGGATTACGACATCGATTGCCCTGAGAAGAGCCGGGTCGAAATTCCGCAGCGAACCCATGAATTGTTTGCCCAGCTCAAGAACGACGGCAAGCCGGCGCTGATCTTCGCGAGCCATCTCGGCAACTGGGAATTGCCGGCACTGGCCGCGGTCGCCCACGGGCTGGATGCCGCCATCCTGTTCCGACGGCCGAACAGCCAATCCGCCGATCGCGCCATCGAGCGGATCCGCACGGTGAAGATGGGCACGCTGATCGCGGCGGGCCGCGAGGCGCCGCTGAAGCTCGCGGAGGCGCTGCAAAAGGGCCAGCACGTCGCCATGCTGGTCGACCAGTATCTCACCAACGGCGTCGAGGTCACCTTTTTCGGCCGCAAGACCCGGGCCAACCCGATGCTGGCGCGGCTGCTGCGTCAGGTCGACTGCCCGATCCACGGCACCCGCATCATCCGCCTCCCCGGCAACCGCTTTCGCGCCGAACTGTCGGAAGAAGTGAAGCCGGTACGCGACGCCGACGGAAAAGTCGATATCCAGGGCACGATGCAGGCGGTCACCTCGGTGGTCGAGGGCTGGGTCCGCGAATATCCCGAGCAGTGGCTGTGGCTGCATCGCAGGTGGCGGTAGCGTGATCGATGCTGCGCTCACTCCCTCAACGTCATTGCGAGCGCAGCGAAGCAATCCACTCTTTTCTTTCTTTCCGCTGCAAAGATGGATTGCTTCGCTGCGCTCGCAATGACGGAGGCGAGAGTCACCTCCCCGTCTTCACCCTGGTCCACAGCCGGTTGATGACGCGTTGGGTTGCCGGGTCGCGCGCGGTGATGACGAACAGTTTTTTGATGGTGGCCTCATCCGGATAGATGTTCTTGTCATTGAAAATCTTCGGGGCGATCAGCTTCTGGCTCGCCAGATTGCCGTTGGCATAGGACAGGAAATCGGAATTTTTGGCCGCGACGTCGGGCCGGTAGAGATAATTGATCAGCTCATAGGCCTCCGCGAGGTTCTTCGCATCGACGGGAATCGCCAGATTGTCGAAGAACATCTGCGCGCCCTCCTTCGGGATCGCATAGCCGATCTCGATATCGTTTTTGGCCTCCGCCGCGCGGCTGCGCGCCTGCATGATGTCGCCGGACCAGCCCACCACGAAGCAGATTTCGCCGGAGGCCATGGCGCCGAGATATTCCGATGAATGAAACTTGCGGACAAGGGGCCTGATCTTGCCGACGAGATCGGCGGCCTTGTCGAGTTCGGCCGGCCTGGTCGAGTTGGGATCGAGCCCGAGATAGAACAGCGCCGCGGGCAGGATATCATCGGCGGAATCCAGCATGTGAATGCCGCACTCCTTGAAATTCGCCAGATTCTCCGGCTTGAAAACGATGTCCCAGCTGTCGATCTTCGCATCCGGCCCAAGCAGCTTTTGCGCCATCTTGACGTTGTAGCCGATGCCGGTGGTACCCCACATGTAGTTGGCGCCGTAACTGTTGTCGGGATCGTAGGTGGCGAGCCGATGGGTTACCAGCGGCCAGGCATTGGCGAGATTCGGTAGCTTCGACTTGTCGAGTTTTGTAAATACCTTCGCGGTGATCTGGCGCTGCAGGAAATAGCCGGAGGGAACCACGACGTCGTAACCGGATTTTCCGGCGAGCAACCGCGTCTCCAGGGTCTCGTTGGCGTCGAAGGTATCGTAGACGACCTTGATGCCGGTTTCCCGGGTGAAATCCTCCAGCACCCCCGGCGCCATATAGTTCGACCAATTGTAGAAATTGACGGTGCGCTGCTGCGCTTGCGCGGGCAGCGAGCACAACGCCAGCGCCGCTGTTATCGCGGCGGCGAATGGGACGTCAGTGCGGTTGCGGCGACGCATCCGGATTTCCTCTTAGCGGCGATGCACCGCGTCCGACAGGCGTTCCAGCGCGGTGTCGAGCGTGGCATCGTTCTTGGAAAAGCAAAACCGCACCACCGACGTCACCGGATTGTCTTCATAGAAAGCCGACACCGGTATAGCCGCCACCTTGTAGTCGGTGACGATGCGCTTGCAGAACGCCTCGTCGGTCTCGTTGAGCCCGAGCGGCGAAAGGTCGACCGTGAGAAAATAGGTGCCCTGCGACTTCAGGACCGGAAAGCCGATGCGCTCGAGTCCTTTTGTGAGCCGATCGCGGCTGCGCGCCAGTTCCTTGCGCATCTGGAGAAAGTAGTCCGCCGGCTTGCCGAGGCCGTAGGCGACCGCGACCTGCAGATTGGGCGCGGTGGTGAAGGTGAGAAACTGATGCACTTTCGCCGCGACCCGCAACAATGGCGGAGCCGCGCAGACAAAACCGATCTTCCAGCCGGTCAGCGAAAAAATCTTGCCGGCGGAGCCGACCTTGATGGTGCGCTCGCGCATGCCCGGAATGGTGATCAACGGGATATGTTCGCGGCCGTCGAAGATCACATGCTCCCAGACCTCGTCGCAGATCGCGACCGTGTCGAACTCCTGACAGTAGCGCGCCAGCAATTCGAGGTCCTCGCGCGGATAGACCACGGCCGCGGGATTGAGCGGATTGTTGAACAACACCGCCTTGGTCTTGTGGTTGAAGACACCCTGCAGCGCCTCCTCGGTGAGCCGCCAATGCGGCGGCTCCAGCCGCACCAGCCGCGGGATGCCGCCGGCCAGGCGGATGATCGGCAAATACGAATCATATACCGGCTGGAAGCACACCACCTCGTCGCCGGGCTCGACGACGGCCAAAATGGCCGATGTCAGCGCCTCGGTCCCGCCCGACGTGACCATCACCTCGGTCATCGGATCGAGCTCGAGGCCGTGCCAGCGCCCGTAATGGGCCGATATCGCCTGCCGCAGCTCCGGCAGGCCCATCATCGACGGATACTGGTTGTAACCGTTCAGGACAGCGTCGGCCGCGGCCTGCCTGATATCGTCAGGCCCGGGATGGTCGGGAAAGCCCTGGCCGAGATTGATGGCGTTGTTGTCGCGGGCGGCCTGCGACATCGCCTCGAACACCGTGACGGGAAGATCAGCAAAAACCTTGTTCATCGACGTCATGGCAGAGGTCAGCCGCCGCTCTTGGTCGGTAATCCCGCGGCCTTCCAGCCGATTATTCCCCCGGCGAGATGCTTGTCGTAGGCAAAGCCCGCGGCCTGCGCCGCCAGCGACGAGGTCACCGACCGCTTGCCGGAGCGGCAGGCGAAAACCACCTCTTTGCCCTGCGGATCGGGAATATCCTTCGCATCGAAGCTCGAAAGCGGAACGACGATGCCACCGGGGTAGGCTTCAACCGCGACCTCATTGGCCTCGCGGACGTCGACCAGGAGATAGCGGCCCTCAGCCATACCCCGCGATACTTCTTCCGGCGTCAAATCGTGCACTTGATGACCCTGGTCCGCCACTAACAGTCCTCCCACCGATCCCGAGCGCATGTTGGCTGCGCGTAGTCCATTTGCTTCGGCGCCAAAGTCGCCTCTGGCGCGGCGAAAATCAAGCGCTGGAGAGCAATTTGAGGGGCGAGTTGACGCTAGATGATGACCTGCGTTCCGACCTCGACCACCCGTCCGGTTGGGATCTGGAAGTAGTCAGTAGCGTCGTTGGCCGACTTGCTCAGCCCGATGAACAAATGATCCTGCCACTGCGGCATGCCGGACTGCGGCGATGGCTTCAGCGAACGCCGCGAGACGAAGAACGACGTCGCCATGATATCGAACTGCCAGCCGAGCTTGCGCGCGATCACCAGCGCCTTCGGGACATTGGGCGATTCCATGAAACCGAAGCGCAGCCGGACGGTGGAGAATTTGTCGCTGATCTTTTCCATCCGGACGCGTTCGGCGACGTCGACGCGCGGCGTCTGCGCGGTCTCGATGGTCAGGATCACATTGTGCTCGTGCAGCACCTTGTTGTGCTTGAGATTATGCAACAGCGCGGTCGGAACGAAACTGGGGTCGCTGGTGAGGAACACCGCGGTGCCCTTGACGATGTGGGGCGGACGCTTTTCCAGGCTCTTGATCAGGTCATCGAGCGGCACCTCGATGCGCCGCGTCTTCTGTATCAGGATTGCGGCGCCGCGACGCCAGGTCCAGACCATGCCCGCCATCAGCAGGCCGAACAGCAGCGGCACCCACGCGCCTTCAAACAGCTTCAGGAAATTGGCGGCGAAGAACGTCATGTCGACAACGATGAGCGGCACGATCACCGCGGCAGCCGTGGCTGCTTTCCAGTTCCACAACTTCCAGATCACCACGAAACCCATGATGCCGTCCACGACCATGGTGGTGGAGACGGCGATGCCATAGGCCGAGGCCAGCCCGCTCGAACTGCGGAACAGCAGCACCAGCAGCAGCACGCCGATCAGCAACAGCCGGTTCACGCGCGGCAAATAGATCTGTCCGGCATGAGTCTCCGAGGTGTAGCGGACCTCGAATCGCGGCAACAGGCCGAGTTGCACCGCCTGGCGGACCAGCGAAAAGGCCCCCGTAATCACGGCCTGGCTCGCAATGACGGTCGCCGCGGTCGACAGGATGACCAGCGGTATCAGCATGATTTCCGGAACCATCCGGTAGAACGAGTTCTCGATCGCCGCGGGATTGGCAAGCACCAGGGCGCCCTGGCCGAAATAATTGAGCAGCAACGCCGGCAGCACGAAGTAGAACCAACCGGCCTGGATCGGCTTGCGTCCGAAGTGCCCCAGATCCGCATACAGCGCCTCGCCGCCGGTCACCGCGAGAAAGACCAACCCCAGCGTCACCAGTCCGATGGCTCCGTGCGAGAACAGGAAATGGATCGCGTACCAGGGATTGATCGCGGCCAGCACCCCGGGATCGTCGCTGATATGCAGCAGGCCGAGCACTGCCAGCGTGGCGAACCAGACCACCATGATCGGCCCAAACGCCGCCGCGACGCGGGCGGTGCCGCTGCTTTGCACCGAGAACAGCCCGACGAGAATGAAAATCGTCAGCGGCACAACGTAGGGTTCGAGCGCCGGCGCTGCGAGCTTGAGGCCTTCGACCGCCGACAGTACCGAGATTGCCGGTGTGATCATGGAATCGGCGACGAACATCGAGGCGCCGATCACGCCCAGCGCCAGCAAGATCCAGCTTCGGCGGCCGAGCGCGCGTTGACCGAGCGCCATCAGCGAAAGCGTGCCGCCTTCGCCGTTATTGTCGGCGCGCAGCAGCAGCAGCACGTATTTGGCGGTAACGACGATGAACAGCGACCACAGGATCATGCTGAGGACGCCGAGCACGATCACGCGCGTGACCGGCCCGCCATGCGCCGCGGCGTGGACAGCCTCGCGAAACGCATACAGCGGCGAGGTGCCGATATCGCCGAACACGACGCCGATACTCCCCAGCGTCAAGGCCCAAAAGCCGGTGGTCGCCGGCGCCGCCTCAGGGGCTTCGGTTGATGGTACGCTGAGAGTCATGATGCCTGAAGACGCTTTGTCGGTTGATGTGAGCCCGGGCCGGCTATCGACGCCTTCCTGGGAAGCTTGTCAACCGATCCACCCTAGCACCGCCGGCCATGCGGAACCCGCCCGCAAAAGCGACTTCTTCGCAGAGAAATACGGTATTATGGTAGTGCAATCGGTTACGGCTTCAGGCCGGGGGGCAACGGCGGAGCCTCACGCATCAAGGTGATGGTCACACGGCGGTTGGCCGACAGCGTCGGATCGTCGGGGAACAAGGGCTGGCCGTCTGCCTTTCCCGAGACCGCAAAAATGTGAGAGGACGGCACGCCTTCCCACTCCAGGATCTGGCGAACGGCGTTGGCCCGGTCCGCCGAAAGGTCGAACGCCCCGTACTCGTTTCGCGACGGCACGTAGCCCGCCGCGGTGTGCCCGGTAATCGAGATGCGAAGCGGCGTCGCCTTGAGCGGACCGGCGAGTTTCTGGATCAGCCGGCGGGTGCGGTCATACGGCGCCTTGGAGCCGTCGGCGAACATCGACCGGCCGTCCTGGTCGACGATTTCCAGGTTGAGGCCCGCATTGGTTTCCTCAAACATGATGTGTTTGGAAATTTCGGTCAGTTCCGGCATGTCCTGCAGCGCCTGGCGCAGCGAAGCCGAGGCCAGCGCGAATTCGCGGTCGATTTTCAGCCGGGCGCCCTGCGCGAGGCTCCTTTCCTTCTCATCCGGGGTCGGCGTATTGGAGGCTTCCTCGGGGGGAATATGCGCACTGTTCTTCAGCTTCGACCTGGTCGGCAGGCCATCGGATTCGATGATTCCGGAATAGCGCGCCTCGGTCTGCACGCCGAACGCGTCGCGCATCGAGCCAGCGACGACCTTCAGTTTCACTGTATCCTGGGTGGAGAATGCGACCAGCATCACGAAAAACGCCAGCAGCAAAGCCATCAGATCGGCAAAGGTCACGAACCAGCCGTGACCGCCATGGGCTTCTTCGCGTTTTTTCTTGGCCATGCTTTATGTCCGCGCCTGGGTGTCGCCGTTGATCAAGCGGGAACCAGTTCGCCCTCTTCGTGACGATGTTTTTCGGGCAGATAGGCCAACAGCATTTCACGCACCAGAGTTGGGCTCTTGGAATCGCGGATCATCAGAATGCCGTCGATGATCAGCGTGCGGTTGGTTTCCTCGTCGATCAGCTTGCCGTGCAGCTTGTCGGCGATCGGCAGACAGATCAGGTTGGCGACCAGCGCGCCGTAAAGCGTCGCCAGCAAGGCCACCGCCATGAAGGGGCCGAGCTTCGAGGGATCCGACATGTTGGAGAACATCTGCACCATGCCGAGCAGCGTGCCGATCATGCCGAAGGCCGGCGCGCAGTCGCCGATGGCGCGATAGATCTTCGACCCTTCGTTCAGGTGCAGCAGGAAATTGTCGCGGTCGCGCTCGAGATTGTCGCGGATGAATTCCAGATCGTAGCCGTCGGCGACGTAGCGAATTCCCTTGGCGAGGAACGGCTCTGAGGTTTCGACCTTTTCCAGGCCAACCGGACCCTGCTTGCGCGCGACCTCGGCGATGCGGGCCAGTTCGTCGACCAGGTCGCGGGCCGAGAGGCTGCTCAGGGTAAAGGCGAATTTGGCGCCGAGCGGCAGGCCATGGATCATCGCCGACATCGGGAACCGGATCAGCGTGGCGGCGAACGAACCGCCGAAGATGATGATGACGGCATGGATGTCGTAGAACATCCGGAAGTCGCCGCCCATCAGGATGAGCGTGCACAGTACGATCGCGCCAGAGATCAGGCCAAGCAGGGTGGCGATATCCATCATATACTCCGACGCGTACGCACTCGACCGGCCGTTCTGGGCGGCGACGCCACCCATCCGGGGCCGCGCAACAGGCACCCTACGTCGCTGC
>JBBQUA010000009.1:0-45914 GCA_038212905.1 Hyphomicrobiales bacterium
GAAAGGTGAAAGCCATGAGGAAAACAATGATGGCCCTCGCGGCCGCCGCTACCCTGGCTGTTTCGGCCGTGGCTGCGCCTGCACCGGCACACGCCCAGCGCGGCGTCGCCGCCGGCGGCGCGGCCGGACAGCTCGGCGGCGCCCTTCTCGGCGGCGCGATCGCGTCCCAGCGGGGCTATTACGGGCCCGGTTATTATGGCCCGGGCTACGGCTATTACTCGGGCGGGCCTGCCTATGTCGCAGAGCCTGAGTGCTTCTGGCAGCGGCAGCGGTTCTGGGACGGCTATGGCTGGCGGGTTCGCAACGTTCAGGTCTGCGACTGAGCCCGTTCATCCTGGTTGCAAAGCAGGGCGATGTCCCGGAAACACCAGATTTCCGGGACGTTTGTCGTTAACGGCCTGAAAAAGACCGTTTTTGCCGGTAACTACTGCGTGAGCGTTTACCTTCGATTGACTGTTCTGCGCTTTCTATCGAGACGGCCAGTTTCGAATACGGCGCGTTGAGTCACCCTAAACCCGGCGCCGCCGCCAGGCGCCATCGTCAGGAGAGCCCTAGAATGAAGAAGACATTTGCTGCCTTGGTCGCGGTCGCAACCATCGCTGGTTCGCTCGCCGCGACTCCCGCCAGCGCGCAGCGCGGCGTTGCCGCGGGCCTCGTCGGAGGATTGATCGGCGGCGCCATCATCGGCGGAGCGATTGCCTCCAGCCGCCCGGCCTACGGGGCCCCGGTGTATGTGGATGAGTATGCTCCGTCCTGCCGCCTGGTACGCGAGCGCTATTGGGACGGCTATGACTGGCGCTTCCGTCGCGTCGAGGTCTGCCGCTGATCTGACCGCTCCGGCGTCTGTGATTCACGTCGCCTTTGAAACCCGGCCCTCGTGGCCGGGTTTTTTGTTGAAGGCGTCATTGCGAGGAGCCCTTGCGACGAAGCAATCCATTCTTTCTTTTCGTTGCCAGATGGATTGCTTCGCTTCGCTCGCAATGACGAATTGGTCACCGCGCCGCGCCGATCGAGCGCAGCACGGCTTCGCTCGGCCAGCAATCCACCTTGAGCCCGGCGGATTTCTGATAGGCGCCGAGCGCGGCGCGGGTCTTCATGCCGGCCTTGCCGTCCACCTTGTCGCTGTAGAGACCGATGCGCGTGAGGTGACGCTGCATCGCTTCGACCGAGCTGGTGCGCAATTGCGTCTGAGCGGACCATGGCGTCGCGAACGGTTGCGGGCTCACGATGCGGTCGGCGAGGTGACCGACGAACAGCACGTACAGATCCGAAAAATTATATTCCTTGATGACGAAATAGTTCTTCGTGGTCAGGAACGCCGGACCGTAAATGCCCTCCGGCTGCAGCAAGGAGGCCGGCTGCGCCTGCTCGGCCGCACCGAGCTTTTGCCCGCGCACCGGCACGAAACCTTCGCGCAGCCATTGCCCGATCGGTTTTGTCACTTCCGGCACCCCCATGGTGCAATCGGCATTATCAGGCGCGCGCACTTCATAGGCCCAGCGCACGCCCGGCTGCCAGCCCTTGTTGACGAGTTGTTGTGCCGCCGAAGCCAGCGCGTCCGGCACCGAATGCCAGATGTCGACCCGGCCGTCGCCGTCGAGATCGACGCCGTGCTTGCCGAGTTCGGAAGGCAGAAATTGGGTGAGGCCGGTGGCGCCGGCCCAGGACGAGCGCAGATCCCCACGCGTCACCTCGCCGTCGCCGATCAGCTTCAGCGCCTGGATAAATTCGATGCGATACTGCTCCTTGCGGCGGCCGACATAGGCCTGCGTCGCCAGCACGCGCAGCCCGTCATAGGGCAGCCTGTGGCGGCCGAAGTCGGTTTCGCGGCCCCAGATCGCCAGCACGACGCTGCCCGGCACGCCGAAGCGCGCTTCGATCGCGCCGAGCGTGGCGCGATGTCTGGTCATGAGCCTTTGGCCCTCGGCGGCCAGCCGCGCGATGCTCGCTTCCTTGACGTAGTCGGCCGGCACCTGCACGAACTCGGCCTGCGACGGCGCCCCGGTGGCGGGACGTCCGGGCATGATCAGGTCGGGCAGTTTGTAATCCGGCGCGAGGCCGCGGGTCTCGGCGTCGAACACGGCACGCGAGACGCCGGCGGCCTGTGCTTCCGGCCACAGCGAGGCGATGAACTGCGTAAAACCGGCGTCGGCGGCGACCGCCGGCGGCATCCCAGCCAGCGTCATCGCCGCCACCACCAGGAGGGCTGATATCGCGCGGTTTCGCAAAACCAAACTCCGTGCCAACGGCATCTCTTCCATCAATGCGAACCAGCCTGCTTCGCTTCTTCGCTGGCGAGGTTCGACAGCCGGTCGACATAGGCGATACCCACCGCCGACAGAATGAAGACCGTGTGAATGATGGTCTGCCACATCACGCCGGTTTCGGTGTAGTTGCTCTTTCCAGTCGCCAGCGCCCCGGCCTCGATGAAGGTGCGCAACAGATGGATCGACGAGATGCCGATGATCGCCATCGCCAGCTTGATCTTGAGCACGCTGGCGTTGACGTGGCTGAGCCATTCCGGCTCGTCGGGATGCCCCTGCAGATTGAGGCGGGAGACGAAGGTCTCGTAGCCGCCGACGATGACCATCACCAGGAGGTTGGAGATCATCACCACGTCGATCAGCCCGAGTACCGCCAGCATGATCTGCTGCTCGCTGAAGTCGAAAGCGTGGGAGAACAGGTGCCACAGCTCCTTCAGGAACAGCACGACATAGACGCCCTGCGCCACGATCAACCCGACATACAGCGGCAGCTGCAGCCAGCGCGAGCCGAAGATCAGCATCGGGATCGGACGCAATGCCGCCCTCAAAACCTTGGGGGGCAGCGGTGTTGCCGGCGTCTTGGACATGGTTCGGGGGGCTTTCTGTGGCGAGATTCAGATGGGCGACTCGCGGCTGTTCTAGCACTTGGTATATGGCACATTTTCGGACAAACCGGGCTGAGCGGCCATTTGGCGCAGGCGGGATGCGCCGCCTCGCTCAAGTTGCCTGTTCTGCAAATCAAAGTGGAAGGATCAGCACGGGCCGGCACGGCCACTTGCTCGAAGCAGTATTGCATCATCCCTCTTTTTGTATATATTGAACATATACATGATGATCGACCTTGACCAGATCTCGGGTTTCGACTGGGACGATGGCAACCGCCGCAAGAGTGCGGATAAGCACGACGTCAGTCAGGCCGAAGCGGAGAGTGTCTTCTTCAACGATCCGCTGATCGTTGTCGAGGATGCCAGGCACAGTGAACGTGAACCGAGATTTAATGCGCTGGGAAAGACGGCCCAGAACCGTCTGCTGCATATCACCTTCACCCTCCGGCAGAATGGAACATTGATCCGGGTGATCTCGGCGCGAGATATGCACCGAAAGGAGAGAACGGCCTATGGGCAAGCTTAAATCAATTCCCTCCTTCAAGACCGAAGCCGACGAACGGAAGTTCTGGGAAACCCACGACTCCACCGATTACCTCGACTGGAGCAAGGCCGAGCGCGTCCGCTTTCCCAACCTGAAGCCTTCGACCACGGCAATCTCAATTCGCCTGCCGCTGGGCCTGCTGGAGCAAATCAAGATCGCCGCCAACAAGCGCGACGTTCCGTATCAATCGTTGATCAAAATGTGGCTGGCGGAGAAGGTGGGGTAGGCCAGTCCTGGAGGCAATGCCGACTTATTCCGTTGCTCAGGCAAAGGATCAACTTTCGAAGCTGGTCGATGAAGCGCTGAACGGCCAGCAGGTCACCATCACGCGACACGGCAAGCCGGTCGTTGAATTGCGACCGGCAGCGCCGGCTGGCCGACCCGTTACTGCCGAAGACATCGAATGGCTTCGACAATGCCGTGAAAGTTTGCCCTCCTTCGATGGTGACTCCGTGGCCGACATTCGAGCGATCCGCGACGATTTTTAACGGGTCACTATCTCGACACCAGCGTCATTCGACATGGCTGTCGTCCCCGTCAATGCGCGACCAGGGCGACCGCTCCCGGATTTATCCACCAGATACACGTCCGCGATCTCGCGGCACGGATAGCCCGAGGTTTGCCGGTCGTTTCTCCCTTGAATAAGGGAGCAGGGAATGCCGGATGCGCGCTGCACCCGCGGTCTCGTGTGCGAAGTCGTATAAAAAAAGCTGCACACGAGCATACAGGGCAGCGGAGAACATCCGACATTCCCTGCGCAATGGCTTGACGGCTTATGGCGCGCTCACCCCGGAGAATTCATGGCCTTTGTCGCCTCCGTCGCCTCACGGAAACCGGCACCCGGCCCGGTCGGGCCATCAGCGCCTCCGCAAGACTTGACGCCTACCAGTTTCAGGCATCGGGTCCACACGCTTTTGCCGTACGCGTCAGCACCGCTCGTCAACACGTTCCAGAACCGCTCACGGAGTTTACCCGCCCTGCCGTCCTTTTCCGCGCACGATGCCGCCGCGTCCACCGCAACTCCTGCCCCAACGTTCGGTAACGATGGCCAACGCCCCTTCCAAGAGGACAGGATGGGGTGATTCATAAAGGTGTTTCGCCCTTCTGGAAAAGCGAAATTTTACCCGACGGGTTAATTTGTCGCAGGGGAGGCTCATTCACTTATTTTACCAAAAGTCTTTACCATTTCAGCGGCTTGGCCGACGACCCTTGTAGTTTGGCCGTATGCACCGGCTCGGTATCAGGATTCTAGCCCCCACCGTGCATGTACTGCGGCGCGGCTCTCCACAGTGACGATGCCTTTTCATCCCGTCCAACGCAAATAGAGCGGTGGCCCGACGATGATTCTCGGTGCTAGGGTCTGCCACAGCGAAGGCAGGGACGAGCATGGCGAAGAAGGCAGGCCGGAAAGACAGCAGCGAGCAGGAATTCCAGGGACAGGTCATAAGCTGGCTCAATACCGAGCTGACTAAGCGCACACTCGGATTGGATACTGCGACGCAAGAGAAACCGCGCAAAACGAGCGGCAAGCGAAGTGATATGATCGTTTGGATTGATCGTCTTGCAGAACTGCCCTTTCTCGCTATCGAACTGAAGACGCCGACCACGCCGATAAACGACCCTGCTTTTTTCGCTGACGCCATCGAGAAGGGCCGGTTTTGGAAGGCGAAGTATTTCGCACTTTGGAACATGCGGGATTTCGAGATATATGAAACCACCTATCCGCCACACACGCCGAACCCGACTGAGGTAATCCACAGGTCTACCCACCCGCTGGCGCTCACTCAAGTAGGGGACTGGTTGAAGGCGAACTTCAAGAAGGACCTCCACAAACAGGCGGTCGAAATTCTGGATGCGGCAGTCATCCACAATATTTCGGGCTTGGGCCATCAGCACGCCATCGACCCGGACATTTTCGTTACACGGCTGACTGAAAGCATCGCGCAGCTTCGAACGATTTTCTACAAGGATCTCAAGAAGGCATCGGGCACCGACCGCAAACTCCGTAAGCAGCTAAAGCAGATCGCGACCGAGCAGGGCTTCGATGGATTTGTTGACGACATCGACTACGCGATCGCGGGACAAATTGGTTACCGCTATATTGGTCAGATACTGTTTTACTTCGCGCTTCGGCGAAAAATCCCCGCGCTGAAAGAAATCAAGATCGGCGCGAAGGATATACTTCCCGCTGCGCTCAAGCCGTATTGGGATGATGTTCGCCGATATGACTATGAGGCACTGTTCAAGCCGGAGCCCCTCGAAGCACTCGTTCCTGTCGCAAAGGAAGCACAGTCAATTCTTCGCCGGCTCATCGAGCAATTTGACGCATACGATTGGGCCTCGCTCACGGATGACGTGCTCGGGTCAATCTTCGAACACCTGATACCGCGCGGGCAGCAAATTCTGCTTGGGCAATTTTACACTCCCCGACCCGTTGCGGACTTATTGGTCGCAAGCACTATCGACGGAGCGCGGCCGTTTGTCTTAGACCCTGGCTGCGGCAGCGGCACGTTTCTCATGAGTGCGTACGGCTACCTTGCACATACGGCTAACCTTTCACACAAGGAGCTGCTTTCGATCATCTGGGGTTTCGATGTCAGTCCATTCGCAGCGGAGTTGGCGGTTATCAACCTCTACCGGCAAGACATGGCGGAGTACGAAAACTTCCCACGAATCAACGTCAGTAATTTCTTCACGCGCAATTTGAAAGACACCATTGAGTTTCCCGCGCCCCAACAGGCATCAGGGACAAAGAAGGTCCATATACCGATCCCGGCGTTCGATTGCATCGTTGGCAACCCACCATATCTTCGGTCCCAGAACCAGGATGACCTTGATCCCCGATACCGGGAGAAGCTCTTTCAATCAGCCGTGAGTGCCGGGTTCGATGCGGGAGCAAAGACAGATCTCTTCGCGTTTTTCATCTACCATGCAACTCGTTTGATGAAAGACGGCTCACGGCTCGGCTTCGTAACGCCCGCGAGCTGGCTGACATCCGACTACGCCATATCTCTACAACGGGCGCTTCTCGGGACTATTCGCGTCACGTCTGTGATCGCCTCAAATGCGGAGTCGTTTTTCCCACAAGTGGACATAAACGCCGTGTTGCTTGTCGCGGAGAAGGGTCCGGAAATGGCACCAGACGAGCCCATACGGTTCGTGACACTGAAGCAGCCTATCAATCAACTCACTAGTGGGAAGGGCGAGTATTGGGATCGGGTAATAGCATTGGCCCAGGAACTCGAAAGTTCTGTCTCGCTCGAGAACGATCGCTTCCGTATCAAACTAGTTGATCCGGGCGGCGAGCGGGCGGCACTCAACTCAGATCGAACCAAGCCTCGCAACTGGTCAAAATATTTGCGCGCGCCACTCTCGTATTACTCAATTTTCGAGGGGGCGGCCTAAATGTTCACGACCCTTCAGAAAATCGCTAACGTAAGTCTCGGTTACAAATCACTGCAGAACGACTTTTTCTATGTAAACGCGGCGACGGCAAGCACGTACGGCATCGAGAAAAAATATCTCGCTCCTATGCTCATGCTCAAAGATTTGGATACGTCCGAGTACGCGCAGGACCCAGAACCGTCCCTGTGGCTTTTCGTGTGCCGCGGAAAACGTGCCGATCTTCGCGGAACAGGCGCGTGGCGTTACATCGAGGCGATGGCTGATCGTAGCGCTGCCGAAAAGAAGCAGACCGGAAAAAACCTAACCATCCGCGAAGCGCTTGAAGCTCAGAGCGGCGGCCTTTGGTACTCACCGAAAGCAAAGCCTGCTTTCCATCACATCTGGCTTCGCAAGGCTTTCAATACAATCTACGCGCCGTTTCTTTTTAATAAAGCATCACTCGTGGATCAGCGGTTGAACAGCGTCAGCCCAGTTGCAGGCATCGAGTGGACCGAGCTTGCAGCGGTTCTTACCAGCTCTCTCTTCACATATAGTCTTGAAATAAACGGTTCAGCAAGTATGGGCGCAGGGGCGCTCGAAGCCCCTACGAAAAAGCTGCGGGATTATCCGGTACTGGATATTTCGCAGATCAAGGCTGGTTCACGCAAAAGGCTCGTAAGCCTTGCCCAAGACGTTTGGGACAAGGAAAATCCTATCGATTGGGCGTCGGATAACTGGAGTCCAGGGAAGAGCTTGCGCACGCTCGATGAGTGGGTGCTGAAAACCGCCGGGCGTGACGTTTCGGTGGATCAGATGTACGAGGACATCCGCTCGACTTGTAAGTCTCGGATATCGGTCGCGGAAGACAAGAAGAAGAAAACTAAAAAGCAGCAATCCGACAGCATCGGCAACGTTGCTGATTCGATCGTACATGCCATCGAACCGAAGCTCAAAACAAAGAACTTTCCCGACGACTTCGCCGTTGGCGCCAAGCTCGACCTCCCACTGATATTCGACCGAAGCAACTTGAAGGAAATCAGCATCGGTCACTTGCTCGATAGCTACGATATCGAGGTGAGAGCCAAGGGCGGTGAAGTGGTATATGCCGCTACGCATCCGAGGCCCGTCGCGGAGGCCATCATCCGGGCTATCCTGTTGGGGCGCTCCACGTTTTCTGTGTCTACGGACCGCAAGACTATGGACGATGCGGTGAATGATTTTTTGAAGTGGGTTTCGGAGGCGGAGCAGGACATCCAGATGGCTATTGCCGAGTCGGCGTTCGGAACTGGCTACGAGGATATCTTGAAGAAGGAAATCTACACCCGACTCGGTATCCATCCGCTGACGGGAGTCGCCACCCTGCCGTTTTTGATCAGCCTGTGACCCTGCGGCTTGGTCTGTGAGATGCCAAAGAGATGACAAAGGAAAAAGCGCGTCGCTGCAAGTCGTTGATATTAAGCTCGCGTAGGGCGGGTTCACTTTAACCCGCCGAGCCATACGAGATGGCGGATTAAAGGGAATCCGCCCTACGGCCCTTATCTCGCGCTCACCCCGGAGTATCGGGCTCTTCTCGCCTTCGTCGCCTGCGGAAAACCGGCTTCCGGGCACGGTCGGGCCGACTTGCCTTCCACAGACTTGACGCCGACCTCTGATATGAGGCGTCAGGTCCACACGGTTTTGCCGTACGCTTCGACACCGCTCGTCCGCACGCGTTGTAAGAACGATGGCCAACGCCCCTTCCCCAGGAACAGGAAGACAATATTTAAATATGTCGCAGGGGGCGGCGCACCGCGAATCCACTCCACCAAGACTGCCATAACTTATTGATTTGCCGCATATTTTCGACGACGATGCACCACGACTTCACCCTAGACACTGTTGTGCCTTTCAGTCGCGCCTTCCCCAGCGCTCACCAAGCTGCCGCTCAACGGTTGCGGGACTTCTCGCGCGTTCGCAGCCAAACCGCTAGCTTCTGTTTGTCGTTTAACAATTGATTCTACGAGTAGGGACCGATGGCAACTGAACAAAAACGGCGGCCACGCCGCCTTCGAAGGGAGGCTCTCGTTTTCGCTCATCTGGAGCGGGTTTCTAAAGATTTGCTGCTTCGCCATCCCGATGTAGTTCGAGAATTCATTGGTCGCAACACCGGTGTCTATGCGTTGTATCGAAAGAATAGGCTTTATTACGTGGGCCTTGCTAGCGCACTGCGACACAGGCTGACCGCACATGGAAAAAATCGTCACGGCAAAATGTGGGATCATTTCTCAATTTATCTTACAATCAAGGATCAGCATCTCAGAGAAATTGAAGCCCTTCTGCTACGTATCAGTAAGCCTCCTGGCGCAAAGCAAAGCGGCAAGCTTGCTCAGTCGAAGGATATGAAACGCCAAATTATGAAGGCGATCAAAAATAAATTCAATCGTGAGACGTCTTCCCTTTTTGACAGTTTTGTGGACGAAGCTGACGGCGCGCTAAAACCCCGCGCAGAAACCGAACTTACCCGGCTATTCCCGACTGGCGCGCGCTTGAAAGCCACGAACAAAGATCAAACATTTCGAGCGATCATACGGCGCGACGGTCGTGTGCGCTTCAAAGGAAAATTCTATTCATCCCTATCACTTGCTGCCAAAGCCGCAATCAAGCGCTCAACAAATGGCTGGTGGTTTTGGCAGACCGAGCGGGGAAAAGGGAATTGGGTTCGGCTCACAAAGATTCGGAAAGTAGGCACCCCTGTTTATAATCGATAAGATAATTCAAGAGCGAGCGCCCGACGTGCAAACCAAGGAGTAACGAAATGAAGGGTTACGGTGAGCCCCAAAGCTTTACGCTTGACTATGGAAAAATGAACCAGTTGTTCGAGTTGATTGAGAAAGCGCGCAACAATCCAGAAAAGCGCGAACGGGTAAATCGTTTGGATGCGCTTCGAAACGAGCTTCAGCGCCATTTGAGTTGAGGATCAAAATCCCACGCCCCGTCTTCAAGCGCTGCCGACGGTTCTTTCCGGGCTGGGACGAAACGCTGATGGATTTGCCGACCGACGTTCTGATTTCGGAACAGCGCTCGCGGCAGATCGAGGGACTTTGGCTGCGAGAGCCGAAGCAATTTCTTTACGACGCGCTGCCGCGCGCCCGCAGCTTTCTCGACGGGTTCGGCGATATCGAACTCCGCCTTACCTCGTCAGCTTCTTGTACTTCAGCCGGTGCGGAATGATCGAATCCTGCCCCAGCCTTCGCATCTTGTCCTTCTCGTAGTCCTGGAAACTGCCCTCGAACCATTCGACATGGGCGTCGTCCTCGAACGCCAGCTCGTAGGATGGGTTGAGCTTTTCGCGAAACCCATCACGGCAAGAGTAAAGCATGATGGGTATCGCTTTCGCTCCACCCATCCTACGGGCTACCGAGGCGCGCCTGCTGGTTTTCGGTTTTGGTCGTGCGCGACGATTTTTTCCGGGCTGGACGCAACATTGGTGGATTTGCCGGCCGAGGTGCTCGTCTCGGAGCAGCGCTCGCATAAGATCGAGGGACTTTCGCTGAGGAGACCACCTGCGCTTGCAAATTTCGAAAAATATAGCCATATATGGCCATATTCGGAGGCGGCTATGTCCACCTATTCCATTGCTCAAGCCAAAGATCAGCTCTCGAAGCTGGTCGATGAAGCCTTGAACGGCCAGCAGGTCACCATCACGCGACATGGCAAGCCGGTCGTCGAGTTGCGGCCGGCCGCGCCGGCTGGCCGACCCGTGACCGCGGCGGATATCGAGTGGCTTCGGCAATGCCGTGAAAGTCTGCCATCCTTCGATGGCGATACCGTCGCCGAAATTCGCGCGATGCGAGACGATTTCGAGTGAGCCATTACCTCGACACCAGCGTGGTGGTCGCGCTGCTGCTGCAGGACGCACACTCATCCAGAACAGACAGCTGGCTGGTCCGGGAAAAACCAACCTTTCTGGCCAGCGATTTTTGCGCCGTCGAGTTCTCGGCTGTGGTCTCGCGTCGGGTCAGAATGAATCGACTGACGGCCGAAACGGCAAATCTTGCATTCCGCCGATTTGACGAGTGGCTGTCTCGCAACGTCCAGATCGTGCGCTGTGCGCCCGAACACATGGCCGCGGCCGGCCAGATTGTCCGAGACTTCACTTCAAAGCTCAGCGCGCCCGACGCCATTCACCTCGCGATAACGCGCCTTAGTGGTGCGACGCTCGCAACATTCGACGACCGTCTGGCCGAGGCGGCCCGACGGCACGCCGTGCCCGTCATGATCCCCGACTAAGGCTACGTCTTACCTCGTCAGCTTCTTGTGCTTCGCCCGGTGCGGAATGATGGAATCCTGACCCAACCTTCGCATCTTGTCCTTTTCGTAATCCTGGAAATTGCCTTCGAACCATTCGACATGGCTGTCGTCCTCGAAGGCCAGCATGTGGGTGGCGATGCGGTCGAGAAACCAGCGGTCATGGCTGATGATCACGGCGCAGCCGGCAAAATCCTCCAGTGCCTCTTCCAGCGCGCGCAGCGTGTCGACGTCGAGATCGTTGGTGGGTTCGTCGAGCAGCAGCACGTTGGAGCCGGACTTCAGCATCTTGGCCAGGTGCACGCGGTTGCGTTCGCCGCCTGACAGCGCGCCCACCTTCTTCTGCTGGTCGGCGCCCTTGAAGTTGAACGACGAGCAATAGCCGCGCGAATTGACCTCGCGCTTGCCGAGCAGGATGAGTTCGTTGCCGCCGGAAATTTCCTCCCACACGCTCTTCTTGCCGTCGAGACTGTCGCGGGATTGATCGACATAGCCAAGATGCACGCTCTCGCCGACCGTGATGGTGCCCTGGTCGGGCTTTTCCTGTCCGGTGATCATCCGGAACAGCGTGGTCTTGCCGGCGCCGTTGGGGCCGATCACGCCGACAATGCCGCCGGGCGGCAGCTTGAAGGTCAAATTGTCGATCAGGATCTTGTCGCCGAAACCCTTGGTCAGGCCCTCGAAATCGACCACGTTCTGGCCGAGACGCTCGGCCACCGGGATCGTGATCTGCGCGGTCTGGGTCTGCTTGTCGCTGGCCTGCTTCAGCAGGTCCTCGTAACGCTGGTAACGCGCCTTGGACTTGGCCTGTCGCGCCTTGGGCGAGGACGCAATCCATTCCTGTTCGCGGAGAAGCGTTTTCTGATGGGCGACGTCTTCGCGGCCTTCCTGCGCCATTCGCTTCTGCTTCTGCGACAGCCAGGAGGTGTAGTTGCCCTCGTAGGGAATGCCCTTGCCGCGGTCGAGTTCGAGAATCCAGGAGGTGACGTTGTCGAGGAAGTAGCGGTCATGGGTGACGATCAGGATGGCGCCGGGATAGTTGCGCAGATGGCCTTCCAGCCATGACACCGACTCGGCGTCGAGGTGGTTGGTCGGTTCGTCCAGCAGCAGCAGTTCGGGCTGGTCGAGCAGCAGCTTGCACAGAGCGACGCGGCGGCGCTCGCCGCCGGAGAGCTTTGTCACATCCGAATCGTCGGGCGGGCAGCGCAGCGCGTCCATCGCCTGGTCGACCTTGCTGTCGAGATCCCAGAGGCCGGCGGCCTCGATCTCGTCCTGCAGCTTGGTCATTTCATCGGCGGTTTCCTCGGAATAGTTCATCGCCAGTTCGTTGTAGCGATCCATGATCGCCTTCTGCTTGGCGACGCCCAGCATGACGTTCTCGCGCACCGTCTTGTCGGCGTCGAGATGCGGCTCCTGTTCGAGGTAGCCGACCCGCGCGCCCTCGGCGACCCAGGCCTCGCCGGTGTATTCCTTGTCGAGGCCGGCCATGATCCGCAGCAGGGTCGATTTGCCCGAGCCGTTGACGCCGAGCACGCCGATCTTGGCGTCGGGGTAAAACGACAGATGGACGTTATCCAGCACCTTGCGGGTCGGGTAGGTCTTCGACAGACCCTGCATGAAATAGACGAATTGACGGGCCATCGCGATCCCTTGAAACCGTGGATTTGGAAACCGTGGATTTTACGGAAATTTGCTGCCGCTGATGTAGCGGCACAGGCCCCAAAGGGCAACCGCGCGGCAACGTTTTCTGTTCGTTCACCAGTATCATTACGGGTAGGTGCAATTGAAACCTTCTTTTAATGACTCCCGCCCGAAACTGCCCGCAGCGCCGCAAAAAGCGCTCCGCGCGACAGAAGTCGTCCGGCAAGAAGGCAGGTTTGGTCATGGCAACGGTCACGTCAGAACAGCTCTCCATCCCGGGGGAACGCCGCGACGGACGTACCCATCCCCTGACGGGTCACTTGGCCGAAATCCGCGATTTCTGGCATCAGTTCCTCGCCCGGGCCTTCAACACCTACCGGCCGGAACTGCATTACATGCGTGGCCCCGGCCCGGCCTGGCGCGCCAAGCAGACCGCATCGTCGCAGCGCCAGTCGAACTGATTTCAACCGGCATTTGAACCCAACGCTTTCGTGCCGCAGGCGCATTTTTGGCCGCGGGCGCATTTATAGCCGCAGGCGCTTGCGCGCCCGCCGATTGCGCGCGACCATGGCGCTTCCCCGACGCGGCGTTTCCGCCCGTCATCATCGCCATGAACGGACCTTTCCATGACGCGGCTGCGCTGTGCAATTCTCGACGACTATCTCAACGTGGCCTTGACGGTCGCGGACTGGTCGAAGGTCTCCGATCGCGTCGACGTCACGGTGTTCGACCAGCCCTTCGCTTCGCAGGAAGCCGCCGCCAGCGCGCTGAAGGATTTCGAAATTATCTGCGCGATGCGTGAACGCACGCCGTTTCCACGCGCGCTGTTCGCGGCCCTGCCCAAGCTGAAACTGTTCATCACCTCGGGCATGCGCAACGCCGCGCTCGATCTGGAGGCGGCGAAAGAGCAAGGGATCGTGCTGTGCGGGACGCAATTTTCCCGCGATCCCACCGCGCCGCTGACGATGGGCCTGATCCTGGAACTGACCCGCAATATCGGCCGCGAGAACGCGCGCATGCATGCCGGCGAGCCCTTGCAGAAATTCGCCGGGATCGAGATCGAGGGCAAGACGCTCGGCGTGGTCGGCCTCGGCAAGCTCGGCGCCAAGGTTTCGGCGCTGGGCAAGGCGTTCGGCATGAAGGTGATCGCCTGGAGCCCGAACCTGACACCGGAACGATGCAAGGAGGTCGGGGTCGGTTACGCCAGCAAGGAGGAATTGTTCGCCACCGCCGACATCGTCACCATCCACGTGGTGCTGAGCCAGCGCTCGCGCGGACTGGTGGGAGCCGCGGAGCTCGCCCGGATGAAGCCGACCAGCTACATCGTCAACACCGCGCGCGGCCCGATCATCGACGAAGATGCCTTGCTGCGGACCCTGCAGCAGAAGAAGATCGCCGGCGCCGCGGTCGACGTGTTCTCGGTCGAGCCGCTGCCAACAGACCATCCGTTCCGCAAGCTCGACAACCTCGTGCTGACGCCGCATCTCGGCTACGTCACCGAGGAGAGCTTTCGCAACCACTACAACCAGATGGTCGAGGGCATCGACGCCTGGTTCAAGGGCGCGCCGCTGCTAAGGCTGGCGTAAAACGTCACTGACGGACTATCGGCCGTCATTGCGAGGAGCACTTGCGACGAAGCAATCCATTGCCTCAACAAGGATGGAAGATGGATTGCTTCGCGGAGCCTGTCATCGGGCGCGCATTCGCGCGACCCGTTGGCTCGCAATGACGAATAAAAAAAGGCCCGCTCAAGCGGGCCTTTTTGACGATGATTGTTTCGATCCCTCGCCTAGCGCACCGTCACCGGCGCGGGCAGCGGCGGCACCACGGTCGGCTGTTGGCCGGGCACCGGAGCGTTATACGCCTGCGCCGGGCCCGGGGGCAGCGGCTGCTGGGCTGAAGCGGTGGCGGTCGATGCCGGCGGCCCGCCGCCGGGAAGCACGACCACGCGGGTGCCGACCTTGACCCGGTCGAACAGGTCCGAGACGTCGTCGTTCAGCATGCCGATGCAGCCTGACGAGACGAACTTGCCAATGGTCGAGGGCTGGTTGGTGCCGTGGATACGAAACACGGTGGAGCCGAGATACATGGCGCGCGCGCCCATCGGGTTGCCGGGGCCGCCGGCCATGAAGCGCGGCAGATAGGGCTGGCGCTCGATCATCTCGGTCGGCGGATGCCAATCCGGCCACTCGGCCTTGCGCGTGACCTTCTGCACCCCATTCCAGGTGAAGCCGTCGCGGCCGACGCGGACGCCGTAGCGGATCGCACGCCCATTACCTAGGATGTAATAGAGGTGGGTGTTCGGGGTATCTACGACCAGCGTTCCCGCCGGTTCCTTGGTGGCGTAGGCCACTTCCTGCTTGCGCAGGTGCGGCGGCAACTGCGCCGGACCGACTTCGGGCTGTTCTTCGGGCGGAAGCGCGGACAACACCATCGGCCGGCCATCGGCCCCCTGCGGGGCTTGCGGCGGCAGCGCTCCGGTGACGCCGGCGGACTCGCCGATGGCTCCTGGCGGACGCAGCGAGCGCGGTTCGTCATTGCCGCGATCCGAATAAGTCTGTTGCGGCGGACCGGCGGGGCGGTCCGAATAGATCACCGGCGGCGGTCCATCGGGGCGGCCATAGCGCGGATCGCTCGGCGACAGGATCGGACCGGGGGTACGGTCGGAATAGACCGGCCGGCTGTCCGGCCTGCCATAGCGCGGATCGGTCGGGGAGAGCACCGGACCGGGAGGCGACAGCGCGGTGGAACTCTGTCCGTTTGGCGCGGCCTCATCGTCCTCCAGCGCGTCGAAATCCGGCGCGCCGGGGGCGCGGCGTTCATCGACAATATAGCCGCCGGGCGGATAGGGCGCCGGCGCGGCCGAATACAGCGGACCGGAGGGCTGCGTATAGCCTTGCGCCAGGGCAACAGAGATCCCCATCGAGGTTCCCGCCGCGCCCGCCGCCAAGGCAGCACAAATCGTCAGAATGCGTTTGATCATCATCGCTCTTGTATAGACCCCAAGCCGACACCGGACCGTTAACGGCAGATGCCGGAAGATAGCGGCGCATTCAAGACAAAACCGCAAAATCAGGCCCGATTCCAGTATATTGTGATGACCGCGCGCGGCGTTGCAACGATGCCGCACCCCGCAAGAAAACGGGGTCGGCGGGGGTCCGTGCCACCGAATTCGTGCAAACGCAGGGGAAGCGGTTGGGCTATCCTGAAATCTGCCTGATTCGCTGCGCGCCGGCGGCGGCCCGCGTCGCGAAGCCGGTCAATTTGTGTGGTCACCGCGTTCCCCAGGGTTCAAAGGCCTTCCCAGCACGGCTGCGAAGGCAGAAATCGCGTCCATGCTTCCCGGCTTTCGCTTTCTGCTCGCCGCGATCGTGCTGTCAATGTCGGTCCTGGTGTTCGGGCTCGGCGCGGCGGCGCTGCTGCGCGCCGCCCACGAGGAATTTGCCGGCCCCCCGGCGTGGCGTGTAGCGTCAGCGCCGAAATTTGCCGGGCAGGACACCCCGCCGGGGGTGACGTCAAGGGAGCCCCCCAGGGAAACCCCGGGAGAAGAGCCGATCCCCGTGCTGGCGATGCTGCGCGTCGAACCGGAGCCGGCACAGCCGACGGCCTCGGACCGTATTCCGACGACCGCGGAGCCGGCGACTGCGCCGACGCCGGATCAGCCCGAGAAAATCGCCGCGCTGGAGCCGCACGACAAAACCTCGCCGGAGGCCGCCAAGCCTGAGATCGCGATCCCGGAAATTTCAGTGCAAAGCGAGGCGCCGGCCGTCGACACCCTCGCCCCCGCCGAGGAAGCCAGGGTTGCTGCGGCGGAGCAGGTCTTGCCACAGGCCGATGAAGCCGTGGCGCCCGCTGCCGAACCAGCGATCGTCCCGCCCGCGGCGGGCACCGGGATCGCCTCGACCAGGATCGCTACCTTGGGCGGTCCGCCCGTTGCCATCGAGGCGCAGCCGCCGGCGAAGGCCGCCAGCGCCAAGCCCGACCCTGATGCGAGCAAGAAACGACGGCAGGCGCGGCGCGCCAAGGAGCGACGCAGGATCGCGTTGCGCGCGCGACAGGCCGCGGCTGCGCAACTCGCCGCCGATCCGTTCGCGCAACCGACGATCACCACCCGCAGCCGCTAAGGGGTTACGCCGGGCCGGTCGCGATCGGCGGGCCGTCGGGCAGGCCCCATTCGGCCCACGAGCCGTCATACAACGCTGACCCGCGCACGCCGAGCCGGTACAGCGCCAGCGTCAGCACCAGCGCGGAGACGCCGGAGCCGCAGCTGGTCACGATCGGTTTGGTCAGGTCGACGCCCGCCGCCGTGAACGCTTGGCGCAAATCCTCCAGCGGCTTCATCGCACCGGTGCCGGCATCGAACAGTTCGTTGTAGGGCACGTTGCGGCTGCCCGGAATGTGGCCCGAGCGGCGGCCCGGCCACACCTCGGCAACGGTTCCCTCGAAACGCGGCCGCGCCCGCGCATCGATCACCTGCTCGGCTTTGGTTTCCAGATTGCCCACCAGTTGCTGCTGGCTGCGGACATAGCTGGAATCGAGCGTCCCCCGGAACTTGCCGGGCTTCGGCGTGACCTTGCCGGAATGGGTCGGGCGGCCCTCGCGCAGCCACTTCTTCAGGCCGCCGTCCAGCACCTTCACATTGGGATGACCGAACGACAGAAACATCCACCACGCCCGCGGGGCCGCGGTCCAGCCGCCGGAATCATAGGCCACCACGGTATCGTCGGAGGAAATGCCGAGCCCGGCGACGTCGCGGGCGAACTGCGCGGCATCGGGAAACATATGCGGCCGCGGGTCATCGGGCGCGGCGATGGCGTTGACGTCGAAGAACACCGCGCCCGGAATATGGCCGCCGAGATAATCCTCCGACGGCAACGGCAGCACGCCGGGCAGTTTGGAGGAGGCGTCGATGATCTTGACCTGTGCGTCGTCGAGACGGGCTGCGAGCCAGTCGGTGGTCACCAGCGGATCGTCGGTCGATGATGTCATGATACCCAATCCCTGTTGTCATTCCCCGATGTGCAATTGCACATCCGAGGGCGCGCCGAAGGCGCGAACCCGGAGTCTCGACGTAACAAGCTCGATCGAGATTCCGGGTTCGCGCTGACGCGCGCCCCGGAATGACGAAGCAAACCTCAAACCTTCTTCTTCGGTTCGAATTTTTCCACCGGACCGCCGGCGTCGCGCCAGGCGGCAAAACCGCCGGCCACATGCGCGACCGGTTTCAGTCCCATGTCCTGCGCGGTCTTGGCCGCCAGCGCCGAGCGCAGGCCGCCGGCGCAATAAAACAGGAATTTCTTGTCCTCCTGGAACATCGGTTTGGCATAGGGACTGGCCGGATCGATCCAGAATTCGAGCATGCCGCGGGTACAGGAAAACGCGCCCGGGATTCTTCCGTCGCGCTCGATCTCGCGGGGATCGCGGATATCGACGAGGACGACGTCAGCACTCTGCGCCGCCGTGATAGCGTCGGCGGCGCTCAAGGTCTCGATCTCGGCATTGGCTCCCTCGATCAAGGCCTTGATGCCGGTGTGGATGGTCTGGGGCATTGATGGTCCCTCTTGCTGCTCCGTCATTCCGGGATAGTCCGAAGGACCAGACCCGGAATCTCGAGATTCCGGGTTCGCGCTGCGCGCGCCCCGGAATGACGGCGATTTGTTACCGCACCAGTTCCTTCATCGCGCCTTCGAGGCCTTCGATCGTGATCGGGTACATGCGTTCGGCGAACAGCCGGCGGATGATGGTGGTGGATTCCGAATAGTCCCAGTGCTTCTGCGCCACCGGGTTGAGCCACACCGCATGCGGATAGGTGCGGGTGATGCGCTCCAGCCAGACCGAGCCGGCCTCCTCGTTGACGTGTTCGACCGAGCCGCCGGGCACCATGACTTCGTAAGGGGACATCGAGGCGTCGCCGACGAACACCACCTTGTAGTCGTGCGGATATTTATGCAGCACGTCCCAGGTCGGCGTGCGGTCGGTAAAGCGCCGCTTGTTCTGCTTCCAGACGCCCTCATAGAGACAGTTGTGGAAGTAGAAATATTCCATGTGCTTGAATTCGCTCTTCGCCGCCGAGAACAGCTCCTCGACCTGCTCGATATGCGAATCCATCGAGCCGCCGATGTCGAAAAACACCAGCACCTTGACCGCATTGCGCCGCTCGGGGCGCATATGGACGTCGAGATAGCCGTGATTGGCGGTCTCCCGGATCGTGGTGTCGAGGTCGAGTTCGTCGGGGGCGCCGGTGCGGGCGAATTTGCGCAGGCGCCGCAGCGCGATCTTGATGTTGCGAATGCCGAGCTCGACATTGCCGTCGAGATCCCTGAACTCGCGCTTGTTCCACACCTTGACGGCGCGGTTGTTGCGGTTCTTGTCCTGGCCGATCCGCACGCCTTCCGGATTGTAGCCGTGGGCGCCGAACGGCGAGGTGCCGGCGGTGCCGATCCACTTGCTGCCGCCCTGGTGGCGGCCCTGCTGCTCCTTCAGGCGCTGGCGCAGCGTTTCCATGAGCTTGTCCCAGCCCATCGCCTCGATCTGCTTCTTTTCTTCCTCGGTGAGGTATTTCTCGGCGAGCTTCTTCAGCCATTCGGCGGGAATGTCCGCCTTCTCCATGGCGTCGAGCAGGCTCTCCAGTCCCTTGAACACCGAGCCGAACACACGATCGAACTTGTCGAGGTTGCGCTCGTCCTTCACCAGCGAGGCGCGCGAGAGGTAATAAAAATTTTCCACCGTCTGCTCGGCGAGGTCGGCGTTCAGCGCCTCCATCAGCGTCAGATATTCGCGCAAGGTGACCGGGACCTGGGCATCGCGCAGCGATGTGAAGAATTGCAAGAACATGGGTTACAGATTGCCCGCCGCACCGCCAACGTCAAGGGCCTTGCGCGCCTCCAAGAGGCCTAGACCTGCCGGGTTTTTCAACTAGAATTGGACCCAGCGGGGCTTTTTCAGTGGGGCATTTTTAATGAGTATCCTGGCGGCAATTGTGATCGGCGCGATCGCCGGCTGGCTCGCAGGCCTGATCGTGCGCGGCGCCGGCTTCGGGCTGATCGGCAACATCGTGATCGGCATCATCGGCGCGCTGGTGGCAAGCTGGATATTGCCGCGCTTGGGCGTCAGCCTCGGCGGCAGCGCACTTCGCGATATCGTCAACGCCACCATTGGTGCTGTGATCGTCCTCGTCATCCTCTCGCTGGTCAGACGCGTCTGACCAGCCCCCTTAACCCCGAATGCGACCGCCGATCCGGCGTTCGTTTCCTGTCAAGGCGCGGCTTCGCGCTCAAGAACAAACAACAAGGCACCGACTGAAATGAAATTTACCGGCACCAAAGACTACGTCGCCACCGATGACCTCAAGATCGCCGTCAACGCCTCGATCGTGCTGGAGCGCCCGCTGCTGATCAAGGGCGAGCCCGGCACCGGCAAGACCGTGCTCGCCGAGGAAGTCGCCAAGGCGCTCGGTGCCCCGCTGCTGACCTGGCACATCAAGTCCACCACCAAGGCGCAGCAGGGCCTCTACGAATACGACGCGGTGTCGCGGCTGCGCGACAGCCAGCTCGGCGATACCAAGGTCTCCAACATCGCCAACTACATCAAGCGCGGCAAATTGTGGGACGCCTTCACCCATCCGACGCGCCCGGTGCTGCTGATCGACGAAATCGACAAGGCCGACATCGAATTCCCCAACGATCTGCTGCTCGAACTCGATCGCATGGAATTCTTCGTCTACGAGACCGGCGAGAACATCAAGGCGACGTTGCGCCCGATCGTGATGATCACTTCGAACAACGAGAAGGAACTGCCGGACGCGTTCCTGCGCCGCTGCTTCTTCCACTACATCAAGTTCCCCGACGCCGACACCATGCAGCGGATCGTCGATGTGCATTTCCCCGGCATCAAGAAGCGCCTGGTGGAAGAAGCGCTGCGGATCTTCTTCGAGGTGCGCGAAGTGCCCGGCCTGAAGAAGAAGCCGTCGACCTCGGAGCTGCTGGACTGGCTGAAGCTGCTGCTCAACGAGGACATGACGCCGGAAATGCTGAGGGAGCGCGACCCGCGCAAGCTGATCCCGCCGCTGCACGGCGCGCTGCTCAAGAACGAGCAGGACGTGCATTTGTTCGAGCGGCTGGCGTTTCTGAGCCGGCGCGAAGTCTAAGGCCCTCAACGTCGTCCCCGCGAACGCGGGGACCCATACGCCGTGCCGTCGAAATTGTGGATGGTGCCAACCATCCTGTTGAACATCGCATCATTGCATCCGACGACCGGGGTTATGGGTCCCCGCGTTCGCGGGGACGACGGCAGAGGGTGTGTGCACCATGAGCATTGTGGCTACGGCGTTGGCCGGCACGGCGAGTGCACAAAATTCACCTGACAGCGTAGCCCTCGACGCCAGCCTGCGCAGCGCGGTCGAGCGCAAGGATGTGCCGGGCGTGGTCGCGCTGGTCACCGACCGCGAGCGCGTGCTGTATCAGAGCGCATTCGGCGTGGCGGATGTCGCGACCGGTCGTCCGCTCACCTCAGACGCGCTGTTTCGCATCGCCTCGATGACCAAGCCGATCACGTCGGTGGCCTTGATGCAGCTCATCGAGCAGGGCCGCCTCGGTCTCGATGACCCCGCCGAAAAATACCTGCCGGAGCTCGTGGGCCTGAAAGTCTTCGAATCGTTCGATGCCGCGACCGGCGCTTACAAGCTGCGCCCGGCATCGCGACCGGCGACCGTCAGGCACTTCCTGACCCACACCTCCGGCCTCGCCTATCCGTTCACCAGCGAGACCTGGCGCGATTTCAAGCCGCGCGCCGGCGAAACCTATCCGTTCGGCGGACCGCTGCTGTTCGATCCCGGCGAACGCTGGCACTACAGCACCTCTACCGACGTCGTCGGCAGACTGGTCGAGGTGGTGTCCGGCCAGAAGCTGGAGGACTATTTCCGCCAGCACATCTTTGCCCCGCTCAAGATGGACGATACCTCCTACAATGTGCCGGAGGCCAAGGGCCCGCGCCTCGTCGCGCAGCAGTGGCGCGGCGGCGAACGCATGGATGGCGCCATCGAGCTGCAAAAGCCGCAGCCCGGGCTCACCATCGCAGCACCGATCGGCGGCGGCGGCCTCGCTTCGACCGCGGACGATTACGGCCGCTTCGTCCGCATGCTGCTCAATGGCGGCGCGCTTGACGGGGCGCGCGTGCTCAAGGCCGATACGGTCGCGCTGATGGGGCAGAACCACATCGGCGCAGTCACCGTCCCCGCGCTCAAGAGCGCGCTGCCGCGCAGCGCCGACTTCACCTTCATCGCCGACGGACGTGACAAATGGGGCCTCGGCTTCCTGATCACCGCCGACCAGGTGCCCGGCAAACGCTCCTCCGGCAGCCTGAGCTGGGGCGGCATCAACAACACCTTCTTCTGGATCGATCCCGCGCGCGGCATCGCCGGCGTGATCATGATGCAGTATCTGCCGTTCGCCGACGCCAAGGCCTTGGCGACCTACGACGCGTTCGAGCGCGGCACCTATCAGCTGGTGAAGGCCGAGCGGTAGAAACAACGTCCGGCCGGCTTCGTGCCGGCCGGACGGCAAGCCACGCCGAGGGGCGCAATCCCCGAGCTGATCCCGCCGTTGCACGGCGCGCTGCTCGATAACGAGCAGGATGTCCATCTGTTCAAGCGTTTGGCGTTCCTGAGCCGAAGGGAAGTGTAGGACGGACGAACGGCTTTGGCCGGTTATCGCAGCCAACGACTGGCGCGAAGGCGCACCTTGCGGGATCTGCAGCGGCGGCCCCGGATCCGATGGCTCGCCTCAGAACCCGACGCGCAGACCGGCGCGGCCACTCACGACTTTGGAATTGTCGGACAGCGCAAGATATTCGGCGCCCGCGAAGAAAGTCACGTTGCGACTGCGCCATTCCAGGCCGAGCCCGCCGAAGCCGCCCCAGACCTCGGCCGCTCCGGGCGTGGCAAAGGGGATGGCCTGGCCGAGCAGCGCAGCATTGATGGTGGGATTGCCGAGGCGCTGGGTCGCCAGCACACCGCCGGACAGATTCATGAAAAGAAGGTTCGTCGGATTGAGCGCCAGGCTGCGGGTCAGCTTCAGCTCCCCGCGCTCTTCCAGCGTCGATATCGTCTGGCCGCCGACCGTCAGCGGCGCGGTAGTGCCGGTCTCGGTGTAACGGTCGAAGGCGCCGTACAGATAGCGCAGTCGCAACGAGGGTGTGAGCGTGTAGCCGGCGTCCGCGAGCTGGCCCAGCGCAAAGCGGTGGCCGAGAGTCAGTTCGGGGCTGACGTACCAGCCGTCGAAGGAGGCGCTGGCGATCTCTAATCCGTTGGCGGCGAGATTATTGTTGATGGTTCGGGTGGTAGCGTTGCGCGAACCGCCGCCCTGCACGGAAGCATGCAGGAAGGACGGCCCGATGTTGTAGCGGGCATAAGCCCCACCGAAGACCAGATCGGAGTCCGTGCTGCCCTGATTGAAGTCGATGCTGCTGCGGGTCTTGCCGCCGCCGAGGAAGACACCGAAGCGCATATCGGGACGCGCAGCAAAATCGGCGCCAATCATGCCGCCGTAGAAGAGATTGGCGGTGCGAAGCAGCGCGCCGTCCTGCTGCTGGGTGCGCTGGCCGGCAAAGCCGCGCGCCCACACCGCCGTGCCCTCCGCGTAAAACGCGGTTGGCGACTTGAACGCGAGAGCTTCGCCGGCATAGGCCGACGCCAGGCCGGGGATCGCAGCAAAGGCGTCGTCAACGCGCGACTGCGCCGTAGGCTCGAGCCCGGCAAAGGCCAGCGGCGCACCGTCTCCCGGCGCGTTGCCGGAAAGCAGCGGCACGCTGTCCGACACGCCACGGGTGAAAGCGCCGAGGTTGCTGACGTTCGCAGCGAAGCTGGTCGGATCGACCACCGACACGGTATTGCCGGAAACGGCAAAAGGCACTCCAGGAGCGGCAATATTGACGCCGGCGAGCGTGTTGAGCGTGTAGACGTAATTGCCGCCAAAAAAGTTCAGATTCTTAGCCGCGCCGTCGAGCACGATCGCTCCAGTGATGTTCGAGCCGGCATAGGCGTTCAGCGACGCGCTGCCGCCGGCTCCTGTGCTTCCATTGCTGCTGCCCGCGCCGCCCGCACCGCCATTGCCGCCAGTCAAGGTGAGGCCGCCGATAACGGTGCCTGTGTTGTTCAGTGCCGCGCTGCCGCCCGCGCCACCGTTGCCGCCGGGGCCGCCGGCGCCGCTGCCTCCAGCGCCGCCGTTGCCACCGGTGAGGACCATCCCGCCTGCGACGTTGCCGGCATTGCCCAAAGTGGCGCTGCCGCCGGTGCCGCCGGCACCGCCATTGCCGCCGGTGCTGGCGTTGCCGCCTGCGCCACCCGCGCCGCCGTTCGCCGATTGCCCGCCCGTACCGCTGCCTGAGTTAATGAGCCCTGCATTGCCGCCGGTACCGCCGTTGCCGCCATTGCCGCCCGCGTTGCCGCCGCTGCCTCCGTTGCCGCCGGCGCCACCGGTCGCGGACTGCCCGCCGGCGCCGGTGCCGGAGATGCCGACCCCTCCATTGCCGCCGCTGCCGCCCTGTCCGCCGTTGCCGGTGAGCAGGCCGGCATTGCCGCCCGTGCCGCCATTACCGCCATTGCCAAAAAGGCCGCCATTGCCGGTGCCGGAAGTGTTGGCCCCTCCATTGCCGCCGTTGCCGCCCTGACCGCCGTTACCGGTGAGAAGACCGGCATTACCGCCGGTGCCGCCATTACCGCCGGTGCCGCCATTACCGCCATTGCCAAACAAGCCGCCATTGCCGGTGCCGGAATTGTTGACCGTTCCGTTACCGCCGCTGCCGCCATTTCCGAACAGACCGGCGTTACCGCCGGTGCCTCCATTGCCGCCGTTCCCAAACAAGCCGCCGCTGCCGGTGCCGGAATTGTTGACCGTTCCGTTGCCGCCGCTGCCCCCATTGCCAAGAGGTGGAACGCCGCTGCCACCATCGCCGCCGCCCGCAGTCTGGCCGCCGGTGACATTGCCGGAATTGTTGACGGTGCCGTTTCCGCCGGTCCCCCCAGGCGGTGATTCATTTCCAAAGGCTTCAAATGGACCGGTCGTGTTGCCGACATTGTTGCACGTTTGGTCGGACCCGTTCGTGACGCATTGCGCGCCTGCGCTGGATGGCCAGGAGGTGGCGAGCCAAAGCCCGGCGGCCAAGCACGCGCCGTGTCGTAGCGACATGATTCGATCCGACATCTAGATTCTCGTTGGTGAGTTCCAGTTGGCGACGAAGACTACTAATGATGCGCCCATCATGACCGTTCGCGCCGGGACGCGAAATCCCGATTTGCGATCCGGCAGCGCGTTTCGGCGCAAATGTGGCATGGCCGCAACAAGTTCCCGGGTTTGTCGCCAAGCTGACGAACGACCGGCTTGCCGCCAGCAATGCGCGGGCGGCTCGCGTACCGTGCCTACCCGACCACCACCGCTTCCGGCGCCGCCTTGCCGCGGATCATGTCCGACGCCTTGTCGGCAATCATCAGGGTCGAGGCGTTGAGGTTGGCGGAGATCATCCGCGGCATGATCGAGGCATCGACCACCCGCAGGCCCTGCAGCCCGTGCACGCGGAGCTGGTCGTCGACCACGGCCCATTTGGCGTCGGCGGGGCCCATCCGGCAGGTGCAGCCGGGATGGAAGGTGGTGGTGCCGCGCTCGGTCGCCGCCGCAAGAAACTCGTCGTCGCTCTGCACATTGGGTCCGGGATAATCCTCATAGGCGTAATACGGCGCCAGCGGCGACGATGACAACAACCGCCGCGCCAGCTTCATGCCGGCGACCACGGTGCGGCGGTCGAGCTCCTCGACCAGATAGTTGGTCTGGATGATCGGCGGCGCAAACGGATCCGTCGAGCGTGCGCGGACATAGCCGCGGCTTTCCGGCCGCTGCTGCCATGACGCCACGGTCATGCCGGGCTCGTCCTCGAGCTGGCCCTGCACGCCTTCCTTGTAGCTCGCCGGCGTGAAGGTCAGCTGCAGATCGGAGCTCTCGGTGCTCTCGCCGGAATGCCAGAAGCAGTAGACCATGGTCGGCGACAGCGACAGCAGGCCGCGCCGTGTCGTCGCCCATTTCAGCGCCTCCACCCACAGGCTGAGGCCGCGCCTGAGCTCGTTGATGGTCTTGATGTTCTTGACGCGGGCGACCGAGCGCGGCGCGTAATGGTCCTGCAATCCCTCGCCGACGCCCGGCAGCGCGTGCCGCACCTCGATGCCGAGCGAGCCCAGCAGCTCCGGCGATCCGACACCGGACAATTGCAGCAGCTGCGGCGAATTGTAGGTGCCGCCGGAAAGGATGACTTCCTTGTTGGCCCGCACTTCGACCGGTGTGCCGCCTTTGCCGCCCTTGATATAGCGCACGCCGACCGCGCGCTTGCCCTCGAAGATGATGTTGGTGGCATGCGCATGGGTGCGCACATCGACGTTGGGCCGTTTCATCGCCGGTCGCAGGAACGCGGTCGCGGCACTGACGCGCAGGCCGTTTTTGATGGTGCGCTGGGCGTAGGAGACGCCCTCCTGGATCCCGCCATTGTAATCGGGGTTTTTGGGAATGCCGAGGCTCACCGCGCCGGCCATGAAGGCCTCGCAGAGCGGATCGCGCCAGTCCATCGTGGTGACGGTGAGCTCGCCGTCGCGGCCGCGAAACGTATCCTCGCCCTCGCCGACCCGTCGCTCCATCCGCTTGAAATACGGCAGCACGTCCGGATAGCCCCAGCCGCGATTGCCGAGCTGTGCCCAGGTGTCGAAATCCTGGCGCTGGCCGCGGTTGTAGATGTGGCCGTTGATCGAGGAGGAGCCGCCGAGCGTCTTGCCGCGCGGCGCGTAGATGCTGCGGCCGCCGGTCCAGGGCCCGACCTCCTGCTGGTAGGCCCAGTTGATGCTCTTCATGTGGAAGGTTTTGATGAAACCCGCCGGCAGATGGATGTAGGGATGCCAGTCGCTGGGGCCAGCTTCCAGCACGCAGATGCGGGTGCCCTGGTCTTCGCTGAGCCGGTTGGCAAGCACGCTCCCTGCGGAGCCCGCGCCGATAATCACGTAATCGAACGTTTCCATCTTGTCTTTTCTGGCGCGGACTTAACCGCTACCGCGCCTTTTCGTTGAGTTGATAGGTGAGATGCACCTTCGCCGTCGGCCATTCGCTGGCGATGATGCTGTAGACCACGGTGTCGCGCAACGTGCCGTTGGGCGCGATCTGATGGTTGCGCAGGATGCCGTCCTGTTTGGCGCCGAGCCGTTCGATGCCGCGCCGGCTCTGCTGGTTGAAGAAATGCGTGCGGAACTCTACCGCAATGCAATCGAGCTTCTCGAAGGCTTGGCCGAGCAACAGCAATTTGCACTGGGTATTGAGCGCGCTGCGTTGCACGCGTTTGGCGTACCAGGTCGAGCCGATTTCGACCCGCCGGTTGGCGGCGTCGACATTCATGTAGGTCGACATGCCCGCGATCTTGCCGTCGGCATCGAACACGGTGAAGGGCAGCATCGCCCCCGACGCCTGCAGACCGAGCCGGCGGTCGATCTCCTTGCGCATGTCTTCAGCCTTGGGAATGAAGGTGTACCAGAGCTTCCACAGCTCGCCGTCCCGCACCGCCTCGGTCAGCCCGTCGAGGTGATCCTGCGACAGCGGTTTGAGCTGCGCGTGCGCGCCGCTGAGGGTGACGGGTTCAAGCCAGGACATTTGGGACTCCGTTCTCTATGCCGTCATGCTCTCTATACCGTCATTGCGAGCGCAGCGAAGCAATCCATTCTTTCCTGGCGCTGTGAGATGGATTGCTTCGCTGCGCTCGCAATGACGTTGATAGAGATCGCCACTATCACTTGTTCAAAAAATTCAGCGCCAGACCCGGCCGCGCCCAGTCCATCGCGATCAGTTCGCCCTTGCCGGACAGCGTGATGTAGGCGGTCTTCAACTCGGGTCCGCCGAAGGCGATATTGGTGGTAACGCGGTCGCCGGTCGGGATCTGCTCGACCAGCGCGCCGTCGGGCGCGATCACCGAGATGCAGCCCGTCACCAGCGTGGCGACGCAGATATTGCCGTTGGCCTCAACGGCCAGCGAGTCGAACATCTGGTAGCCGCCGAGACCGCAGATCGGCTTGCCGCGTTCGCCGCGATAGATCACGTCGCGCGGCTTCAGCGTGCCGGGCTCGGAAATCTCGTACGCCCACAGCCGGGCCGTCGGTGTCTCCGCGATGTAGACGGTGTTCTCGTCCGGCGACAGGCCAATGCCGTTGGCCGGCAGCACGCCATGCACCACCTCGACGAGTTCCTTCATATCGGGCTTGAGGTAGTACATCGCGCCGACATCCATGTCGCGGTGGCGGCGCTTGCCGAGATCGGAGAACCACAGGCCGCCCTGCTTGTCGAAAACGAGGTCGTTCGGCCCCCGCAGGGCATGCTCGCCGCATTTGTCGACCACGGTTTCGACCTTGCCGCTCTGCAGATCCACCCGCTGGATCGAGCCGCCGAGATAATCGTCGGGCTGCGGGCCCGGCATGATCATGTTGCGGGTCGGAATCCAGCTGAAGCCGCCATTGTTGCAGACATACATCTTGCCGTCGGGCCCGAGCGCGGCACCGTTGGGGCCGCCCGGAATCTCCGCAACCACCTCCTTGCGGCCATCGGGCCAGACGCGCGTGAGCCGGCGGCCGCGGATTTCGACCAGCACCACCGACCCATCAGGCATCACGACCGGGCCTTCGGGAAATTCGAGACCGGTGGCGAGAACGCGAATATTGGACACAGGAATCCCCCCGCTTTTATGGCTGCAGGCGGATTGCAAGCTCATTCCGCACGCGCAACGCTTTCGTTGCGGCATGTTATGGCAAAGTCGATATCGCTTGCCAAGCAATGTCCGGCGCAGGGCAGCCCAGCGGCGCGCGATAAGTCCCCCGGACGGCATCCAGTCCAAGCACCCGGATGATCCGTCGTTTTGCGCATGATCTGCACAAAAATGCGCAAATCCTGACCATGCCGCGCAAGCGCGCTGCCAATCGGCGGCGCATCGTCAGGGCATGAAGGAAATCAACAACACCTTTCAGCCGTCGGCTCGGCCGTGGCTGATCCGCCGGCCAGCGAAATCGCAACCCGTTGCAACCAGCCTTGCGCTTCAGTGAGGGAAAGTTGGGGCGAACCTCCTCGGCGATCCGCTTCATCCTCGCGCTGTTGACCGTACTCAGTATTACGCCGGCATTGCTGCTTTTCCTGGCGTGCGAATTCTCTCCGGAATGTCTTGTCCGCGGGTTCGGGCGTTTCCTGGTGGGTCCGGGAGGAGTCCGCAAGCCGGCCATCGCGGTGCTGCTTGGCCCGATCGTGGTGCTGCTTGCCTACATCCTTGTGTTCATCAGTTGCCACAGACACCGCGACGTCATTGACCGCGCTGGTCGCCATGTCGGCTGAGCGGCGTGCCGGCTATTCTTTCACCGGTATCCATATCTCCAGCCCGCCATTGCCGGTCGAGGAATCGAACTTCTCGTCATAGCGCTCGAAGTTGGGGGCGTCGGCGACGTTCAGCCCCGAGGCCGGCAGCCACTGATTCCAGATCGTGTTGACGGTGCGCCGGATCGTCGAGAGGTGCTCGCTGTGGGTAAACACCGCGTATCGCGCTGCGGGAATCCGGACGCGACTGAATTCGCGCGGCAGGTCGGAGAAGTCGGCTACTTCGACACCGGCGATGTAGTCGAAATTTCCCGCGTCGTCGCCGTTGCAGCAGACGCCGTAAGCCACCTTTCCGATCCGGCTGGGAATATTCTCCACCGACTGATGAAAGCGGTGCCATTGGCCGGGAATGGCGGGCCCGCCGCTCTCCCAAGTGTAGCGTTCGCCGAGGCCGGCGACGAGCAGCGGCTTGCCGGTTTCGAAGCGCGGCGGCTGAAGATTGTCGGTAAGGGTTGAATCCATGACGATCGACTCCTGAAGCCTGAGGTTGTCGAGACGCGTCGAACTGCGGACCATTTCAGGTGTGACCCCGAAATGATCGCGGAACGCGCGGGTGAATGCTTCGTGAGAGCCGTAATCCGCATTCAGCGCGAGACTGAGAATATCCGGCGCGCCGTTGGCCAGCGCACGCGCCGCCTCGGTGAGACGCCGGGCACGCACGTAGCGCATGACCGAAAACCCCGTCGCGGCGGCGAACGAACGCACCATGTGGAAGCGCGAGACGCCGCCGATGGCCGCGATGTCATCGAGCGTCAGCGCGTCGGCAAGATGGCTTTCGATATACCAGAGCGCCTTCTGGGCTGGGTTCATGGACGACGACCTTGATTCGAAGCCTTCGCATCATGATCGCTTTGCCCGCGCTTCACTTGACAGTCCTTGCTCTCGTGCGCGCGTTTCCTACTTCGCGCCCTCCTTCGCCGCCGGCGCATCCTTTGTCGCCGGCGCATCCTTTGTCGCCGGCGCATCCTTTGCTGCCGGTGCGTCGGCCTTCTTCTTCTGATCCTCGCTTGCCTTCTTCAGGTCATCGACGATCTTCTGCAAGGAGGCGACCGCGCTCTTCAGGCTGTCGATCTGGCGGTTGGCGGCGTCGAGCTTCTACTGATGGTCGGCGGCGAGTCTTGCGATCGTCTTCATCAGGAAGTCGACGTTGCTCTGCAGGCAACTGGTCCGCCGCTCCATGGTCTTTTCGACGGTGCAGATCTCGATGCCGGGAACGTCCTGGGCGAACGCAGCCGTCGGCAGACAGGGCGCCAGAACCAGCGACGCGACGAGAACGATCCGGCCGATCATTGAATTCCCCATTCAAGCAGCTGATGTCGCGGTCATTTTGTCGCGATATGGAACCAGCCACCGACGATACCATACTGAAACCTCATTCGCGCGTTGAGGTTTGCACCGAACAGCCTATCTGGAGCAGCGACGCCGCTCAAAGGCGCGGAACGCGGCGCTTGCGCGTCCCCTGAAGGAGAATCACGAGATGGCAACACGCGAACGACGGCTGGCCGAGTTCAATGGCAATGGCGAACCGCCGCCCGATCAGCCGGTTCAGGTGCTTTGCGAGGACCACAGCGGCACCTACCAGCTGCCGTTCGCCTGCCGCTTCGTCGATGGCGCATGGCGCAACAATGATTCCGGCAGCGCCGTGGAGGCCACCGTGGTCGGCTGGCGCCTGCCCGCTTCTCCCCGATCCCCCTCGCCCCGGTCTCCTTCGCCCCGCTCTTGAATCCCCTCGCTGTGCCACAATGCAACGGCAAGCCGGCGAATTTTAAGCTTTGGAACGCGCTGGGAACGAACCGCGCCCGAATCAGCGGTTGTGGCCTGTAGCCTCCTGTTCACGGCTAGATATCGGCTGGAATGTCATACGACGCACCACATGCAGCACGACTACAATCGGCCGCAGCCAGCGGCCGAGCACAAAGGTTAATTCCTCCGGCGATGACATCGCCGCTACTTCCATGGCGTCACCGGCGGCACCTTGTCGGTGGCCGGCGGCATGTCGACGGTCTTGAAGTCCGCCGGGCTGACGATCTCGAGATATTCCATGTCCGGCGAGTAGTCGTAGAGATAGTGCACGATGCCCGGCCGCTGGTGCACGACGTCGCCGGCCTGCACCAGGGTCGGCTTGTCCTCATACATGAAGCGGGCCCAGCCCTTGGTCATGATGACGATCTGGAAATCGCATTCGTGCTTGTGCCAGCCGGTGCCGTCTTCCGGTGGCATCTCGGCATTGGCCTTGACCAGATGGCAGATCACCTGGCCGCCGGTGGCGGCCGCGATGCCGAGATCGCGGTACAGGAAGAAGTCGCGCAGGCCCCCTCCAGTGAATTCGGTATCCCCCGGTTTGACGTGGGAAAATTTGCTGACGACGGCGTGCTGATTCATCGAAGCCTCCACGGTTCTCGTTCGTGATCGCAACCAGGCGAGGCGTCCAAATTTTCGGCAGCGTCGCATCGTTGCGTTCACAGCTTCACAGGGCTATGCGAAAATCGCGCCAGCCGCGTTGCACCGCGGCAAAATTCGATCACCGTTGCCGCCCATGCGCCGAAGCTGTTGGACACAGGCCAAAATTCGGGTTGGGCGACTCCTTTGCGCACGCGCCGCAGGTTCAGCGACGCCGGTCGCGCAGCGGCCGGCGTGGCCGCAACTTAAGCAAAGCCTGCCCCGGCTTTGAGCCGTTCAAACAGGCAACAGGGCCCGCTGGCTGCCTAATATTCGACCTCGAGCTCCTCGATGTCGGCGGGCTCGGCCCGGGCCGCCTCGATCCATTCCTGCATCTCGGGCAGCGCCATGATCATGTCCGCATAGGCCCGGAGCCTCGGCTCCAGCTTCACGTCATAGGTCATGAAGCGGGTCACCACAGGCGCATACATCGCATCCGCCATGCTGCGTTGGCCGAACAGGAACGGCCCGCCGGTTTCGGCGAGGCATTCGCGCCAGATGGTGCAGACCCGGTCGATATCCGATTGTGCCCGCGACCAGATCTTGAAGCCGGGGAAATGCCCCTTCAAATTGACCGGCAGCGACGCCCGCAGCGTGGTGAAACCAGAATGGATTTCACCCGAGATCGAGCGGCAATGCGCCCGTAAAATGCGGTCATCCGGCAAAAGCCCGGCATCCGGCTTGACCTCGTTGAGATACTCGGCGATCGCCAGCGTGTCCCATACGGTGGCGCCGTCGTGGCGCAGGCACGGCACCAGGATCGATGACGACAGCAGCAGGATTTCGGCCCGCGCCGACGCATCGTCGGGCGCGGTGACGATTTCCTCGAACTCCAGTCCGGAAAACTTCGTCAGCAACCAGCCGCGCAGCGACCAGGACGAATAGTTCTTGCTGCTGATGGTCAGTGTCGCTTTCGCCATATGGCTTTTCCCTCAACCCCTGAACGACCGGCAAGGCCATGGGGGACCGCTTTGCCCAGGCGATTCCGTCGCAAAGGGCCCATGGTTCATGCCTCGCGCATTTTATGCAGCAAGCGACGTGCCAGTTTGCGGGTATCGCCCCATGCCGCCTTGGCGTCGATATTGCATAGCCGTAGCGACAGGGGCGGTTCCGGATGAAGTCGATGATGTATCAAGCCTATCAGAACCACATGGACCTGACGGCGCCATGGCGTAGCGGGGCCGCCTCGGCACTGAGATACCTCGACCTCGTGCCGCAAGGCGTCTCCGACAAACTGTTCGGGCGGCTCGCCGCCGCTCTCGAACTGATCTCGCGGACGTCGCTGACCTATGCCCGGCCCGCCTACGGCATCGACAAGGTGATGGTCGGCAACCAGGACCTGGCGGTCACGGAGGAAGTCGTCTACGCGACGCCGTTCGGCTCGCTGCTGCACTTCAAGAAGGAGAATTCGCCGGAACAGCCGCGCATGCTGCTGGTGGCGCCGATGTCCGGGCACTTCGCCACGCTGCTGCGCGGCACCGTCAAGACGCTATTGCAGGACCACGATGTCTATATCACCGACTGGCACAATCCCCGCGACATTCCGCTCGAGCATGGCAAGTTCGGCCTCGACGAATACACCGAGCACCTCATCACCTTTCTCGATCAGCTGGGCCCGCGCGCGCACATGGTGGCGATCTGCCAGCCATCGGTGTCGGCGCTGGCAGCCGCAGCCATCATGTCGGAAGACAACCACCCCGCCCGCCCGGCGACGCTGACGCTGATGGCCGGGCCGATCGACACCCGCATTCTGCCCACCAAAGTCAACGAATTCGCCAAGAGCAAGCCGATCACATGGTTCGACGAAAACCTGATCAACTACGTGCCGTTCCAGTGCAAGGGCGCGTTCCGGCAGGTCTATCCCGGCTTCGTGCAGCTCACCGCCTTCGTGTCGATGAACCTGGAGCGCCACATCAAGTCGCATATCGATCTCGCCCAGCATCTGGCCAAGGGCGAGACCGAGAAGGCCGAAGTGATAAAAACCTTCTACGACGAGTATTTCGCCGTGATGGACCTGCCGGCGGAATTTTATATCGAGACCTTGCGCGACGTGTTTCAGGAACACCTGCTGCCGCAGGGTAAACTGACCTACAAAGGCCGCCCGGTGAACCCGGCATCGATCAAGCGGATGGGCCTGATGACGGTGGAAGGCGAAAAGGACGACATTTGCTCAATCGGCCAGACGCTGGCGGCGCAGGACCTCTGCACCGGCGTGCGCGCCTATCGCAAGGTGCATCACATGCAGGCCGGCGTCGGCCATTACGGCGTGTTCTCGGGAAGACGCTGGAACAACGAAATCTATCCGCTGCTGCGGGATTTCGTGCACGTCAATTCGTGAGGTTGCGCACTGCACTCTCCGCGTCATTGCGAGCGCAGCGAAGCAATCCATCTCACCGCGCAAGGGAAGAATGGATTGCTTCGTCGCTTCGCTCCTCGCAATGACGAGGACGCCAAAGCGCAAATCCCCCTAACCGCGCCCTAGGCTAACCTCCATTCGCGCGATAGCATTCGTCCCTGCGGACGACCATTCAAGAGTCGTCCCGGGAGGAATGGCCATGAAGATCTCCGCACCTTTTCGCAGGCTTGCGCTCGGCTTCGCCGCCGCCTTGTTGCTCGCGGGCACCGCCCGCGCCGCCGAGGTCCGGGTGATGATCTCGGGCGGATTGGCCGAAGCCTACAAGGAGCTGGTGCCCGAATTCGAGAAGGCGACCGGCCACACGGTTTTGACGGCGCGCGGTCCTTCGATGGGAACCACGCAGAACGCGATTCCGGTCCGGCTGGCACGCGGCGAGCCCGCCGACGTGCTGATCATGGTCGGCTACGCACTCGACGGTCTCGCCAAACAGGGCAAGGTGATTGCCGGCAGCAGCGTCGATCTCGTGAAGTCGCCGATCGGCGTCGCGGTGAAATCGGGCACGCCGAAGCCCGACATCTCCTCAGGCGACGCGCTCAAGCGCGCGCTGCTGGCAGCGAAATCGATCGCCTATTCCGACAGCGCCAGCGGCGTCTATATCTTGACCGAGATGTTCCCGAAGCTCGGCATCGTCGACGACATGAAGGGCAAGGCTCGCGCGATCCCGGCCGAGCCGGTCGCCGCGGTGGTGGCGCGCGGCGAG
The DNA here is from genome assembly GCA_038212905.1 of Hyphomicrobiales bacterium. Classification (GTDB taxonomy): domain Bacteria; phylum Pseudomonadota; class Alphaproteobacteria; order Rhizobiales; family Xanthobacteraceae; genus Bradyrhizobium. The sequence goes on from JBBQUA010000009.1 coordinate 34,708, forward strand.
GCCGAGATCGGCTTCCAGCAGATCAGCGAATTGCTGCCGGTGGCCGGTATCGACATGATCGGGCCGCTGCCGCCGGAGTTGCAGAAGATCACGGTGTTTTCGGCCGGCGTAGCCACCGTTTCCAAAGAGCCCGACGCCGGCAAGGCCCTGATCAAGTTTCTCGCTTCGCCGGCGGCGCGGGCCACGATGATCAGGACCGGGCTGGACCCGATCCCCGCGGGGGCGACGAATTAGCGGGACTCTAGAACACCTCCGTTACTTCGTCCGGATCGGATGATCCTTCAATCCGTTATTGTCGTAGGCCGTGCGCAGCACGCCGTTGGTCGTGACCTCGGCCATGAATTTGGCCGCGAACGTCAGCGCCAACGGATGGTTCGGCGGCACCGCCACCGCGGTCACGGTCTGCTTGAAGGTTTCATCGAGCACCCGCGTGCCCGGGATCTTCTTCGCCATGGCGTTGAGCTGGCCGCGCGACAGCGCGAAGGCATCGACCTCGCCTTTCGCAAGCAGCGCGGAAATCTCGTCATAGGTCTGATAGCCGGTGACCTTGGCATGCTTCAGATGCGCGATCGCACCGCGCATGGTGGTGGTGTTGTTGACGGCGGCGACCTTGACGCCGGGCTGGTCGAGCGTCGCAAAATTCGTCGCCGGCGACCCCGCCTTCACGATGTAGGTCGCGTCGGTCACCTCATAGATCGGTCCGAACGCCAGCTTGCCTTCCCGCTCCGGGTCCTGCGGCAGGAAGGTGACGTCCCAGGTGCCTTTCGACACGGCGTCGACGATCTGACCGGAATTCTGGTGCGCGACGTACTCCACCGGCACGCCGAGTTGCGCCGCCATTGCCTTGCCGAGTGCCACCGGCACCCCGGCATAGCTTCCCTCCGGGGTGCGCGTCGACCAGAATGCGCCGCCGGCCGGGCTGATCGCAATCGCCACCCGCAACTTGCCGGTCGGCGCGATCTGGTCCTTGAGCGCATCGGCGCCCGCAGGCATCGCCATCATGACGGAGAGACCGAGAACGAGGCCGGCGATGCGCGGCAAGGACGGATTGAACATTGGATATTCCTCCCAACGGCTCGTTATAGTCGAGCCTTCGCCGGCCATTGTGGCCGATGGGAGGAGGCGTTGAAACCCGGAATCCCGGTTTGAGTCGAAAATTTCCGGGAGCCGCGAACGCGCCCGGCGCACACCGAGGCAGCGCGCGTTATGTCGTCGTTCGGAACCGCGACAAATAATGCAGGCCGATCACCGCCACCAGGAAGGTGAACCACATCGGATCGGTGCGATCGAGGAAGTAGCTTTCCAGCGAGGCGATGTAGATTCCAAACAGCCAGATCCGCAGAAACATGTTGGCCAGCGGCGTTGGCGCGCCCTGCGCCACCGCGCTATGATAATTCCTGAGCGGGATGATCACCAGAATGGAGATCACCAGCAACAGGCCGGGGATGCCAAGCGCCAGCGCGGAATCCAGATAGCCGTTATGGCTGTGCGACGCGATCAATACCCAACTATCGATGGCCTCTCCGGTATCGATCTCCTTCACATAGTCGCTGCCCCAGAATGCGAAATAGCCATAGCCGAAGAACGGCTTCTGCCCGATCGACGCGAAGGCGAATTTCCAGACCTCGTCGCGTCCGGTGAAGCTGGCGTCGAAAGGAAGAGATCTCGCGATGGACGCCAGCATCGGGCTGACGACGGCTCCGACGCTCAGGAGATTGAGGACGATCAGCGGCGCATAGCAAAGCATGGCCCGAACCCGGAAAGTCCGTGCCGCCGAGATCAGCGCCGTCAGCGCGAAGATGATCAGACAAAGCCCGGTCGAGCTCTTGCCCGCGGCGAAGAACAGAAAAATCAACGAAAGCAATATGATGAGCGGCCCAGCCACTGCGGCGCCCGATCGCGTCAGATAGACCCCGACAAAAATCAGCATCACCATGACAGCGGACGCGGTGTTCTTGTGATCGAAGACGCCGCGCCAGTCCCCGGCCAGATGAAATTCCCAGACGTCGGTGGCCTGGTGAACGGCCAGATGCGGCGTCATCATCACCCCGAAATAGCAGACCGCCAGAAACGACAGCACCGCGACGCCGAGCCACCTGTTCAATTCGCGCGCGGTCGACGGCAGCAGCAGCAACGTTGCGGCAACCACAAACACGCAGAGTGTGAGGACAAATCTCTGCGTGGAAGCGCTGGGGTCGCGCGACATCACGAGATTGATGCACATCCAGCAGCCGAACAGGATGTAGGGTGTCGATACGAACGAACGAAGCGCCTCCGCATGCCGACGCGTCACCAGCGCCAGCGAGAGCACGGCGAGAAACCCGAACAGGGCGTAGGTCGGACCGCGTCCGGTGGCGCCATCGCCCGCCGTCGGGTTGCCGAGATCGGCGAACGGCTGCAGCGAAATCCAGACCAGCAGCAACACGGCGATGAACAGCACGCCGCGCAAGAGCTGAAAGACCGGAATACGGCCGACATAGAGTGCGACCGGCGTCTCGACCCAAGGGCTGGACAGCCTGTTCACGGCCGGACTCGCTGGCTGACGGTAGCGGCTATCACAACAACACTCGTCCTGATCGGTGCGGCGCTGGAACCATGCGCCGATGCGCGTGGCCCGGACTTTTCTGTTCAAATTATAGAGCAGCCGGTGGCGCCGGCGTCGCAATATTCCGAAGTCGGTTAACCGGTCCGCCCTTAACCATTCCGGGCCAAGCGGAGCGCACTGGACCGTTTATTGCAATCCTTGCCACACGACGTGAACCTCTGAACGAAGCGTGTGGTGCGAATGGCAATACAATCGAATTTCCGCGGCAATTTCATCGCGAGCGGCGCCAGGACCGCGGAGCCTGGCCGTTTCGGCACATGTGAACTGTCCGGGGTGTCCGATTTTGTGACGTGCCCTGACGACAAACACTGCGCGTCAGATACCACGAAGGGCTGTGAATTTGGCCACAGCTAATAAAATCGAAGCCGGCCACGGGGGTCCGATGCCATACCGCGCCGACATCGACGGCCTGCGAGCGCTCGCCGTCGTTCCGGTGCTGTTCTATCACGCCGGCATTCCCGGCTTTCCCGGCGGCTTCGTCGGTGTCGATATCTTCTTCGTCATATCGGGTTATCTGATCTGCGGCATGATCAATGCGGACATCCGCAACCGGCGGTTCTCGCTGGGCGAGTTCTACAAGCGCCGGGTGCTGCGCATCCTGCCCGCGCTCTTTGCGATGTTCCTGGTCACCAGCGTTTTCGCCTATCTCTACTTCCTGCCTGTCGAACTCGAGGATTATGCCAGGAGCCTTGCCAGCGCCGTCGGCTCCGTCTCCAATATCTACTTCGCGGGCACCGCGGGATATTTCGATGCCCCCGCCGAAACCAAGCCGCTGCTGCATACCTGGTCGCTCGGCGTCGAGGAGCAGTTCTACTTCATCGTTCCGCTGTTGATGCTGCTGGTCTGGCGCGCCGCACCCAAACAGGCCAGGCTGCTGTTCGCCATCGCCGCGGCGCTGTCGTTTGCGGCGGCGATCGCGGTCAGCTATCGAAACACCAGCTTCGTGTTCTACCTGACGCCGTTTCGCGCATGGGAGCTGGCGCTCGGCGCGTTGCTGGCGATCGGGTTCTTTCCGGCGCCGCAAACCGCGTTGTGGAAGAATGCCTGCGGCGCGGCGGGAATGCTGCTGCTGCTCGGCGCCATCTTCCTCGGCTCGCCGTCGACGCCGCTGCTGCTGATGGTTTCACTCGCCGCCATCGGCTCTACGCTGGTGATCGCTTCGAGCGAAGGCGGCGTTTCGGCGGTTGGCAGACTGCTGTCGCTGCGGCCGGTGGTCTTCGTTGGGCTGATCTCCTATTCGCTCTATTTGTGGCATTGGCCGCTGATCGTCTTTCAACGCACGGATCAGCTGCTGCTACCGGATTCATCGGGCGTCGCGGCAAAATTCTCGTTAGTATTGCTCTCGGTCGGCATCGCCTTCCTGTCGTGGAAATTTATCGAAATGCCGTTCCGGCGGGCCAGGTCGGCTTCAAAGGGCATGGTTTTCGGTATCGCCTCGATGGCGACAGCTTCGGCCGTGGCGCTGTGCGGCCTGGTGCTCTTCATCAACGGCGCGCCGTTCCGCTTCCCCGAGCGCGTCGTCGCGATCGCATCCTATCTCGCCTACAATCCCTCTTCGGCTTTTCGCTCCGGCCAATGTTACCTCGCGACCAACCGCCAGCAGCTCGATATCGGGACCTGCATGACGCCGGACGCGAAGCGGCCCAACTATCTCCTGGTCGGAGACAGCCACGCTGCGCACCTCTGGTCCGGCCTGTCGGCCGCCATGCCCGCCGTGAACATCATGCAGGCCACCGCCAGCGCCTGCCGCCCGGCTGCAATGACGGTCTCACGGCTGGACACGCGCGTCTGTCCACGACTGATGCAATATGTCTTCAGCGACTTCCTCGTGAACACCCGGGTCGACAAGGTCCTGCTCGCGGCGTCATGGAAGGACGAGGATATCCCGGCTTTGTCCGAAACGATCGAGATTCTGACGTCGCGGGGGTTTGACGTCGTCGTGCTGGGGCCGATCGTCGAGTATGACACGCCTCTGCCGCGGCTATTGGCCGACGAAATCCTGCGCAACAGTCCCTCGATCGCGAGCCGCACCCGCACCGTCGGAATCCGCGAGCGCGACCGCGAACTGAGCCGGATCGTCGCCGCGAAAGGCGCGACCTATCTCTCCGTCTACGATGCGGTTTGCCGCGGCGGCCAATGCGATGAATTCGCCGAAGGCGACATTCCCATGCAATTCGACGCCGGCCACCTCACGGCGCAGGGCTCCGCGGTGGTGGGACGCAGACTATCGACCGGCCTGGCCGGACAACTGGCGAGAGCCGACAATGTTGCACACTGACAACGCTCGCGGACTGCGGGCATTTCTCGGGACGGCTGTTATCGCGGCGATGCTGGCGCTGGGCGGAACGGGCTCGGCCCATAACCAGGCAAACCCGGCACGCATGCCCGCGAAATTCGCCGGCGCGTTCGTGCAATGGGGAGCCGAAGGCCGCGAACGCACGCTGCAGGCCTGGGAGAAATGGCTGAACCAGAAGCCGTCCTCGGTGCTCGGCGTCGACTTCTACGCCCAGTATACCTGGGAGGACTATACCAAACTGAGTTGGGTGCCCGGCATCTGGAGAAAGCTCAACCCGGCGCGCAACGTGGTGTGGTCGATGCCGCTGACGGTGAAGGGAACGCCGCTCGCCGATGTCGCCAATGGGCTGCATGACGACGCATTCGAAGCCGCCGCCCGTGCGATCGCCGAGAACCAGCCGAACGCCATCATCCGGCTCGGCTGGGAAATGAATCTGGTCGACTCGGCCTGGTTCGCCAAGGGTCAGGAGGCGGACTTCATCGCCGCCTTCCGCCGCGTGGTCGGAATCTTCCGGCGGCATTCGGACGGCTTCAAATACGACTGGTGCCCGGGATGGGGGCTGCAGGAACTGGCGGCCGACCTCGCCTACCCCGGCGACGATGTGGTCGATTACATCGGCCTCGACATCTATGACTACAAGCATGAGGGCTCGGCGCAGGAACGCTGGGACACGTACTATCTGAAAGCGCCGTTCGGCCTGCAATGGCACCGCGATTTCGCCGCCCAACACGGCAAGCTCATGAGCTACCCGGAATGGGGCGTCGGCCAGTTCGGCGACAATCCCTTCTTCATCCAGCAGATGCGCGACTGGTTTGTGCAGAACGAAGACAAGATCGCCTATGCGGCCTATTTCGATGTCGATGGACAATGGCCGACACAGATCGACAACAACCAGTTTCCGCAGTCGCAAAAACTTTTCCGGAAGCTGTTCAAGCGCTGATCCCGATACAGGCCCTGATCGGGAATAAAGGACTTCAAGGTGGATACTATCCGGCTGTTGATCAGGCGCGCGGCTTGGCTCTCGATCCTGATCGTGGTGCTGGTCACCCTCGTTCCGATCGGATGGCGGCCCGCCACGGGACTGTCGCCGAACATCGAACGGTTTTGCGTGATGGCGGTGGTCGGCGCGCTGTTTGCCGCGGCCTATCCCCGGCGATTCTGGCTGATCGTGCTGACGCTGTCGCTGACTTCAGCGATGGTCGAACCGCTGCAGTTGCTGGCGACCGGTCGTCATCCCAGTTTCCGGGATGTGGAATTCAAGGCGCTGGGGGCGGCGATTGGGGCCACCTTTGGCTATATCGCCGCCTTCACGGCCGGCGCCATCAGTTCGCGCTTGCGGCCGGCACCTTGATCTCGGTCGGCAGGATGATCGCCGCCGCGATCACCAGCAGGCACAGCGCCGCGAACGCGTGCAGCATCGTCACAAAACCACCCTGCTCGTACAGCCATGCCACCAGGCCCACCGAGACGCCCGCCGCGGTGAAACCGATGAAGTAGCGCACCGAGTAAGCCCGCGATCGCCATTCCTCGCTGGTGTATTTGCCGACCATGGCATCGTTGACGGTGACCTGGCCGAACGCGCCCATCACGATGCCGATCGCGGCGAGAATCAACGGCAGGTTGGACAGCGTCGCCGCCAGATAGAGAAACGGCGCCAGCATCAAGGACAGCGGCAGCGAGATCGCCTTCAGCGAATAGCGGTCGATCAATTGGCCGATGGTATATTGCGTCATGGCGCCGAATACATAGACGCAGGCCGCGATCACCCCCAGCAGCGCCGGGCTGGCGGTCAGGTCGGCAAGGCGCTCGGCGAATAGCTTTGGCAATGCCACCGTCACCGCGTTGAAGGTGGTGGAGATCGCGATCACCACGATGAACAGTGCCAAAATCACCCGCCACATGTCGGACTTCGCCACCCGCGCCTGCGCCGCGGCCTGCTTGAAGCCGGAGCGGTCTTCGTGAACCACTGACCGTGCGAAGACCACGCCGATCCCGATGGTGACGATGCCGGGCACGATGAAAGCCCAGCGCCAGCCGAGATACTGGCCGATTACGCCGGTGACCAGCGCCGACGACGCCACGCCGAGATTGCCCCAGACCCCGTTGATGCCCATCTCGCGGCCGAGTTTTTCCGCATAGGACACGATCATGGCGGTGCCGACGGGGTGATAGATCGAGGCGAACAGGCCGATCGACAGCAGCGCGGCACCAAGCTGCAGCGGGGTCTGCACCAGCCCGACCGCGATCATCGAGGCGCCGATGCCGGCAAAGAAGATCACCATCATGTGGCGGCGGCTCCAGCGGTCGCCGAGCCAGCCGGTCAGCAGCGATCCCGCGCCGAAAGCGACAAAACCCGGGGTCGCGTAGGGCAGCAGTTCGGAATAGGCCATGCCGAGCGCCGGCCCCATCACCATGATGGCGGCGGCGAAGATCAGCATCGAATAATGGTCGATGAAGTGGGCGGCGTTGACGTAACCGATCACCCTGGCGGGGCTGTTCATTTGGCGAATCCTGACTTTTTCCTGACATAGGTTATATAGGGTGTTGTGCTGACGGGATGTCGCCAATGAATATCGCCGAAAAGCCAATTGCAGGGATTAAGGGCCGCCGGATTTCGACCGGCGACGGCCTCCATTTGATTGCCAACCACTACCGGCGGGGCGTCCGGCTCGACACCCATATGCACCGCGAGGCGCAGCTGGTCTATGCCGCCCGCGGCACCATGCAGGTCACCACGCCAAAAGGCCGCTGGCTGGTGCCGCCGGACCGCGCGGTCTGGGTGCCGGCGCGATCGGAACACGCCATCGACGTGCTGGCCGATATCGAGATGCGCACGCTGTATTTCGACCTCGCCTGGCTGGAGCGGGAAGAGCGCAGCAGCAGCCTCGATGCCGAATTCGTGGTGCGGGTCTCGCCCCTGCTGCACCAGGCCATCCTCGCTTTGTTCGACGGCCGCAACGACCCCGACCGCACCGCGCTCCTGATAAAACTCGTGATGCTTGAACTGCACCAGGCCGAGGATTCCGCGACCTTCATTCCGCTGCCGCGCGAGCCGCGCTGCCGCCGCGCCGCCGACATCGTACTCGCAGATCCGACCGTCAGCCACGAGATCGAGGCGCTGGCGAGCGCAGTCGGCACCTCGGCGCGCACCCTGTCGCGGCTGTTCGCCGCGGAGACCCAACTCAGCTTCAAGAGCTGGGGCCAGCGCGCCCGCATTGCGGCAGCGATCGAAAAACTGTCAGTCGACGCCAACCTCTCGGTCAAGCAACTCGCCGCCGATCTCGGTTACGCCAGCGTGCCGGCGTTTTCGCATGCGTTCCGGCAGGTGACGGGGAAGACGCCGACGGAGTTTGCGGAGAAGGAATGAGATCGCCTGTGGAGCGGATTTGCGTAACGTAATCCGCCATCTTGCCTCATGCATCGGCGGATTACGCTATACTAACCAGGCTTACTCTCAGGTCCGCTAGCGTCACCATCAGCGTCATCGGCTCAAGCGGCGATTCCGAAAGACCGAGCGCGAGGTAGAACGCCTTGGCTTCGTCCGAGATGGCATGGACCAGCAGGCCACGAATGCCGATCGTGTCGGCCGCCTGCATCACGCGCAAGGCGCTGTCGCGAAACAACGCACGTCCGATGCCGTGCTTGTGCCAGGACTGATCGACGGTGAGGCGTCCGAGCACGGCTACCGGTATCGGGTCCGGCATGTTGCGCCGGAAACGGCTCGGGACTGCGGCCGCGCTGACGGCGCCGGAGGCGAGCGCATAGTAGCCAACGACAACATCGTCGGCACAAATGACAAAACTGCGCGAAGCCCCGCTGACCTGGTTGGCACGGGCACGACGCCTGAGCCAGTCGTCAAGGATGGGCACGCCCGAATTGAAGGCTGCGAGTTGATGATGCTCGGCCAGCGGGGCGGGCGCGCTCAGGCTCACGCGCGGTCCCACGGGCCTTTTGCCTGCATGGTACGGCGCAGGCGGTCGTTCGGTTGCGGCGGCGCATCGAGCCGCTTTAGAAACTCGGCGTAGGCCTTGGGGCTGACGCTGAACACCGTGCGATCCAGCAGCGCATCCTCTGCGGCATGGCGGGCCGCCTCCAGAACGAAGTCGGTGCGGTTCTTGCCAACAAGCCGGGCGGCACGATCAATCAATCCGCGCAATTCGGGCTTGATGCGCAGATTGAGCGTGTCGCGTGTGGTCGCTTGCTTCGGTGTGGTGGCCATAAGGCAATATATCACCGCGTAATGTCATTGTCATTACCGAATGGAGCCGAGTTTTTGGAGCGATACCCATCAAGTCTGCAAGAAAGGCAGCGTTGAGCTTCGCGACCCCCTAGCGGTGTTGTTGCTGCGGCTCCGCACTCAGTACTGTTACTGTGCATGGGGTTGTTTTCAATATTTTTGGTTTGGGCCCGCTACCACCCAGCGGAAGCCCTGGACAAATCAACCCGACGGACAAATTTTCGCTTAACACGTCGAGGCAAATCACCTTTAGAGATTAGCCCGTCTCAGGCGATGAGAAAGCGGGTCGCGATCGTCACGAACGCGCGGCCGGATGGGGTGGACGCAGAAGTTGCGACTGACGAGCGCAGGCCGGCGCGGCGGTGAAGACGCGCCAGCCGCGCATCGGCTATGTGAAATTGAATCGGGAATCCACAGCGTCATTGCGAGGAGCCCTCGCGACGAAGCAATCCATCTACCAACCGATGCCGCTGCGAAATGGATTGCTTCGCTGCGCTCGCAATGACGTTGATAGGCCTGAAGTCTACTCCTACTTCAGAATCCGTAGCCCGGATGGAGCCCTTGCGAAATCCCGGGCCACTCACGCATCCCGGATTGCGCCATCGGACGGCGCGTCGCGCAGACCCGCTGGCTCCACCCGGGCTACGCCTTATTTCGTCCCGCAGTCCTTGACGCCTTTTTGCTCAGTCACATCAGCTTGATTGTGATTCGTTCCGTCTTAAATCTCGTGTAGGATTTCCATCCAATCTGGACTAGACCGCCCGACATGAGCAGCAACGCCTTCTTCTCCGACCTTCTCGCCTCCATTTCAGAGCGCGGTCGCACTCTGCTACGAGGCGGCGGGCCGCCCGATACGAAACAGGATGCTTCCGAGCTGATCGAATTGTGCGAGGCGCTGCTGTCCGGCCGCGGCGAGGCTTCCGGCATCGTGATCGCGCGCGAGGTGCTCGACCGCTACCGCCAGCTCGACGGCGCCGGCCGGCTGGCGTTCTTCGAAACGCTGGCCCGCGAATATGGTCCGGACCGCGAACGGCTGTCACAGGCGATCGAGGCCTGGCGCGCGCAGCCGTCCGACGAGGACGCCAGCGACCTGCATTTTGCCTCGGAGCCGCGGCGGCAGGAACTGATCCGGCGGCTCAATCGCGCGCCCGGCGGCACCAGCGAGCTGGTGGCGCTGCGCGCCGATCTGCTTGGCCTGCTGAACGGGCACCGCGATCTGGCCGCGCTCGACCGCGACGTCGTGCATCTTTTGTCTTCATGGTTCAACAGGGGATTTCTCGTGCTGCGCAGGATCGATTGGCAGACGCCAGCGAACATTCTGGAACAGATCATCCGCTACGAGGCGGTGCACGAGATCCGCGACTGGGACGATCTGCGCCGCCGCATCGATCCGCTCGACCGACGCTGCTACGCGTTCTTTCATCCCGCTTTGGTCGACGAGCCCCTGATCTTCGTCGAGGTGGCGCTGACCGAGGCGATCCCCGCCGCGATCGCGCCGCTGCTGGCCGAAGACCGGGCGTTGATGCCGACCGAGCGCGCCCGCACCGCGGTGTTCTATTCGATCTCCAACACCCAGAAAGGCCTCGGCGGCATTTCGTTCGGCAGTTTTTTGATCAAGCAGGTGGTCGAGGAATTGCGCCGCGAACTGCCGAAGCTGGAAAATTTTGTCACGCTGTCGCCGGTGCCCGGTTTTGCCGCGTGGCTGAAGCAGGCGAGCGACGTGCCGGTGTCCGATGACGAGCGCGCCCTGCTCGAAAACCTCGACAAGCCCGGCTGGTTCGAGGATGCGGAACTGGCATCAAAACTGCGCGCGGTGCTGGAGCCTTTGGCGGCCCATTATTTCCTGAAGGCGCGCACGCCGAAGGGACGGATGATCGATTCGGTGGCGCGATTCCATCTCGGCAACGGCGCGCGGCTGGAGCGGATCGACTGGCTCGGCGATCTCTCGCCAAAAGGCCTGCGCGAATCCGCAGGCATCATGGTCAACTATCTCTACCGGCTCGAGGACATCGAGAAGAACCACGAGGCCTACGCCAACGAAGGCACGGTCGTCGCCTCCAGCGCGGTGA
>JBBQUA010000010.1:0-45689 GCA_038212905.1 Hyphomicrobiales bacterium
ATATCGGTGCGCACGAATTCGCGCTGCAGCATAAGCCCGCGCATCACCTGAATGGGTTAGATTATCTATCTAACGTTGCAGCGAGCATTCTTGAATTATCGCGAGTCGCCCGGAATGGCGCAATCAATGCCCTCCTCGCGATTCATTTTATTGTCACTCCAAGCAGGCTCACCAGTTCTGCCTGTCGTTGTACTCCGGTCTTGTGAAAGACTGACTTGAGATGAGTCCGTATGGTGTTGTGAGAATGCCCGGTTGAGAGGGCGATCCATTCAATCGATCTCCCTTCGGTGATCTGATTGGCTATCCGGGCTTCAGCGGGTGTTAGATCGAAGAGGGCCTGCAGCAGTTCGGGTGACATGCTGTTGTTTGGCACGACCGGCGTAAGGAAAATAATGGACAGGGCCCCCGTGAAGAGATCGAGCCCGGCACCGCGCAGCGGGACGACATGGATGACCAAAGGCGGCGTGGATTTGGTGCCGCTTACCGGAATTGACCTTCCGATGGCGAAATGGCGGTTCGAAACATTTGAGACGGCTTCCATCAAACGCGATTGGACGCTTTCGCTTTCGAATTGAACGAGGTCGTTGGCGCCAATACGAATACTCGGTGAACCGGCCAAGAACCCGGCGTTTGCTGAAACGACGCGACCCTCTCTCGTCAGAGCCGCTGCCGGTAGCCCGATCATATCAAGCGTTGCGACAGCAGTTTTCGCACGCTCCAGCCCCAGCCGTCCGGACAGAAGGGCGGCACGGGCGAGATGCGGACGCAGTTCGTCCAGCCTTTCAGCAACCGCACGCGGCACCGGTCCCTTCTTGTGTGCTTTCTCAATAGAGAAAACCAGGGTGTCGCCAGAGGGCGCGCGTATGGAAGTTCCGACACACCATCCGAGCCCGCGTGGTCGCAAGAGTTCGGTATAGAAATCCGATGCCTCGATTTCCTCCATCGTCAACCCATCCAGGTCGGTCAGAAATCTCGGCTCGTTGATCGGGACAAGGCGTTGGCCACGCGGGTTGTCGAGAAACCATTTGCTCTCGGTCCACTCGATTATGGTGGCGCGGATCGACTTCGAGGAAAGCCATCGCGGAATACCGGGGCCGGCCGTGAACAAAAGCGTACCCTCGGCGTCGGCCATTTCTGCGAGTCGATCGAGAACGCTCGGCCAGTTTTCGGGCACGACGGCCGCTTCGTATATCTCGTTAACAAATGACTCGATACGCAAGCGTGCCCCCAATCTTCGATCCCAGCCAGTCGCGCGATGTTGACTGGAGTCCCCGACGATACAGTGAGGCAACCAAACTTTGATCGTCAACTCGGAATCGCCTTCATCGTCATCAAGCGTCATTAATTCTGGGATCGCAGCGAATTGCAGTCCGCCAAAGGTGCATCTGAGGTTCCCGGACTGCAACAGAGAGCTGAAGCCTTCCTTTGACGAGCGCCGAGGTAAGGTTGATGGGTTAGGTTAAGCGGCGGTCTCGATTGCGTTGGCTTGGATATCGGTCCAAGATTTCGGGTCCTTCAAAGGGATACTTCCATTGGCCAAAACGCGAGTTTCCAGCACAGATCTGATCTGGATTTTTCGCGAACGGCTTTCATCGTTCGATGACTGCACCCCGTCGATTGCGATTGCGATCGTACCGAGCGACGACGGCTGGACCGCGGTGACGGCGCAGCGTGATCGCGTGAGCCGCCCCCAATGCGTCAGGCGCATCGAGAAGATCCAAGAACAGCTGCGGGACGTCTACGTTCTGGCCAGGGATTGAGGCGTAGCTGCGGATTGCCTTTCGGCGACGAAGATCACTGCCTGTTCGCAGATCAGGCGTTATGGAATAATTCATGATTAGAGGTTTGCGGACTTGCGGGGAAGGTGGCCTCTTTTTTGTCAATCGGCGTTCAAATTTGTCCCGTATCGGCGTCCAATTTTGCCCCCTTTACTCGGCGGATGGATCAGGTTGGTGGTCGGGCCGTTTAGTCGGTTCCCGCGCGACCGGAGCAATCCGTTCATGACTAATAGACATCGGCACATAGTACGCTACAATCTTCGAATGTTAGTGCGAGTCGTTGCTGGCGCCACGTGCTTCATTTTGCTCGTTGCTTACCAGCTTCAGCTGCTCCCGTTCTTTTCGTGGCTGTTCGTTGAGGACCGCGCCGTCTGGCCGCTCCTGTTTTATGGTTTCTGGTGCATCGCCGCTGGAACGTCCGCCATAGTCTTGTTCACTAGAACCGATATATTGCGATGGACTCTGCCTATCCTTCTCATTTGCACGATCTGCGTCGTCCTTGCCTTGATTCCTCCGCTAGACAACGTCGCGAAAAACTTCATCGCGGCGATGGTATTCTTCTCATGCGCCACCGTCCTTAGTGCCGCCTCTCGGCCTTTTAGGTTACTGCAAATATCGGCGGCAATAACGGCTATCAGCGCCGCAATCTGCTTGATCGACATCCTCTTTGCCAAGGGCCTAACGAATACGGTCGGGCGCGCAGCAGGTCTAAGCATAGGACCGAACAGCGCAGCAGCCGGATTGTTTCTTGGCGCTGCCGCCTCCTATTGGGCGGTGCCGACGCGCTGGCGCGGTTACTTTCTGATGATTACAGGATGTGCGCTGTTCGCAACCTTGTCGAAGTCAACCTTGATGGCGGCTATCGTCACCTTCGGCTTCATCGGTATCACCGCGGCAATAGAACATCCAATTCCACGCCAGGGATGGCTGCGCCATGCCGTTTTGGCTTCCGGACTTATCGCGTGGATCGGTGTTGCACTCGTTTCCAATGACCGGTTCCGAGTCGCTACCTCTAACGCGTTTAGCGGTCTGGGCAGTGCCGTGTCAGCCTTCAGGGATGCCCGAAAAGCCGTTACAGATTCTATGCCCTCCTTCTCATCGGCTTCTGAACATAGCGAAAAGTCTTCCAAGAATACCAGGATCGAGGCCATCGGCCGCAGGATGGAAACCGAAGGAGACGTTAATTCGATTTCGGCGCGATGGCTATTGATGGAGCGCGCGTGGCTGTCATTCCAGCACATTGACCAAGGCGGCGTGCGCAGGCGCGCCCGCAATGCGCTGGGCCATAAGGCCGCGCTTTATTTTATTCTTATTTGCCATTTTTGAATTCGCCCGAGTGGGCAGTGATGGTTGAAAAGAGGTTGTCGATACGACTTGATTCAACTTCTGTCAACAAAGTCCTTTGATAAACCCTTGGCGGTTAGACTCGTAGTTCACTTTATGTGCGCGTCGGCCGGACCGCAAGAAGCCGGACCCTGGCCCCGGCGATCCCATGCCGGACGAGCTATGGGACGCGCTCTTGGCCGATCCGCGGGCGGCGGGAAGGCCGCCGCTGCCGATCCAGCAATGCCGCCTCTCGGAAATCCCGCGCCATGTGCTGCGCCGCCGAAATCCCCTCCCCCCGGAGCACCCGCCAACATTTCCCCAGAGACAGCGCTTAGCCGGTATCGGCTTGGCACCCTCGATCATTTTGCCTTGAGATAGCTACAGACTTGTTCAATTCCTGCAGCGGAAATAGCGGATCTGGCGCTACCGTTATCGCATTGGCAAATCATCATTTTTGAATATGCGTCAACGCATTTGCCCTGCCGGGCGTTCATCATCGCAAATCCGGTTAGGCATGAGCGTCCTCCTGTTACGACGCATTGACCGTTTCCGGAGCCATAATACTGATCCATGCACTTCAAAGAACCGTATGTACCGGTGTCGCGCGCGCACCAGTCGACGTGTTCTTGCCACGACTGTGAGTATGCCGGCGAAGAGCATAAAACAAGAGTAGCAAAAAAAGCCATTTTCATCTTGAACACCTGTGCAAGCTCAAAAAAATAATACCTGCTGAATAATTAGCGCAACGGCAGCGCAAGCTCTTCGCTGAACCACTGTGCAGGCGTCAAGCGGCCAATCACATCGACTCGTTTCACGCGAGGTTCTAACGCACCGCGGCCGATTGAGCCTACTCCTTATGAAGTGCGCCGGCTTCGACGGAGAGCTTTTTCAACGTCTCCGGAGGAGCACTCAGCAGCATGCCGGTCTTGTCTTGGGTAATGCAGAAGTTGTCCGCGCCTGCGTTGGAAGGCTTGCAGCTAGCTTTTCGCTCAGATGGCGCGGCGGCCGTTGGCGATAGGCCGCCGCAAGCGCCGAAAGTGATTTGGCACCCGGGATGGGCAACGCCGCACGCGACCCGTCCTACCTCACCGCAAGGGAAGTCAAATCTGCATTTCACGCGTCCTTTCGGCCCACAATCGGCACAAAACTCACAATCAGCGTAGGCTGAAGCAATTGCGAGAAAAGAAGCGAATACAATCAAAAGGGATTTCATCAAAAATCCTCCCCGTTATTATAATTTCATCGAATTGTCGGACCAAACACGAAGTTGTGTCAATAGCTAAGTGCTACCGAAAGCCGGCCATCTTAGCTATCGATATCTGGGTGGGTACAGTAGGAAACAAAAACGATCTTAGATTTAGGGAAGAACTGGGGGCCAAGAAGCCAATAAGCCAGCCATTAGGCGCGAATACGTTTCAAGCCGCCCGGAAGCTTGCCGCTACCAATCTTTGGCTTCTTGGTCTCTTGCGCCGCTGGCTTTTTCGGCAACTCCCACCACCAAGAGCCATCGCCCCGGTGCACGGATCGGCCGCCCAAATCCTTTTTCGCTGCCTCGACGGTATTCATTCCGATGCCAGCCTCGCCCGCTGCTCGCTTGACATCCGTGGCGCTAACCGGGCCGTCAGCTAACAGATCCTCCAGCATATCGGCCGCGAGCGCTCGCTTCCCCACGTGCCGCGCCTTCCCATCCAAAAGTTTATTCAGCTTGTCGCTGTCGATGTCCTCAAGGTCTTGACCCCATTTCACTTCGGGATGATCCGTCTCATTCTTCACGAGATCAAACTCGACCGCATTGTTTCTCTCGCTCGAAATATTCGAGCGCTCCGAAATCAACAGCCGTTTGCTGGAATTCGGCTCGGGAGCAACGACGAACAGCTTCGATCTTGCTACCTGCACGAAAGAACCGCTACCTAGCATGCGATCATTGCCGCGCTTCGATTTGTCCTTGCTCATGTGCAGTGTGCAGACGATCGCGATCTTGTATCGCTCTGCTAGTTCTGAAATCGGGTTCATGAGCTGGCGCACTTTATGAGGCGGGTATGCTCCGGCGGTGCCGACAAAGCTCAGTATCGGATCGATGAAGATCAGCTTCACGTCACCGATCTTTTTGATCTCGCGCTCCAGAGTTCCGACACCTTGATCGAGGCTATCCATATGCCGGTAGAATTTGCGAAACCGCGTCTGCTTCAACACGGGCATATGCACCTTCTTGAGATCGGCGTCCGCGACCCAGAGACGCGGCCGGATCATCATGCTGGGACTGTCTTCTTTGCAGAGGTAAAGAACCGAGCCTTCCAGCGGCGGCATAGCGATGGCGTGGTCGCCGAACTTCGGCATTTTATAGCCTCGGGTGAGGCGGCCAATGAGATCGGTGATAACGGTGGATTTGCCGACCGAGCTTTCGCCCGTAAGCATTGTGATAAAACCGAGCGGGATGAACGGCCAGAGCAGCCACTCTATCTTCTCCTCCGGGAAACTGGTCATCGGAAGCAGTTCGATATCGTCGTCACGGATCATAGCGGCCACCTCTTGGTCTGGCAGACACCAAGAAGCCAAGGAGCTTAAGTCCCGCTTATCCGATCTCGGACAAATGAAGCTTTGGGCGACAAACAGTTAAAGCGCGCCCGGCGGGCCGCTTCGCTAACTGTCTTCGCTAATGTCCTGCGAGGGCAATCAAATCGGCTTTAAGCCATTGAAATGATTGGTGGGCGCACCAGGGCTCGAACCTGGGACCCGATGATTAAGAGTCATCTGCTCTACCAACTGAGCTATGCGCCCGGAACTGGTCCGGAAAAGCCTCCGCAAGAGGGCGTCGTTTAGCAAAGCGATTCCCTGATGTCCAGCAAGCCGGCGAGGTATTCCCCGGCTCATCTCGGCGCAACGGAAAGACGAAAAAGCCGCCGGAATCCGGCGGCTTTTGGTGGTTTTAGAGCGACCTGAGGCGGCGGTCGGCTAAAGCCGCTCGGGGCCGCCCCGGTCGCCGTGATCCCTGGCCGGCCCGCCGTCCCGATCATGGCGATCCCGCTCAAAACCGCGGTCCCGACCGCCGTCGTCACGATCCATACCGCGCCGATAGCCATGGTGGCGCCAGCCCCTGCCGCCTTCCATATGGGTCAGGATGGCGAGGCGGCGCTTCTGGCCGTCGTCGAGGGTCTTGTAGAGCGGATCCGCCGCTTCAGCGATACGCGTCATCGCCGCCGCCGTGGTCGCCATGGTCTCGGCGCGCTCGCGCAGGCGCGTCACCGGATCGGGTCTTTGGGTATCCCTGGAATCGTCGCGCCGCGCATCCATCCGTGCATTGGCGCGATCGATCCGCAACTTCGCAAAGTCCCGCACCGCGGCCTCGACTGGCGGCCACAGCTTTTCCTGGTCGGCGGTGAGCTTCAGCCCCGCCTTGACCGCGGCAATCCGCGCATCGGTGAAAGCCGCCCTGTCCTCCGGGTTCATTCGCTCGTGGTGGTGGGACCACGAACGGTTGTGCTGGGCATAGACCGCGGTGGAACCGGCGATGGCGAGCACCGCGACCGCGGCGATGGCGAACTTCTTCATGCGAACCTCCTTGGAAAGGTTGCCTGAAGATGGGCGCGCCGGACCCGCCGATCAACTTACAGTTTGGACAGAGTGGCTACTCTTACCAAGATGTAATCTGCCGCCGTCAATCCGCTCGCTCCCCCGGCAATCAGAGCATGCCGAGCGTACGCGGCAGCCATAGCGAGATCTCCGGCACATAGGTGACGATGCCGAGGAAGATCAGCATGGTCAGGAGCCACGGCCACACCGCGATGGTCAGTTCGGTGATGCCCATCTTGGCGATACCCGAGGCCACGTACAGATTGAGGCCGACCGGCGGATGGCACATGCCGACCTCCATGTTGACGACCATCAGGATGCCGAGATGCACCGGATGAATCCCGAGCTTGACCGCCACCGGAAACAGGATCGGCGCCATGATCAGCACGATCGAGGTCGGCTCCATGAAGTTGCCGGCAAGCAACAGCAGCACGTTGACGATCAGCAGGAAGATGATCCAGTTGACGCCGACCGAGGTGATCCAGTTTGCGATGTGATGCGGAATGTTTTCGTTCGCCATCAGAAACGAGAACAGCACCGCATTGGTGATAATGTAGAGGATCATCGCGCTCATGTTGGCCGAGCTGAGCAGCACCCTGGGCACGTCCCTCAGCGACATGTCCTTGTAGACGAATACCGCGATCACGAAGGCGTAGACCGCGCTGATCGCGGCTGCTTCCGTCGGCGTGAAAACGCCGGCATAGATGCCGCCGAGCACGATGAAGATCAGCAGCAATCCCCACATGCATCTGCGGAAAGCCACGAAGCGTTCGGCCCAGCTCGCGCGCTCCAGCCGCGGATAGTCGTTCTTCCAGGCGCGGTAGAACGTCGTCAGCCCGAGCAGCGTCGCCAGCATGAGGCCGGGAATCACGCCGGCCATGAACATCTGCCCGACCGAGGCCGACGACACACGGGCGCCCGACGGGTCGAGCGCGACGCTGCCGCCTGTCGCCACGCAATAGATCACCATCACGATCGACGGCGGGATCAGGATGCCCAGCGCGCCGGACGTGGTGATGACGCCGGCGCCGAAACGCTTGGGGAATCCCTGCTTCACCATCGCCGGCAGCATGATCGCGCCGATCGCGATCACGGTTGCCGGCGAGGAGCCGGACACCGCGGCGAACAGCGCGCAGGCCATCACGCCGGCAAGTCCCAGACCGCCATACCAGTGCCCGACCATGGAGGTCGCAAAATTGATCATGCGTCTGGCGACGCCGCCATGGGTCAGGAAATTGCCGGCGAGAATGAAGAACGGAATCGCCATGATCTCGAAATTGTCGATGCCGGTAAAGAGCTTCAGCGCCACCGCCTCGGTCGGCACGTTCGTCATCGTATAGATGAACGTCAGCACCGTGAGACCAAGCGCGATCGAGATCGGCATGCCGGTCAGCATCAGGAGGATCAGCAGTCCGAAGATGATGATGGCGGTCATCGCGTCACCTCTCCGGCGCCAATGCCGGGCTCCTCGACGTCGATGCCTTCGACATGGGCGTGGTCATGATGTGGCAGTTCGCCGGTAAACAAGTAGTTCCAGGCGACCTGCAGGAAGCGGAAGCACATCAGGTAGGAGCCGAGCGGAATGCAGAGGTAGACGAACCAGCTCGGAATCTCGAGATCGGGCGACACCTGATCGGTGTGGTAAAGCCCGTAGACGAAATGCGCGCCCATGGTACCGATGACGGCGGTGAAGAAGGCCCCGCAGAGCAGGCTGAACAGCACGATGGCGTTTTTCCACGGCGACTTGAGCTGGTTGACCAGAATGTCGACACCGACATGGATGCCCGTGCGCACGCCATAGGCGGCGCCGAACTTGGCGACCCACACGAACATGTAGATGCAGAGCTCTTGCGCCCAGGCGAGGTTGATAGGGAACAGGATCGGGAAAAGGAAGGGGACGCCGAGCAGATAGCGGTGGCACACCGCTATGAAGATGATCGTCGTCGCCAGCGCCATCAGCGTCGCGATGATGATCTCCTCAAGCCGGTCGAGGATGCGAAGCAGTATCAATGTCCCCCCTTCAGGTCAGGCGTACAATGCGCCTCACCTTTCACATTCCCTCGCGACGTGTTTCGCCGTGCCCCGAACAGGCAAGGGCTTCCGTGCCACGGCACGGAAGCCCGATAGCATGGTCTCAGTTGGTCGCGCCCCTGGTTTCCTTCAGGAACTCGTCGATCAGCGGCTGGCCGACGCGTTTTGCCACATCCTGGTAGACCGGCTCGAGCGCCTTGCGCATCGCCGCATCCTGTTGTGGCGTCAACGTGAGGATCTCGCTCTTGCCGGTCTTCTTGATTTCGGCGAGCGCATCCTCGTTTTCCTTCGCCGACTGGCTGTTGCCGTATTCGGTGGCTTCCTTCATGGCCTTGTCGAGCTGGGTGCGAATGTCGGAGGGAATCCCGTCCCAGAACTTCTTGTTCGTGACCACCACATAGCCGATATAGCCGTGATTGGTGTTGGTGATGTACTTCTGCACTTCATGCATTTTCTGGGTGTAGATGTTGGACCAGGTATTCTCCTGGCCGTCGACCACGCCGGTCTGCAGCGCCTGGTAGACTTCCGAGAATGCCATCACCTGTGGGACTACGCCAAGCGCGCGGAATTGCGCTTCAAGCACCTTGGAGGACTGGATGCGGAACTTGAGACCCTTGTAATCATCAGGCTCAAGCAACTTCTTGTTGGCGCTCATCTGCTTGAAGCCGTTGTCCCAGTAGGCGAGACCGGTCATGCCCTTGGCATCGAGCAGCTTCAGCAGTCGCGCGCCGAGCGGACCGTCGGTAACTTTCCGCAGCGTCTTCCGGTCGGGCAGGATATAGGGCAAGTCGAACACCTCGAACTCCCTGACCCCGATCGGGCCGAACTTGGAATTCGACGGCGCCAGCATCTGCACCGCACCGAGCTGCAGCGCCTCGAGCTCTTCCTTGTCCTTGTAGAGCTGCGAGTTCGGATAGACCTCGACCTTCACCTTGCCGGCGGTGTATTTCTCGGCCAATTCCTTGAATTTCTCGGAAGCCAGGCCCTTCGGCGTATTCGGCGCGACGACGTGGCTGAACTTGATGACGATCGGCGCCTGCGCCGATGCCGGGCCTATCAGAGCCAATGCTGCGACCGACGCAGCTGCCAATATCAATTTTCGCATGCTTCCTCCTGTTGATTTTTGCGGAGCGCGCCGTGGCGCAATTCCCACCTTCTCTGCCCGCCGCACCAATACAGAGAAGCCGGGCGAAACACCATTGCCCGTTAGCAGGGGCCGCTAAAAACCCTTGCTGCAATGCAAAAAAAACGCGGCGCCGAGGCGCCGCGCTTTCACTGTTGGTATCACATGCAGCGTCTTTTTGACGCAATCAGCTCGCCGCTTGCGCCGGCATGTCGCGCTGGCGCTTCATGACGATCTTGTTGAGGGCGCCGAGATAGGCTTTGGCGGAAGCCACCAGCGTATCCGGGTCTGACGCCTTCGAGGTCATCGAGCGGCCCTCATGGGCGAGCCGCACCGACACCTCGGCCTGCGCGTCGGTTCCCTCGGTGACGGCGTGGACCTGATACAGTTCCAGCTTGGCCTCGTGCGGCACCAAGAGCTTGATGCAGTTGAACACCGCATCGACCGGACCGTTGCCCTCAGCTTCCTCGATCTTGATCGCACCGTCGATGCTGAGCTTCATGGTGGCGCGCTGCGGGCCATGGGTGCCCGCGATCACCGTCAGCGAGGTCAGCTTGATGTGGTCATGCGCGTTGGCGATTTCCTGGTCGACCAGCGCCTCGATGTCCTCGTCGTAGATGTCCTTCTTGCGGTCGGCCAGCGCCTTCATCCGCACGAAGGCGTCTTCCAGCTGGTTGGCGCCGAGCTTGTAGCCCATCTCCTCCAGCCTGTGGATGAAAGCATGGCGGCCGGAATGCTTGCCCAGCACCAGCGAGGATTTCTTCAGGCCGATCATTTCCGGCTTCATGATCTCGTAGGTCGAGGCATCCTTCAAGACGCCGTCCTGATGAATGCCGCTCTCGTGCGAGAACGCGTTACGGCCGACGATGGCCTTGTTGTACTGCACCGGAAACGAGGTCGCCGCCGACACCAGCTTCGAGGCCCGCGTCAGCATGGTGGTGTCGATCTTGTTCCACCAGGGAAACACGTCGTTGCGGACGTTCATCGCCATCACGACTTCCTCGAGCGCGGCATTGCCGGCCCGCTCGCCGATGCCGTTGACGGTGCATTCGATCTGCCGCGCGCCGCCGGCAATGCCGGCCAGCGAATTCGCCACGGCCATGCCGAGATCGTTATGGCAATGCACGGAGAATACCGCCTTGTCGGAATTCGGCACCCGTTCGATCAGCGTGCGCATGAAGGCGGCATATTCTTCCGGCGTGGTATAGCCGACGGTGTCGGGAATATTGACCGTTGTGGCGCCGGCCTTGATGACGGCCTCGACGATGCGGCACAGATAGTCCATCTCGCTGCGGGTGGCGTCTTCGGCCGACCATTCGACGTCGTCGATCTGGTTGCGCGCGCGGGTGACGTTGGCGATCGAGAGCTCCATCACCTGCTCCGGCGTCATGTTCAGCTTGACGCGCATATGCAGAGGTGAGGTCGCGATCACGGTGTGAACGCGGCCGCGCCTTGCGAATTTCACGGCTTCCGCGCAACGGTCGATGTCCTTCGGATTGGCGCGGGACAGGCCGGCGATCACGGAGTTCTTGGAGCGGCGGGCGATCTCGCTGACCGCCTGGAAATCGCCTTCCGAAGTGATGGGGAAGCCGGCCTCGATCACGTCAACGCCCATGTCGTCGAGCATCTCGGCGATCTCGATCTTCTCCTCGAAGGTCATGGTGGCGCCGGGGCACTGTTCGCCGTCGCGCAAGGTGGTGTCGAATATGATGACGCGGTCCTTGTCGGACTTGGGAGCGGTGGTCATTGGAAAATTCCTTTAGCTGGTGCGCTGCTGGCGAGCGCGGAAGGGATCTGGTGATCTCGCGCGAACCCCTGAGTGCCCAGGCGCAACCGCCCAGACGGCCCTCAGGGGCCGATAAGAAGCAGAAGCCCGCCAGGAAGCAGGGTGGGCAGTGACGCAGCCGGAATCGCCAGGGGACGGGCGGCATGCGCCGCTCCCCCCTGAACTCCCACCATTTCGCTGCGAATCAGCATTGCCAGACCCTTGAGAAGCGCGATCCTCGGCCAAAACCGTTGACGGTTCGTTGCCAAGGCGACGTTCCGATCTCGTTCTAAACGAGGAAGATGGACCGCTGCAATGCCAAAAGTTGGTCAGATGGGCTGACCTATTCGTCACAGAACCGTGACCCCTCCGCGTCATTGCGAGCGCAGCGAAGCAATCCATTGCCTTACCAAGCAAGAAAGAAAGATGGATTGCTTCGCTGCGCTCGCAATGACGTTGATGGTCCCTCACATGGATTCGCGCCCGCGGCGCGCGGCGCCCGAGGCTTTGCATATCGTTTGCCCTCAATGAAGTCAGAGGGCGCAGGGAAGACCGGGTGCGCGCTGCACCCGCGGTCCCGTGTGCGATAGAGTAGAGGTAGGCGGCACACGAGCATACAGGTTCAGCGGAAACACTCCGGCCCTCCCTGCGCAATGGCTCTACGGATTATACGTGCTCGCCCCGGCGATCAGGATTTGTTTGTCACCGTCGCCCCGCGAATCTGGCTAGCCTGCGCCCGGTAGGGCCAGCTTCGCCTCCGCGGAACTTGACGCCAACCCAGAGGCTGCCAGGCCCACACGACTTCTCCGTACGCAACAGCACCGGTCGTCTGCGCGCCGCATACCGCTCACGAGGTTCATCTCGCCCTGCGACTGCAACTGCGCGCCCGACGCTGACGCGTCCACCGCATCCCGCCCCGCGTCTCTGACGATCCGGATACGCCCCTCGAGTGGGACGAGACGGGTGGAGATATAGACTGATTTCATATTTCTGAAAAGCAGAATATTTTTGCGGCAAGGGCTTGACAAATTTTCTGGTAATCCGAAGTGATTTGCCCGTCGGGTAGTCACAACGCGCATGGTATGGATCTGAAAAACGCCATCGCACTGAAACGCGCCGCGCTGCGCTGCAGAAGGTACCCTATCCGGTGCTTTGCCAAACGACGTTGAAATCGTGCCGGTGTTCGACAGGGCCGGGCTC
The DNA here is from genome assembly GCA_038212905.1 of Hyphomicrobiales bacterium. Lineage (GTDB taxonomy): Bacteria > Pseudomonadota > Alphaproteobacteria > Rhizobiales > Xanthobacteraceae > Bradyrhizobium. The sequence goes on from JBBQUA010000010.1 coordinate 12,794, forward strand.
GATCCGAAGACCTAAAGCAAGGTCCCGTGTTTTCGCCCCTCAGCCGGACAACATCATTCGACTGGCTGAGATGAAAAAGAGGCCGCCATCGAAGCGGCCTCCCAGTGGCGACGGGCCGCTACTTGGCCATTCCCATTTCCATCGCCTTGTTCATGTGCGTCTTGCACCCAGCCATGTCCTTTTTACCCATCATATCCTTCGCCATGGCCATCTCTTTCATGGCCATGGTTTTCTTCTCGCCGGCCGGCATCTTGTCCATGTCGGCGCTGGCCTTCGTCATGTTCGCATCCGTGCAATCCATCATTTGCGCCGATGCCGGCGTGATCGAAAGCAGGGCTGACACCGCAACAACTCCAAGTATTCCCTTAAGCATTTGTTTTCTCCCATGCCGGCGAATCCCGGCACCACCACAATGTTTCGATCCATGTCCGGTTCCGCACAAATGCGGCGCCATGGAACATTCGAGTTCCAGTGAAATGACATCATTCCCCGCATTACGGAATCGAACCAGCCAGCGGTAAGGCGGCTGGCGACTTCCAACTCACGTAAAAGGCCCAACCGACGCGCACGGCATTCGGAATGTGAAACTGGTTTCAGCGCCTGCGGAGACGACGGCGAGGGTTCCGCCATGGGCCCTGGCGATCTCCGACGCGATATAGAGGCCCAGTCCCAATCCCTGCTGGTTCGGCCTGACCGCTCCGCGGGAGAACGGTTGAAACAGCCGATCCAGTGCGGCAGCGGGGATCGGATCTCCGGAATTGGAAACTGAAAGTTCGAAGAAGCCGTCATGGGTCCTTGCAAGCACCCGGATCGGCGATAGCGTGGCGCCATACGCCAGTGCGTTGCCGAGAAGGTTTGAGAACAGCTGTGCCAGCCGGCCGCGATCGCAATCGATGGGATCGCGCAGCGTGAAATGTGTCTCGATCACGCGCTCCGGCCAACTGGCAAGGAGCTCACCGATCACCTGTTTCAGGACCGGTTCGAGCGACTCATCGGCATTGCGGTTGAGAGTGAGGCCGCCGCCCAGCCGGCCACGGGCGAAGTCCAGCACATTGTCGATCAACCCGGACATCCGCAGAACGCTGCTTTGCATTATGCCCAGGATGTCGGTCGTTTTGTCCGCCGCTCGGCTCTTTCCAAGCATCCTCACGCCGGCCGCGATCGAGGCGAGTGGATTGCGCAGATCATGCCCGAGCACGGCGATGAACTGTTCCCGCAACTCGGACGCGGCTCGCTCATCGAGCAGGTCTGCGTCGCGAGACGCCAACTGTTCGCTCGCATCGATATGAGTGGCGATCAGTTCGGCAAACAGCTTGAACATGCCGATGGTTTCCGGCGTGTTCACCCTCGCCGGCCGCGGATCGATCGCGCAAAGGGTTCCAAAGAACCTGCCATTGGATCGCACGATGGGAACCGAGATGTAGCTTTGGAAGCCGTACATCGCCGGCGTATGGTGTCCCTTGTAGGACTGATCCGTGGCGACTTCGTCAATGACCACCGCATTCTGATCGCGGCGGATTTCATTGCATATTGTCGTCTCCACCTTCAACTCGTCTCCCGGATGAAGACCGAACTGGATTTCATCGCGTACCGCGCAACACACCCAGCGGCTTTCGGTAACACGCGCAATGGCAGCGAAACCCATGCCTGTCGTACGGCAGATGACTTCGAGAATTCGGGGTACAGCCTCGATCCGGCTGATGGCCGAAATCTCAGGATCAAAGTCGCCGGGAGCTGTTGCCGCTTGCACGGAGCGCATTTCCAGTTCGCCGGCGAGCGCATCTCGCGCGTTGGCGCTGACGCTCGAAGCTTGAATTTCCGTCATGGGTCTCCCGGGGATCACCCGGGAGCGCGACACTCTCAGTCACCGACTGATCCTCGAACTTCCCGGCGATAAACCAGCGTAGGCCCAACACCGGGAGGATGCACCAACTATGTGCGGTTCCCGACAAATATACTTTCGGCATCCAAGTGTTGATATTGCTCATCAATCCGGAGTTCGTCGCCTTGTTCCACGTTCCTACATGCGGTGGCGGACGAACAATAAGCGGCTGAGATGATTACCGCCTTACCCCGTGGCAGCGTCCTTTCGGAGCGCCTCCCTCACCACTGCGGATCACGGCCCGACCGATCGGCAGGAAACCGCTATGCTGTCACCCAATCCCGGTATTCCCCTCGATAACAAGCTGCTCTGCTCTCTGCCTCGCGATCAGATGGATCTGCTGATGCCGCACCTGACGACGAAGCAACTGCCGCAGGGCCAGGTGTTGCTCGAAGCCGGCGAAGAATTCGATCACGTGTATTTCCCGCATAGCGGCATGCTGTCACTGCTGACGGTGCTGCGCGACGGCAAGGCCATCGAGGTCGCTACCGTGGGTCGCGAGGGCGTCGTCGGGGCAATGGCCGGCCTGGGCCTGTACAAATCCTCGGTACGGGTCGTCGTGCAGTTGTCGACGTCCGTGACCCGGATAGCCGCGACCCAGTTCCGCAAAACCGTCGACCATAGCGACGCCGTGAGGGATCTTTGCCTGCGCTACAATGAAGTGCTGCTGCTGCAGGCCCGCGTGACCGCCGCATGCAACGCCGTGCATTCCATTGAAGCCAGATTTTGCCGCTGGCTGCTGCAGTCCGCCGATCGCGCGGAAAGCGACACGGTGGAGCTGACACAGGATTTCCTGTCAGAGATGCTCGGGGTGCGCCGCACGTCCGTCACGGAAGTTGCGAGTCACATACAAAAACTTGGGCTTATCACCTATTCGCGCGGGGTCATCAGGCTCATCGATCGCAAGGCTCTGGAGAGCTTTGCTTGCGAGTGCTACCAAACGCTGAAGGGTCATTAGCACTGCCGCTTCAGGGTTCAACGGGGCGGTCGCAGAAGCCGCAGTAGAAGTTGCTGCCGGTCCCGGACTCGACGACCTTGAAGCCTTTGGGGATGCTACACCCGCACCGCCCAAGACCGGCTGTCCGCGGTGGAAAGGTCGGCTGAGCCGGTCTTGCCGCACTGCGGACATCTGAGGATTTCAACCCATCGGTCGCGAACGATCATCGCCAAAATATGCGCCGATCGAATCCAGATTCAAGGAGTTCGGGACGAAAGTTCCACCGTGGGAACGAAAGTATTTCCTGCGGCGTCACAAATTTGTATGTCGACTTTCCGACTTAAGAGAGCTTTACTGCCTCCCATCATCGGCCGCCCTCGGCTTTTACCGGTGACTGAGAGTGTCGTGCTCCCGCCTGATCCACGGGGAGTAACCATGACCGAAATTCAACGCTCGACTTTGACGCCACGCGCGGTATCGCGTCCCCGCTGTCCGCAATGCCAGGCCGCCGCGTTTGTTCAACGCGCGACCGCGGGACGCTCCGGATTCGAGCATTGGACGATGCGATGCACGAAGTGCGGACACATCCATGAAGCGCAAGTTCAGGCTGATCCGATGACATCAGAAGCAACCGGCTGGCTTTCCGGTGACCTCCGCGCGCCGACTTAAGGTGGTCATGGACGTCAAGCAAAAGCCGCTGCGCTCCCACGATTTCGACGCCAGCGCCGACGAAGCCCTGGCCGCCGCGCGCAACATGGCGCCCGGTCCGGAACGGATCGAAGCATTGAAAGCGGCAGGCAAGCTTCGAAACGCGGCCGATGTCTACGGCATCATCTTTGCAAAGCGCGGCAGGCCGTCGACGTGACGGACCCTTGCTGAGAAGGGTTTCGTGATGCGCAAAAAACGAAAATACGAGCTTCCTTTCGGGGTACTCGCCACCGCGCCGCTGGTCGTCGCAGCGGCCTCCACCGCCGCTTTCGGCGAGGGCGCCCAACTGCCCGGCAAGATCCGCGACGTGCTCAACTTCGCGCTGACGCTGGAATACCTCGAAGACGAGTTCTACCGGACGGCTCTGGCCAGCGAGAAGCTGATCCCGTCGGAAACGCGCGCAACCTTCGAGACCATCGGCAAGCACGAAGCCGCGCATGTCGAAGTCCTCAAGGGAGCTCTCGGAAGCCATGCGGTCAAGAAGCCGACCTTCGACTTCACGGCAAAGGGCGCCTTCGGCGACGTGTTCTCGAACTACAAGACGTTCCTGGCGGTCTCCCAGGCGCTCGAGGATACCGGCGTGCGGGCCTACAAGGGCCAGGCCGGCAACCTCAAGTCCTCCGACGAGGTTCTGACCATCGCGCTGCAGATCCATTCGGTCGAGGCACGGCACGCGGCGGAAGTCCGCTTGATCCGTGGCCAGCCGGCCTGGATCGTCAGCAACTCGCGCGGCGACCTGCCGGAAGCGACGCAGGCCGTCCATGACGGCGAAGCCGACTTCACGCAGGGCGGCGCCGACATCAAGGATCTCGCCGGCCTACCAGCCGACGCGTTGAGCGGAGCGTTCGACGAGCCCCTGAGCAAGGGCAAGGTTCTGGCGATCGCCAAGCTGTTCATCAAGGCCGCGTAAGCCGTTCGCCCCAACGCGACGGCCACGATGAAACGAGGTGGCGGATGTCATGTCCGCCACCTCTTCTTTTTCCGGAATTCTAGCATCGCCATCGGCAGCCCGCCTGCCGTTCGCGACCGCAATCAAGGACCACTTAAATGGGATCGATGAGCATCGTACACTGGTTGATCGTCGTCATCGTCGTCGTCCTGCTGTTTGGACGCAACAAGATCTCCGGCTTGATGGGAGACGTTGCGCACGGCATCAAGTCCTTCAAGAAGGGCATGGAGGAGGACGAACCCGCCGCGAAGCCAGAACAAAACGTAAAGCCGGAACGAGACGAGCCCGGACACCGGACCGCAGCATCAATGCTGCCGGCACCGGCTTCTTCAAAGGTGGGCGACAAGGCGTGATGCGAAGGGCGATGCCGGACTACCGGGTCAAGGCTGAGCGGAACAACGCGGAACTCTGCCGCGTGCGGCCTCGATACATGAACATGATTTAATTTTCAGAATTGAAATTTCCAGCAACCGGCGCCGTATCTGTGGTGTCGGTGCGCGGTGTCCCGCCGACGCTTCGCCGGCCAACGGTTCCACCATTTCAGGTCGCTCCCTGAAGCGGGCCGTTTGGCCAAGCATGTTTTGAAGAATGTGACACCGCTAAAGGACAGGAATTCTGATGACGTGTGCAATGCTGTTGGCAACGTTCTTTGCAGGAACGCAAATCGCTGATCTTGATAGATCGAGAGTCTACCAAATTCCGGCATCTTTCATGACTCAGATGACCGTCGCCCAACGGGCGACCGCCAGAACCTGCGCGGATCGCCATGGCATTCGCTATCAAATTCAAGAGCGGCAAGCCAACAACTGACGGGGCGCTCCTGGCGGGACTTTTGGAAACAGCCATCGCCGGGAGCGCAGCGGCACCGGCAACATGAAGATGATTTAATTTGCGGACATGAAATTTCCGGCGGCTTGCGCCGTAGCTGTTTTGTCGGTGCGCAGGTGTCCGCCGACACCTCTGCCGGCCAGCGGTCCCACCTCTTTTCAGGTCGCCCCGGGGTGGGGCCGTCTGGGGCGGACGTTTATGCTGGATGCGAAGAGTGGGGAGCCCAAAGGCTCCCCGAAGTTTCGTTCACTACCAGCGACGACCGTGATGCCAGCCACCGCGATGCCAGCCGCCGCGACGCCAACCGCCGCCGTAACCGAACCGGACAACCGGTCCACCGTAGCCGTAATAGCGCGGCGCGGTGCGGAAGCAACGGCCATAGGCGTCGCAAACCAACCGAACCTGCTCGACGTCCGACGCGATGCCGGCATTGGTGGCCAGACCGATCGGCATGGCGGCAGCGGTTCCCGCTGAAAGTGCTGCACCGCCGAGAGCGGCCAATCCAACAAGTGCGTAAGTCAGTTTCACTTTTCTCTCCGTGTTAGGTCACCCGCGCGCATATTAGAAGTTCCTCCCTGAACCTCACCTGACTGCGTGCATTAACAATGGCAATCAAAACGCGGGCCTGAAAAGCGTGGAATTTTTTCACAACTTTTGCGGATGCAAACTGCCGAGATGACGTATGCGTGTAATGAACGCCCGGCTGCCATTCGGCTGGAACGCATTTCCCACATTTCAACTCCGCATCATGACACCAGGAGATTTTCCATGCGATCCAATCTTGCACTTTCGGCACTTGTCGTCGCCTCGCTGTCCGGCACGACCGCCATCGCTTCAGCCCAGACTCAATCCCAGCCGGCGCCCGGCGCGTCCAGTTCCGGCAACGTCGGACCCGGAACTACCGATTCAACGGTGAGACCGGGCAACACCACCGGCGGTTCCATGGACGGACGTGCCACCGCTGGCACCACCATGCAGAACAATAGCATGGGCCCGATCACGGGTAGCTCCTGAGATCCGGACCTGATGCCAGTGAGCAGGACGCGCCGACGGGCGCGTCGGTTAATTCCAAGGACGATGCGACGCGGCCCGGGAAAGTGAACGACGGCGCAACCCGCTGATCCCAAATCGGAGAAGAGCCTCGCGTCGAGCGGGGCTTTTTTTGGTTCACAGACCAGCACATTGCGAACCGCGGGTCTGCAATCACCGCGTGCCCCGGCCGCAGCGCGGAGATCGGTAGCCGGGCAGCGGATGTGTCTCGCCAAGCAGTGCGTTTCCCGGTTACGATCCCATGAGTGGTATCCGGTGAAACCCGGGGAGTTTGGGGACTGACATGGGAATGAAACGTGCCGCCGCGCCAAGGGCAGCCCTCGCACTCGGCCTCTTGCTCGCGCCGCCGTCCTGCATTGCCATCGAAGCGATCGCCCATACGGTTGCGGCGATTGCCTCGGTTGACATTCGGCATTTCGGCTTGGTGTCACCTGCCATGGCTCAGCCCGGCATGCTGACGAAAGCGCAATCGGAAGCGCTCGCCGCGTACAACAATGCCCTGAACAGCTTCAGATCGATCCTGGCCCAGCGGCGCGCACAGATCGATTCGAAACAACCGCTGCCCAATTTGCCGGGACAGGCACCCTACCTCGCCCGCAACGGCATGATGAGCGCCTACAAGGACCTCACCGACGTTAACCCGTCCCAAATCGGCGGGCCGAACAAACTGGGAATCCCGCCGGCGTATTTCGACGCGGGCCTCGAGCCGCTGCTCGACGAATACGTCAAACTTTTCGAAATCATGCAGGCGCCGCCCGCCAATGCGCAGAAGTCCGATACGCCATTCAGGGACGTCGTCGATCTCGGCCGGGTCATCGCGCGCGCCAAAGGCCTCGGTGCCGCGGATGCCGAAGCAGCGGGCCGTATCAGCCTGGGACTGTTTTTCGCCGAGACCAACGGCAACCAGACCATCGGGAATGCGCGCTCGAACAAATACAAGGGAAGCCTGCAAAGCGGTCCGGCGGAAGATCAGAATGGCCGCAGGAAGTGGGCGGCGATCAAGCCGTCGATCGCATCGCTTGATCCTGCGTTAAGCGTTCGCGACGACAGGGAAGAGGCGCGGGCCGGCCAACTGGATCATCGCTACAACCACTGGACTTCGGTGCGGGACGCGCTGATGAACGCGCATGCGGATATCTTTCCGCAGGTTCCGGCGATCGTAAGGACGCTGCCCGATCCGATCGATCAGATGAAGCTCTTTGAACTGATCCAGATCATTCCCAGCCCGACCAAATCCGCGCTCAGGTCCGGCACCCTGCTGAACTACCGGGTTTCCGATCCTGTCATCATGGGATATCTGCGCAACAACAGCATGTTCGCCTATGGACGGTCCGACAGGGCAAGGACATCCGCGAGCTTTCGCGAAATTCTCGATGCGATGTGGCTGTTCAACGCCAAGTTCGAAAAGGCGCTTCTCCTATTCAACGAGATCAAGGCGGCGCGGTCAAAGGGTTGAATCGGCGGTGACCGCCCAACCCGCAATATATTTTTGACCAATGATGGTCCATAATGACCACTGTATGGCGTCTTGAACGGCCGTGCCGTCATGAGGCAAGAGGACTACGCCGAGGGAAAGCAGGAATTGCCGTCTTCAGGAAAAAAATCAGGTCGCTCAGGCCTTGCGCCGTGGCCCCGCCGCCGCACCATCCTGGCCGCGATGGCCGCGTTGGTGCTTCTGCCGATCGAGGCCAGCGATGCGGGCTGGCTGTCGGATATCTTCAAGGGCTCGACGAAGCCTGCGAAATCGGCAAAGCAAGCCTCACCGCCAAAGCACGCCGCCGTGGCGAAGCGTACGACCCCGGCGAAACGAGCTGCCCCGGCGAAGCCTGCCGCCTCGTCCAAGCCCCATAATGTCAGGCTCGCCGCGCTGGGGCCGGTCGCCCTGGGCCCTTCCGCTTTCAAACCGGCCGGACCCACCTGCGATCCCGCCAAGTTCCGGATCGTCGTGGACGTCGGACATACCGCCGCATCCGGCGGCGCGAACAGCGCCCGCAACGTCGCCGAATTTTTCTACAATCATCGGCTGGCGCGGCGGATCGAACAGCAATTGAAGGCCGACGGCTTTTCCGAGACCCGGTTGCTGCTGACCGAAGGCAAGGCCAGGCGCAGCCTGGTCAAGCGCGTGGATGCCGCGAACGATCTCAAGGCCAATCTCTTCCTGTCGATCCACCACGATTCCGTGCCCACCAAATTCCTCCAGGAGTGGGAGTTCGAGGGCAAGAAGAGAGGCTTCAGCGACCGCTTCAGCGGCTATTCCGTCTTCGTCTCCCGCAGAAATCCGGACTTCAAAACGAGCCTCGCCTTCGCCGAACTGTTGGCCAGGGAAATCAAGGCCTTCGGCCTGCCCTATGCCGAGCAATACAGCCAGCCCATCATGGGCCGGCACCGGCACCCGTTGCTGAACAAGGAAACCGGCGTCTACAGCTATGATGAGCTGATCGTGCTGCGAAAGACCCGGATGCCCGCCGTCCTGCTGGAGGCGGGCTCGATCATCAACCGCGGCGAAGAGCTCGATATGGCCTCGCCTGAACGCCGGAACATCATCAGCAGCGGTGTCGTAGCGGCCGTGAAGCAATTCTGCGATCGGCGATGGGCCATGCTCGGTCCGCTCTGACGCCTCACTTCACCATCGCGCCATAGACGATGTCCTGGACCTGCTCGCGATAGTATTTCCGCAATTCGCCGGGCGCCGCGGTTCCGACCACCACGACGAGGCGCTCCTTGGGATCGCAGAAGAACTGCGTCCCGTTGGCGCCGTTCCAGCTGAACTCGCCGGGGTTGCCGGGAACCGCCGACAGACCCTCGCTGGTACGGAGCGCCACGCCGAGGCCGAAGCTGAAGCCGGCGCGATGCGGCTCCACATTGGCCACGTTGTTCTTGATCTCCGGCCCGAGATGGTTGGAGATCATGTGATGCACCGTCTTCGGACCAAGCACGCGCTGGCCGTCGAGTTCGCCGCCGTTGAGCAGCATTTGTCCAAAGCGCACATAGTCGCCGACGGTGGCAAAGGCACAGGCGCCACCGCAGTCGGACTTGGTCGGTGTGTCCAGCAGCTTGATGACCTGCGGCTTGCCCGTCAGCGGGTCGTTGGCAAACGGCCGGGCCAGACGCGGGCGTTGCGCATCGGTCGGGCGGAACGTGGCGTCTTTCATGCCGAGCGGTTGCCACACGTGGCTGACCAGATAATCGCCGAGCCGCTGCTCGCTCACCTTCTCGATCACGGCGCCCAGCACGTCGATCGAAAATCCGTACTCGAAGACCGTCCCCGGCTGGTGCGCCAGCGGCAGCTTGGTGATGCGATCGATAACGGCCTGCGTGTCTCCCTCGATGGCCGGCGCGGTGCCGTCCGGATAGGCTCGCGCCACCGGGCTGGATGAGTCCGGCCGTCCGCCATACATCAGGCCGGAGGTGTGGCGGTAAAGGTCGTGGATGAAGATCGGTGCGGCCTGCGCCTCGAGCTTCAGCGAACCGTCCGCCTGCTGGACACCCACCTTCATGTCGGCGAAGGCCGGATAGTAATCCGCGAGCTTCGCCTTGAGAGGCAGGCGGCCCTGCTCCATCAGCGTCAGGCCGGCGACCGCCGCCATCGGTTTTGTCATGGACGCCAGTGCAAAAATGGCATCCTCCGGCATCGGCGTGCCCTTGGTGGGATCAAGCTGACCGTAGGCCTTGAAATGGACCAGCTTGCCGTCCCGGGCGATGGCGACCACGGCGCCGGGCACGCGCTTCGCCGCTATCTCGCGGGCGAAGAAATTGTCGAGCCGCGTCAATCCCTGTTGCGCGAATCCGACCTCGTCAGGCCTGGCCTCGGGCAACGGCCCGGAAAGTGCCGGGTCAATGGCGATGCCGACCATCATGGCGGCGGTCATCATGAGCGTCTTCATGGTTTGCTCCCTCGCGCGGCATCGATTATTATTTAATTTTGAGCGTCCGCCGACCGTAAAGCTAGATCACGTCTGCACGGGCGGCAAGTCTGGTGCGGGAGCGGACCGCAAAAATACTCCAATCGAGGAGCGGCCCCGCGGCGCGATAGCGTTGGTGCAGACGGTCACTTCGCGGCGTGACGACAGCCTGCGCTTTTCAGCGCCCAACTCCGCACCGTTCCCCGCTCACCCCTTGCCCTCCGCCAGCAGCGCTTTTCGCACCTGCTTGAACTCCTGCAGCGACGCCTTGTCGGCGCGCGGGAATCTCAGGTCGAGCTTTTCAAGTGCTGCGACGATGGCCGAGCCGATCACCACCCGCGCGAACCATTTATGGTCCGCCGGCACCACGTGCCACGGCGCCAGTGCCGTCGAGGTGTGCCGGATCACCTCCTGATAGGCCGCCTGGTATTTTTCCCAAAACGCGCGCTCGGAGATGTCGCCCATCGAGAACTTCCAGTTCTTGGCGGGTTCATCCAGCCGGTCGAGAAAGCGCTTGCGCTGCTCTTCCTTCGACACGTTCAGGAAAAATTTGAGGATCACCGTGCCATTGCGCGCGAGATGTCGCTCGAACGCCGAAATGTCCTCGAACCGTTCGCGCCAGATGTTCCCGGTTACCAGCGCCGGCGGGATTTTCGCCTTGCCGAGAATTTCCGGGTGAACCCGCACCACCAGGCAGTCTTCATAGTGGGAGCGGTTGAAGATGCCGATGCGGCCGCGCTCCGGCAACGCGACTGCGGCGCGCCACAGGAAATCATGATCGAGTTCGCGCGAGCTCGGCTGCTTGAACGAATGAACCTCGCAGCCCTGCGGATTGATACCGTCGAACACGCTCTTGATCGCGCTGTCCTTGCCCGCGGCGTCCATGCCCTGAAACACCAGCAGCAGCGACCAGCGGTCCTGCGCGTAAAGCTTCTCCTGAAAATCGCTCAGCCGCTTGCGATTGGCGTCGATGATTTCTTTGCCCTCGTCCTTGTCGAGGCCGCCGCTCTCGTCGGTCTTGTGCGACTTCAGATGGAACTCGCTCGAACCGTCGATGCGGAACGGCGCCACATAGGGCTTCAGCTGGTCGCTGAGAGACGGTGAGGAATTCTTGCTCATGGCAGGCGACACCTTGTTTCCTACTTCCCCCTCGCCCCGCTTGCGGGAAAGGGTCGGGGTGAGGGGGGCTCTCAACGCATTCGGACTCGCGGAGGGGCCCCCTCACCCGGATTGCTACGCAATCCGACCTCTCCCCGCAAGCGGGGCGAGGTGACTAGGCCGATGCGATCCGGCGCAGATCGGCGGCCAGATCATCGACACGCTGGGGTGCGGCGTCCCAGGCGAACATGAAGCGGGCGCCGCCGCCGATGAAGGTGTAAAATCGCCAGCCGCGGTCGCGCAGCGCCGCCATCCGTTCGTCCACCATCCGAACGAACACCGCATTGGCCTGAACCGGAAACATGATTTCCAGCCCGGGCAATCCGGCCAACTGCTCCTGCAGACGCCTGGCGCAGGCATTGCCGTGCGCGGCGTTGCGCAACCAGGCCCCGGTCTCCAGCATGCCGACCCAGGGCGCCGACAGAAAGCGCATCTTCGACGCCAGCTGGCCGGCCTGCTTGCAGCGATAGTCGAAATCCTCCGCCAGCTTGCGGTTGAAGAACAGGATGGCTTCGCCGGCCGCCATGCCGTTCTTGGTGCCGCCGAAGCAGAGCACGTCGATGCCGGCGCGCCAGGTCATGTCGGGAGGACTGCAGCCGAGGCTGGCGCAGGCATTTGCAAAACGTGCGCCGTCCATATGCAGACTGAGGCCGAGCTCGCGGCACACCGCCGAGATTGCCCGCAATTCGTCGAGGCCATAGACCTGCCCGGTCTCGGTCGGCTGCGTCACCGTCACCACGCGGGCTTTCGGAAAATGGATATCGCTGCGGGCGGTCGCGATGGCGCGGATCGCCTCCGGCGTCAGCTTGCCGCCGGCCGTTGGCGCCAGCAGCAGCTTCGAACCGTTGGAAAAGAACTCCGGGGCGCCGCACTCGTCGGTCTCGACATGCGCCACATCCGAGCAGATCACGCTGTGGTAGGACTGGCACAGCGACGCCAGCGCCAGCGAATTGGCCGCCGTGCCGTTGAAGGCAAAAAACACCTCGCAGTCGGTCTCGAACAGCGCGCGAAAGGCATCCGATGCCCTGGCGGTCCAGAGGTCGTCGCCATAGGCAGGCGCGTGGCCCTGGTTGGCCTCGGCCATCGCCGCCCAGGCCTCCGGACAAATTCCGGAATAATTGTCGCTGGCGAATTGCTGGGGTTCGCTGGTCATTGCACATCGCCTTCCGGTTTATCGATTGTGCCGTTCAGGATGCTGAAAACTGCGCTTCAATAAAGGCGGTGACGAAGCGCGGCATCGCCGCCGTGAGGTCACCGACACCACGCACCAGGTGGATGGCGCATAGTTCAGGCTGATGCTGCCGGGCTAGATTGGCCTCGATCCGTGCGCGCAGCGCTTCGCCCGAGCTATCGACGTTCAGGATCCGGATCATCGCGACCGAGGCTCCGGAGACCACGCAATCCCAGTGGGCATCGGCGCGGTAGTCGGCCGCGGACAGCCCGGTTTCCTCGGCGACTTCGCGCGCCACGCTGCCGGCCATGTCGACCGCGCCTTCGCTGATATCGTCGAGATCAGGCGTTCCCGATGGAAAGTAGATGCGTCCGGCATTGGAGGTGTGCAGGCTCATCTCGCCGAGCACGAAGGCGCCGTCGTTGCTGCACAATGCGCCCATGCCAAAGCCGTTGAAGATATCCCGATCCGGAAAACCCCAGTCGCGCCAGGCCAGGAAGGAAGCAAAATCCGCCTCGAAATAGCCGGCGCGAAAGCCCGACACCGTGAAGACGGGATTGCGCGCCAGCAGGATCCGACCGTTCCAGATCTGCGGCTTCTCGCGCTGCTTGCCGGCGAAATGCGCCGATATCTCGGCGCCGCGCTCACGCGCGAACGGCCACGACCAGGGCTGCACATCGAGGTCAAGCGTGGTGACCCGGTGAATGGCGATTGGCGTCATGAAGGGACCGCGCCGGTCTTACATCTGACCGGCCGCCGCCTTCTTCACGAAGCGATCGTCGAACGTCTTGTTCAGATCGATCTTGGCGTCCTTCATTTCGGGATCGAACTGCAACAACAGCTTCAGGCCGTTCTGCATTCCCTGTTCGGAAATGATCCCGGTCCTGGAATACATCGGCAGCGAAGCCTTCACCGCCGCCAGATAGAGCGCCTTGTCGCCGAGGTAATACTCTTCCGGCACCGCCTTGACGATGTCCTCCGGCGAGGCTTTTTCCAGCCATTTGACGGTCTTGTAGAAGGCGTTGACGAGGCGCTGCACGGTCACCGGATTCTTGGCGATGAAGTCGGTCTTGAAATAGGCCACCGCCGCGGGGTTGTTGCCGCCGAACAGCTTCATGTTGTCGGCATCGGTGCGCGAGTCCGCCAGGATGACGATGTCGCCGCCCTGCTCGAGCTTGGTGATGACCGGATCGATGTTGCAGATGGCGTCGATGGAGCCGTTCTGGATGGCCGCGACAGCGGAAAGTCCGGTGCCGACGCCGATGATCGACACCTCATTGGGTTTGACGCCGTCGCGCGCGATCAGCGCATTGACGAAGAAATTGGTTGACGAGCCCGGCGCCGTGACGCCGATCTTCATGCCCTTGAGGTCGCCGAACGATTTGACCTGGGCGGCCTTGCTCTTCGTCACCGCGAGCACCATGCCCGGGAAACGGCCAAGCTCGATCACCGCGGCGATGTTCTGGCCCTTCGACTGCATCCGGATGGTGTGTTCATAGGCGCCGGTCACCACATCGGCGGAGCCGCCGATCAGCGACTGCAGCGACTTCGAGCCGCCGCCGAAATCTGTGATGGTGACATTGAGCCCCTGCTCCTTGAAATAGCCGAGCCGCTCGGTCAGCGTCAGCGGCAGATAATACAGCGAGCTCTTGCCGCCAACCCCGAGTACGATATCGGGCTTTTCGGGCTTGTCCTGGGCCTGGGCGGGTGCCCCGCACATGAGCAGCGCGATCGCGATGATGCCGGCGGCGAGCCTGGTGATTTTCATGGGCGTTTGTCCCGCGTTTCTGAAATGCATTGGGGGCATACTAGCCCGCTTGACGATACCCGGCTAGATGCCGAAAGCCTCGGATTTGTGGGCACATTACCACTCACGTCCCGCGCTCGCCCGCGGTCGGCCGCCATACCAGCAGCCGGTTCTCGACCCTGGTCACCACGAAATCGATCGCCACCACGAAGACCGCCAGCACGATCATGCCGGCGAATACGCCGGCAACGTCGAACACGCCCTCGGCCTGCTGGATCAGGTAGCCGAGCCCGGCCGCCGATCCCAGATATTCGCCAACCACGGCGCCGACCACGGCAAATCCCACCGAGGTGTGCAGCGACGAGAACATCCACGACAGCGCCGACGGCCAGTAGACGTGCCGCAGCAATTGCCGTTCGCTCATGCCGAGCATCCGCGCGTTGTCGACCAGCATCGCATTGGCTTCCTTGACGCCCTGATAGACGTTGAAGAACACCACGAAGAACACCAGCGTGACGCCGAGTGCCACCTTCGACCAGATGCCGAGCCCGAGCCACAGCGCGAAGATCGGCGCCAGTACCACGCGCGGCAGCGCGTTCATCATCTTGACATAGGGATCGAAGATCGCGGCAATGGTTTGCTGGCGCGCGAACCAGAACCCGATCAGCGTGCCGGACAGCGAGCCGATCACGAAGGCCAGCGAGGCTTCCGTCAGCGTGATCATCAGGTGACGCCAGATCGAACCTTCGACCAGCCATTTGACAATGCGGTTGAAGACATCGACCGGGGTTGAGAAGAAGAACGGCGGCAGCACGGTGTAACCGAGGATCGGCACCGTCGCGAAAAACTGCCACAATCCGAAAAACACCACGCCAACGAGTAACTGACACAGCAGCAGAACCGGGCGGCTCATCATGCGACCTCCGCCGGCGACTGCGAGGACTGCGCATAGCCCTTCATCACCTCGTCCTTCAGCACGCTCCAGATCTCCCGGTGCAGCGCGTGAAATTCCTTCTCCATGCGAACTTCCGAAATGTCGCGCGGGCGGGCGAGCGGCACCTTCCAGTCGCCGATAATGCGCGCGCCCGGCCCCGCCGACATGATCACGACGCGGTCGGCCAGCGCGATCGCCTCCTCGAGATCGTGGGTGACGAACAGCACCGCCTTGCGGTCGGCGTTCCACAGCTCCAGCAGCAGATTGCCCATGATCTGCCGGGTCTGGGCGTCGAGCGGCCCGAACGGCTCGTCCATCAGCAGGATCTTGGGGTCGCGGATCAGCACCTGGGCGAGGCCGACGCGCTTGCGCTGGCCGCCCGACAGCATGTGCGGGTAGCGCCCGGCGAAGGCGCCGAGGCCGACCGAGGTCAGCCAGCCCTGCGCGCGCTCCAGCGCCGCAGCGCGCGGCGCGCCCGTGATCTCAAGACCAATGGCGACGTTGTCGATCGCGGTTTTCCAGGGAAACAGCGCATCGCCCTGAAATAGGTAGCCGGCGTCCCGGTTGAGGCCGGACAAGGGCTGGTCGAAGATGCGGACCGCGCCCGATACCGGCTTGAGCAGCCCGGCGGCGACATTGAGCAATGTCGATTTTCCGCAGCCGGTGGGCCCGACAATGGCGACGAACTCGCCGTGCTCGACCGACAGGTTGGCCTGCTCGACCGCAGTATAGACCCTGTTATCGGCCAGTCGAAACGCCACTGTCGCGTTATCCAGCGCGACCGCCGTCGGCTTCGTCGTCTCCACCACGTCCCCTCCCCAAGGTTTGCATGATGCCTTAGCGTTTTGTGAAGACAAGTTCAACGAAGTGCGAAGACGTGGTAGTTGATCTTACCCTCCCCCTCCAGGGAAGGGTAAAGAGCCTCGCCTAGGGTATCAGCTGAATGCAGAACGCCCTGATCGCCTTTGCGCATGTCGCCAAGAGTTTCGACGGCGGCCGCGGTGCGGAGCGGGTCAAGGCGGTCGACGACGTCTCACTCACCGTCGCCGAGGGCGAATTTCTCGCCATTGTCGGCGGCTCCGGCTCCGGCAAGACCACGCTGCTGCGGCTGGCGAACCGGCTGATCGACGCGGACGAGGGCCAGATCACGGTCGAGGGCGAGGACGTGCGCGCGGTAGATCCGATCCTGTTGCGCCGCCGCATCGGCTATGTGTTTCAGAGCGGCGGGTTGTTTCCGCATTTCAGCGTCGCCGGCAATATCGGGATCACGCCCAAGCTGGTCGGCACGCCGCCGGAAGAAATTGCCACGCGGGTGGACGAACTGCTCGATCTTGTGCGTCTCGACCGCGCGCTCTACCGCGACCGCTTTCCGCACGAACTGTCAGGCGGCCAGCGCCAGCGCGTCGGCGTCGCCCGCGCGCTGGCGGCAAAGCCGCGCATCGTGCTGATGGACGAGCCGTTCGGCGCGCTCGATCCGCTCACCCGCGACGCGCTCGGCGACGATTACCGCGAGCTGCACCGCAAGCTCGGGCTGACCACGGTCATGATCACCCATGACATGACCGAAGCGATCCTGCTGGCCGACCGCATTGCGGTGATGCGCGGCGGAAAGTTGCTGGCGCAGGGCGCCCCGGCGCAGCTTGCCGCCAGCAGCGATGCTTACGTCGGCGAACTCCTGCGCACGCCGCGACGGCAGGCCGAGCGGCTCAATGCACTGCTGCCGCGGGATGGCGCGGCATGAGTATTTTCTCCGATCCGCGCTGGGGCGAGGCGCTGGCCCATCTGCCGGATTATCTCGGCAATCACGTCCGGGTCTCCGTGACGGCGCTGGCGCTCGGGCTAGCGATCAGCCTGCCGCTGGCGATTGCGGTACGCAATCGTCCTCTCCCGCGCGGCGCGCTGCTGGGGCTCGCCAGCATCGTGCAGACGGTGCCGGGGCTGGCGCTATTGGCGTTGTTCTATCCGTTGCTGCTGGCGCTGGCGGCGCTGTCGCTGTCGTGGTTCGGCGTTGGCTTTTCCGCGTTCGGATTTCTCCCGGCGGTCCTGGCGCTGGCGCTGTATTCGATGCTGCCGGTGCTGCGCAACACCATCACCGGCCTTGGCGGCGTCGATCCCGCGATCCGCGAGGCCGCGCAAGGCGTCGGCATGACGCCGCTTCAATCGCTGTTTCAGGTCGAGCTGCCGCTGGCGCTTCCGGTGATGATGGCGGGCATCCGCACCGCGGCGGTCTGGGTGATCGGCACCGCGACGCTGTCGACCCCGATCGGGCAGACTAGCCTCGGCAATTACATTTTTGCAGGGCTTCAAACCCAGAACTGGGTGTTCGTGCTGTTCGGCTGTCTTGCCGCCGCGGTGCTGGCGCTCGCGGTCGACCAGTTGCTGGCGCTGATCGAGGCGGGCATTCGCTACCGCAGCCGGCTGCGCGTGCTGGCGGGCGGTATCGGCATCGCGGCGCTGGTGGCGGTCACGCTGGCGCCGCAGGTGGCGCGCTCGCCGTCCAGCTATATCGTCGGCGCCAAAACCTTTGCCGAGCAATATGTGCTGTCGGCGCTGATGGCGCAGCGGCTGCGGGCGGCGGGGTTTTCGGCTGGTACCCGCGAGGGCCTCGGCTCCAACGTCATCTTCGAGGCGCTGGCAGCTGGCGATATCGACGTCTATGTCGACTATACCGGCACGCTGTGGGCCAACCAGTTTCACCGCACCGACATCAAGCCGCGCGCGGAATTGCTCGCCGAATTGAAAACCACGCTGGCGCGCCAGAACATCACGCTGCTGGGCGAACTGGGTTTTGAAAACGCCTATGCGCTGGTGATGCCGCGCAAGCGCGCCGAGGCGCTGGGCGTCCGCTCGATCGCCGATCTCGCCGCGCACGCCGGAACGATGTCGATGGCCGCGGACTACGAATTCTTCTCGCGGCCGGAATGGGCCGGCTTGCAGAAGGCCTATGGCCTGAAATTTCGCGCGCAGCGCCAGATGCAGCCGGATTTCATGTACGCCGCGGCCGCCTCCGGCGAGGTCGATGTCATCGCGGGCTACACCAGCGACGGCCTGATCGCCAAATACGATCTGGTGGTGCTGGACGATCCGGGGCATGCGATCCCGCCCTACGACGCAATCGTGCTGCTGGCGCCGAAGCGCGCGGACGATCAGGCAGTGAAGGCGGCGCTTCAGCCGCTGCTCGGCCGGATCGACATCGCCGACATGCGCGAAGCCAATCTGCGCGCCGCCAGCGGCGACGGCGCGTCGTCACCGGACGCGGTGGCGCGCTGGCTGTGGGACAAGATCGGGAAGTAGAAAAGAATCGTAGCAACCATTAAACGGTGGTTGCTACGTCACTAACGCTTGGGCTTCTTCGCCCCTGCCTTCGCAGGAGCGACGGCGGCAGGCGCGACGGGGGGAGCGTTTGGATCAATCGTGCTTCCAACCGTCATGAGGTGGACCCGCTGGTTGGCCGGCGCCGCCGGGCGGGCGCCGTCCAATAGCTGCTCCTCGCCGAGACCGAGCGACTGCAGCCGCTTCGGGTTGATCTTGAAGGTGTTGATCAGCACTTCGCGGATCACGTCGGCCCGTCGCTGGCTCAGCGTCAGGTTGACGTCGCGCCGGCCGGTCGACACGGTATGCCCGACGATCAGGAATTTGTATCCGAGCAGCGAGGGATGGGTGAGCGTATCGGCGATCCGTCCCAGCACCGCGTACGAATCGGGCCGAACCACGGCGGCGTCGGCATCGAACTGAATGTCGGCCACCAGCTGCGGCAGCTTGAGCAATTGCGGGGCGACCAGCGGCCGCTTGATCGGCTGCAGATCGGCCCTCGACTTCACGCGTTCCGTGGCCTGACGCCGCAGCGCGACGATATCCAGATCCGGCGCGGTTTCGAGGCCGGCCAGCCGCTTGACCCAGTCGTCCGAGGTGCTCTGATTTCCTGCCGGGCCCTGCGCCTGAGCCGGCAGCATCGCACAGCCGAGCAGCGCCACCACCAGCAGCCCGATAGGGCCAAGGCTGTTGTTGACCCGTCGCATCAGCGATACCCCGCTTCGATGACGGCCTTGTTGCAATTGATGCCCATGCCGCGTGGTCCCGCGATCAGGCATTCCAGGGCTTTGGTCCGATCGGCCTTGTCGGTGACGCCACACAATTTGACAATGTCACGCTCGCACAGCTTGGTGACGGCCTGGCGGGCGGCCACCCGCTTCTGGATCGCTTCGAACGCCTTGCCGTAGTCGCTCTTGCACTGCGGCGACAGCACATCCTGGTTGCGCGACAAGCAGTCCTTCATGCGGGTGGGGTCGAGATTGACGCCGCGGCAATTGGCCTCGATATCCTTGGCGCAGCTGGTCCCCAGCAGGGCCGCCGAGTCCTCGAATTTCATGGTCTGCGCCAGCGCCGGCGAAGAGGCGGCGAGCGCGAGCAGGAGCAATATCGGTCGAATCCAGTTCATGGGCTCATCTCATAGGATGGTGGCGCCCACGGTCAAGCCTCGCGGCGGGAAAATGCCAGGGATAGTGGCGTCACCACGACGCAGGCCTTCACGTCTCAGGCGAAAGCGGTCGCCAGGAAGGCGGCGAGGATGCCGCCGATCAGGAGAAATTTCACCGCGTAATAGGCGCGCTTGTTCCAGGCCTTCATCCGCTTGCCCAGCAGCCGAACCTGGTAAACCGAGCCGAAGATCCGGTTCAGCCAGCCGATGTGCTCGCCATCCTCGTTCTGGGTGGCGCTCTCGTTGATGATATTCTTCGAGACCCAGCGATTGACCGCGGTCATGGCGCGGGTGCGCAGGGGACGCTCGACGTCGCAGAACAGGATGATACGGTCGTCGCTGGTGGTGTTCTCGGCATAGTGCAGATAGGTCTCGTCGAACAGCAGACCGCCGCCCTCGCTCCAGTAATGCGGTTCGCCGTCGATGAAGATCCGGCATTCGCCCGGCGATTTCGGCACCAATAATCCCAGATGATAGCGCAGCGAACCGGCATAGGGATCGCGGTGCTGCACCAGTTTTCCGCCGGGCGGCAGGCTGGCGAACATCGCGCCCTTGACGTTCGGGATCGAATTCAGGAGTTCGACCGTCCTTGGGCAATTGGCCAGCGCCGACGGCAGCGCCGCACCGTACCATTTCAGGTAAAACCGCTTCCATCCGGTGCGGAAGAACGAATTGAAACCCCAGTCGTTGTACTTGTCCGCGGCCTTGATCTGGCCCTGCGCGAACAGCACCAGCGCCTCCTCGCGGATCGGCTGCCAATTGTCGCGCAGAACCTTGAGTTCGGGGATCGATTGCTCGTCCAGAATGGGCCGGTTCGGCACCGCCGAGAACAGGTACATCAGCACATTGTAGGGCGCCATCAGGGTGGAATGGTCGGTGAGCTGCCGAAAGAACCGAAGCCGGACCTTGCCGCGGAAATGAACGGCCAGCGCCGAACCGATGAAGGCCCAGAGCAGGAGAAACTGCGGCGCGAACAGACGCATCACCATGGCAAAAAACCCGGGAGAAAGCCTTCCAATCCTCCAATGGTAGCAGGTGTACGCGGCCACACTCAAGCCCGCTGGCCACCCTGCCCGCTGGAACTTTGCCGGCAATTTGGGCCTCGCCCTACAGTCCCCGCACCAGCCCGGCGTCGATCAACAGCCGGTTGAAGCGGCGGACTTCGGCGCCGCCCTTGCAGGCGTAGAACAGGCCATTGCAGCGCAGCATGATCTTTTTCTGCTCGGCGAATGACGGATCGAGCGGGATGCCGGCGGCTTCCTGAATCACGATCGGAAGATAGGCCGCATCGAGCGTTGGCAGCGCCGACGACAGATCGGGCGGCGAGAAGTTAATCCCGTCGAGCGCGTAGTAGGTCGAGAAGTAGCGCGGATCCGCCGCCATCAAGCGCTGCGCCAGCGCTTTGCGGTCGATGCCGGGCTCCAGCATTTTCTGCGAGATCGCCGGTTGATGATCGCCGAAACGCAGCACCATGAACGACTGATCCGGATAATCGCGCGCCAGCCGGGCGGTAAAATCGCGGTAGTCCTTCGCCGTCATGGTCTGGCGGCGAATGTATTCATCGATCTCCGCGGCATTGCCCGGCGGCGTCCAGTCCGGCGTCAAATCGGGCCGGTAGACGCTGGTCCAGGGAAAATGATTGGCGGTGAGGTACACGAACATGAAGACCGGCGACTGCGACGGCTGCTGGTCCGCAAACACCTTCAGGGCCTGATCGAAGTAGAACTTGTCGGGCTGCATGTCCTCGTCGACGCCCATCTGCGCCATGTCGATGAACTGCTCGACGCCGACGCCCTTCTGGAAGCTGCGGGCGCTGAGAAAATCGCCATAGGTCGGGTACAGCGAAGCGGTCTTGTAACCGCAGCGCTGCAGCGCCTGCGGCAGTCCGCGCGTGACCCGGCCGGCGGCGATCCGTGTGACGTAGAACTTCAGGTTGCCGAACGACCGCGCCGACATGCCGGTCAGCACGTTGAATTCGGTGTACCAGGTCGGGCCGCCGGTCGCCTCCGCGACCATGGTGCGCTGGATACCGTCGATCGACTTGAAGAAGTCGGTGTAGCCCCTGGGCACCTTGATGCCGGGTGCCGCGGTGACATCGAAGCTCGATTCGTCGAGCAGCATGATGATATGCGGCCGCTTCACCGTGGTGTCGCAGGTCGCGCCCGGTGGCAGCGCGGGCAAGGTGGCGGCGTGCGCGCCCGGGGCCAGCGGGCCGCCCGAGGCCGGATCGGCCTCGATCCACCCCGTCGAGGTCAGCCGCGACACCGCCACCACGCCCGAGCGGGCGAGGTTGGAGATATGATTGACGCCCTGGAACGGCTCCCAGGGTTGCTCGGGTACCGCGACCGACATCCCTGCCATCAACAGCGTCGTCGCGGCAAGAACGGCCAGCGAACGGCGGCGCGGCGCGCGGAACGGATCGGCGCGCCAGATCAGCCACAACACCGGACCCGCGAGCAGCAGCGCCACGATCAACTGGGTCCGCAACCGCGGAAAAATCGAAAGCAGGAACGAGAAGGTGTCGCGATCGACGATCAGGAAATCGAGGAATGTCAGCGACAGCTGCAAAATGTCGAACTTGAAGCGCGACATCACGATCAGCAGCACCACCAGGGCAAGCGACAGCCCCGCCGCGACGCCCGGTCGCGGCAGCACCAGCAGGAAAATGCAATTGACGAACACCCACGCCAGCACCGACAGCGTGATCGCGAAGGGTCCATATTCCCACGACAACAGGACAGCCAACGCCGCAAGATGCAGCGCGGCGACCACGGCAACGCCGGCATAGAAGCGTGCGCCGCGCGCGGCAACGCCAGTCCGGCCCGTTTCGGTTTCGATGGAGGCTGGCATGTTCACCTCCGTCGCTAGAGGTTCTTGACGAAACCGGCGTCGATCAGGAGCCGGTTGAAGCGGCGGGCTTCCGCGCCGCTCTTGCAGGCATAGAACACGCCCTTGCAGCGCATCATGATGCTCTTCTGCTCCTCGAACGAGGGATCGAGCGGAATTCCCGCGGCTTCCTGGATCACCAGCGGCAGATAGGGCGCGTCGATGGTTTCCATCACCGCCGGGCTTTTCACCGCTTCGAAGTTGATGGTGTCGATCGCATAATAGGTGGCGAAATAGCGCGGGTCGTAACTCTCGAATTTCTTGCCGACGCCGGCCTCGTCGAGCCCGGGATCGAGGATATTCGAGGAGAATTCCGGCTGGTGATCGCCATAGCGCACGATCAGGAACGGCTGCGCCGGAAATTTCTTCTTCAGCCCCGCCACGAACGCCGAATAGTCGTCGGCGCTCATCGTCTGCCGGCGCAGATATTCATCGACTTTCGGTTCGTTGCCGGGAGCGGACCAGGACGGCGTCAGCTCGGGACGAAACCGCCTCTCCCAGGGAAAGTGGTTGGCGGCGAGATAGACGAAAATGAACTGCGGCTTCGCCAGCGCATCCTGCGACAACAGGGCCGTCGCCTTGTCGTAGAAGAAGCGGTCGGGCTCGACGCCTTTGGCGCCGAGATCGCGCGCGTCCAGGAAGGTCTGGATCCCGGTGGTGGTGTGGAAGCTGCGCGCGCTCATGAACGCGCCATGGGCCGGATACAGCGACGTCGTGCTGTAGCCGCAACGGCGCAGCGCCAGCGGCAGGCCGCGCTCGACGCGGCCCGCCGCGATGCGCGTCACGAAATAGGAAAACCGGCCGAACGAACGCGACGAGAGCCCGGCCAGCACGTTGTATTCGGTGAACCAGCTCGCCCCGCCGCTGCTCTCGGCCATGAAGGTGCGCGACTTGCCGTCAGACGATTTGAAATGACTGCCATAGCCCTGGGGAACCTTGATGCCCTTGGCCTGTCGAATGTCGAAACTCGACTCGTCATGGATCATGATGATGTGGGGCCGCCGCCCCGTCGGAGCGCAGGAGTCCTCCAGCGGCACCTTGAGGCGCCCGGCGGCGACGGCGTCGGATTCCATGAAGCCGTAGTTGAAGAAATCCGACACCGCAGTGACGCCGGAGCGGGAGAATTTCGACAAATAGCCGTCGTCGTAATAGCCGCGCCAGGGCTGCTCGGGCCAGGCGTAGGCATATCCGACCAGCCCCGCCAGACAGGCCAGCTTGCAGGCCAGCGCAGGCAGCCGGCGGATCCGGAACGGGTCGAGCCACCACAGCGCGTACATCAAGGGGAGGATGACGACAGCGGCGCCGACCACGGACCAGCGCAGATTGGGGAAGATCGTGAACAGGAACGCCGCGCTATCGCGGTCGATCACCATCACGTCGATGAAGTTCGCGGTCATCTGCACGATGCCGTGCTTGAGCTGCGACAGCAGGATCAGCACCACCACCAGGGTCAGCGACAGCGCGCCTGACAGCGCCGGACGCCGCAACAGCGCGATCCAGAAGAAGTTCAGCAGCCCCCAGGACAGCACAAAACCCAGCCGTGCCCCAAAATCGTTTTCGGTGTGCAGCATCAGGCCGATCGCCGCCAGATGGGGGGCCGCGACGGCAAGCAGCCGCCAGAAGCCTACCGAGGCAAGGCCTGCGGCGGCGACGCTAGCGACTGGACCTGGAATCGGCGCGGGCGCCATGAACGGGACGCAACACTACCCGGCACTGCCTTTGAGCCTTGGCTGGCGATGACCAGGAGGACGGACGTCGCATCCGGAAGCTGCGACGTGTCATAAAAATGTAGGGGAAACGTCATGAACGCGCAATGAATTTACCGACGGCGTGAGTGAGCAATCTTGTACATCAAGCTTTCCCGCGCGGCGGCGGCATGGGCGGTACCCATGCCGAGCAGCGCGTTCAGGCAAAGGCGGACGGCGGGCATCGTTTTACCCACCTCCGGCCAGCCGGGAACACCATTCGCTTCAGCCCGTTTTGTCTCCGGGCTTTCCTGGGGACTGTTTTGCCGAAAGGACGTATCCATGCATCTGACGGAAGAGATGAACCACTGCATCGAGACCTGTCTGAAGTGCTACCAGACCTGTCTCGGCACCGCCATGAACCATTGCCTGGTGGCGGGGGGAAAGCATGTCGAGCCGGCGCATTTTCGCCTGATGATGGCGTGCGCCGAGATATGCCGGACGTCGGCGCATTTCATGCTGATCAACACCCCGCACCACAAGCACACATGCCGCGAATGCGCCGAAATCTGCGCCGAATGTGCGGCGGACTGTGAACGTGTCGGCGGAATGGAACCGTGCGTTGCGATGTGCCGGATATGCGCGGAAAACTGCCGCAGGATGGCGGCGTGATGGCCACCGCGATATCGAATGAAACGTGGAAAATACCGTGTCATCGAAAAGGCCCCGGCGATTGCCGGGGCCCTCTTACAGATTTTTGCTGATTGTCTAGGCGACGACCGGAACGCCGTAATAGTCGTTCACCGCGCGGGTGCGGGACGTGTCCGACCAGTTCCAGCTGTTGTCATTGCCATAGCGGGGCGCGCCCTCGAGCTGCTTCTGGGTGATGCCCGTAATGTAGCCTTCCAGATTGGTATCGTATTTCAGCGACTGCCAGGGCAGCGGATAGTGATCATCGCCGATGCCCAGGAAACCGCCAAAACTCAGCACGGCGTAGGAAACCCGCCCGCTGATCTTGTCGATCATGACACGCTCGATGGTTCCGATCTTCTCGTTGTCGGCGCCGTAAACGGCGGTTCCTTCGACCTTGTCGCTCCCGATCAAGGTTCCCGTCTCTCTGGTTTCCATGGCCATCTCTCGTCCTCCTTGGTGTCGACGAAAAACGGCCGTGCCAAAAATTTGTTCCGGGAGTATCCGGCATCTCGCCCGCGTTATTGAATGTTGTTTCGGTTCACGATGTCGTTGGGCAAGCGGGTTCCGGACATGCCACCAGCCCGGAAGCTGCGCCAAATTAAATCAGCCGGCATGAGCGAAATTGATCACAATGCCGGGTTCCGAACATGACAGATTCGGTTCCATCACCGCTCAGACCTTGGCAATCACCGGTGACCGAGAGCCCCGCGCTCCCGCCCGATGACGGGGAGCATGATGTCCCAAATTCAGACCACCGAAGTGTGCCCGGCTCCGGTTCACTGCCGTTTCGACATGACAGCGGACGCGCCTCACGACCACGAGTTCTGCGTGTTTGAGTTTCCGGGGTGCGAAGGGTGCCCGAATGCCTTGCATACGACTAAACCGATGGGAAATTCAGAAGATCCCTTGAAGGCTCCAGCCTGGCAAGCATGGTTCGCGCTCACCTGTCGTCACAGCCGCTAGCTTCATCACCGGGAGGGGGCGCTGTGGAGGAGTTCATTCACCGCGAAAACCTGGCCCTGTTCAGGAAGCACCTCGCGCAGCCGCACGACGACGCCGAGCGCAAGGTGCTCTTGAAGCTGTTGGCGGAAGAAGCGGCAAGAGACTTTCCGCAACGCAGCGACCTTTCGCAGGGAAGGAAGAGTTAGAGCCGCCCTTGGGGGCGCGTTCGATTTTGATGCCAGGCACGCAACCAACCGGCGGCCCGGTCGTTAAGGTTATGCCCCAACGGAGAAAACCCATGCGCGTATTCCTCGTCGCAACGATGTTGCTGGCCTCGTCCAGCCTCTGCGCATTCGCCCAGGAACCGGGAAAAGCGACAGCGCCGCAAGCCGGAACTCCCGCCCAGACCGACCAGAAAACCCCGCCACCGCAGGATCAAAAAGCCGGACCGCAGGATCAAAAGGCCGGATCGCAGGATCAAAAAGCCAGCCGCGACCCACAGAAGGCCGACGAGCGTGAAATGGGGCAGGACTGGAAGATGCGCCGCAGCGAGCGCGACCGCATGGGCCCCGATGACCGCGAGATGGGTCACGGCGGCATGATGCAGCGTGGTGACGGCGACCGAATCGGCCGTGGCGACGGTGACCGCATGGGCCACGATCGCGACAAGGATCGCGGACGATACGGGGAGCGCGAGGACCGGGACTGGGACCGTGCGGAAAGGGACAGCGACGACAGGGGATATTCCGACGGTGAGCGTTACCGACGCCGTGTGAAAATCTGCATCGAGTACGACAACGGCGACGAGTATTGCCGCTACAGGCAGTAAGCGGCGCCCGGAAATCATCGTTTCAATCAGTCCGTTGGAGGACGAGCCAACGGGCCTCCTCGGCAGGCGGCGGCGACCACCTTCGCTCCAAGGAGGCAACTCCGAAGCGACAACATGTTGATCTCGCGCAAAGTACCCTCCGTCGGGAACCTTAGTCTCGTTAGTTGAAAAAGCTTGCTCCCGTGCTTCGGGCTGCTCCAGCCTGATCGGGACGGATGTGCTTTGAGCATCCTGGAAATCAATACCCTGAAATTCGCGCGAAAACCTTCGCGATGGCCCTGGAGCGTTTCAATGGACAAGATGAAGATCGGCACCGGCGAGTGGATGGTGGTTTGCGACGGGCGAAAAGCGCTTATCCTCGAGAACCTCGGCGATCGCAAGTTTCCGAACCTGCACAAGAAGGAAGTACACGACCATCCGGACTCATCGACGCGGGCGCAAGGCAGCGATGCGCCGGGCAGCGTGCGTCAATCGACGGGCAGCGCACGAAGCTCGGTCGAGCAGACCGACTGGCACGACCAGGCCGAGCGGGCGTTCCTGAAGGCACTTGCCGACCGGCTCAACATCGCGGTCACAACCGGCGAAACCACGGCGCTGACGATCGTGGCGTCACCACGTGCGCTGGGCATGATCCGACCGGATTTTTCGGATGCGGTTCGAAAGGCGATTCATGGAGAAGTCGCCAAGGATCTCGTCAATATGCCCATCGATGAAATTGAAAAGCAGCTGCTGTCGTGAAACCGGAAGCCTGCTGACGACGGCCATCGAACAACAGCGGGCGCCCTTGAGCGCTACGAGGTAGCGGCCTTTCGCAGGAAGGCTCGGGCCATGGCTCCGCCGCCGGCATTGCCCCGCCGCATCGGATCGATGCCTGCTTGACCGGCGCGCGGCCTCATTCCGCAACAATTTTAAAGAAACCGGGATCATATCGTCGCCGGGATGCTTGTTGCTGTGTTCGCAGCGGTTCGCTGCGAACCGATTGCCAGCTTACTTGCGAAAGCGCCCGTCATGATGAATCTGGATCATTCCGCCGTCCCTGCCGTCGTTCTCGTGGTCGAAGACGAAATGCTGCTGCGAATGCGCGCCGTCGATATGGTGGAGGACGCCGGTTATACCTCCGTCGAGGCAGTCGATGCCGACCAGGCCATCGCCATCCTGGAGTCCAGATCCGATATAGCCTTGCTGTTCACCGACATTCAGATGCCGGGACAAATGGATGGATTGGGCCTCGCCCACGCCGTCCACCAGCGCTGGCCGCCGATCAAGATTATCCTGGTATCCGGACAGCTGAAGCTGGCCAACATTGATATTCCCGCCAACAGCCACTTCTTCGGAAAACCGCTCGCGGCCACGGAGATGATCGCCGAGATCCGGAACATGATCGGTCACGCCTGAGAGTGACAATACCGGACAGAACCAGCTGGAATCGCCCGATGGCGGCGGTAATCGGCTCCAATTGATCTGAGCGGTGGGTGACATAGGATGCTATAGTCGCGGATGCTCGAAACCGATCATCAGGACCAGCACCATTTTCACGACGGCGGTACGCCGCCACAAGACTTTCTCGCGGCTGAAAATGTCAGCCTTCGGCTGTTGCTGGCCCAGGCGGAAATCAACACAAGGGAACTGCTCGATCAGGCCGGCATCGACGCCCGCGAGCGCGCGGCGTCCGACAAGCTGCAGAAGCTCATTCTGGAAGAACTGCACCACCGCATCAAGAATACGCTGGCGACGGTCAGCGCCATTGCCTCCCAGAGCCTGCGCAACGTGGCCGGCGCCGAGCACGCGCAGCACGCCATCGAAGGCCGCCTGCTCGCGCTGGGGCGGGCGCACGATTTGCTGCTGCAGGCGCGATGGAGCAGCGCCGATCTTTCGAAAATCGTGCGCGGCGCCACTGAAGCTTTCGACGATCCGGATGCGCCCAAATTCTCGATGGCGGGTCCGGATATCCGGATCGCTTCGGGCGCCGTGATTGCCATTGCGATGACGCTGAACGAGCTCTGCACCAACACCACCAAATTCGGCGCCTTGTCGGTGCCGAGCGGTCGCGTCGACATTGTATGGGCCGTCGACGACACGGCGCAGCGGTTGCGCCTGACCTGGACCGAAAGAAATGGACCCGCGGTTCAGCCGCCGGCCCGGCAAAGTTTCGGCACCCGCCTGATCGAGACCCTCGGCAGGCAGCTCAAGGGCAATGTCCACTTGACCTATGAGCCCACCGGCTTCGTCTATGCGTTCGACGTGCCGCTGGCTTCGCTGACGGCGGCAGCGCCCGAGTAGAAGCAGCTCGCCCCCTGTATTTCTACGGAGTTCCAACTTAACGCGGGCGTAGGACCGCAGCGGCCATGGTGCGGCCTCAATTCCTACAACACCCAACAGATTGCTCCGGAAACGATGGCGCTACAGGCGGATCAATCCATCATCGCCGAACTCGAGGACGCCGTCAGAACCGGGTCGCCCGCGGAGCGGGTGGAAACGCTTCGGCAGGTAACCAACCTGTTCCTGCATGACGGCGCGCGTCTCAACGAGGAACAGGTCAAGGTCTTCGACGACGTCATGTGCCTGCTGATCGCCCGGGTCGAAAGCCGCGCCAGGGCCGACTTCGGCAAGCGGCTCGCGCCGGTTGCCTTTGCACCGCCGGGCGTGATTCAGCACCTGGCATGGGACGATGATATCGCGGTGGCCGGCGACGTGCTGGCCCAGTCCAGCGGCCTGCAAACCAGCACGCTGGTGGAGATCGCGCGCAAGAAGGGGCAGGATCATCTGCTGGCGATTTCCGGCCGCAGCAACCTGCCCGAAGCCGTCACCGACGTGATCATCGATCGCGGCGAGCAAAAGGTCATCAAGAAACTCGCCACCAACGCCAGCGCGCGCATTTCCGAGGCCGGCTATTCCGGCATCGTGGCGCGGGCCGGCGACGATGACGAACTCACGGAGATCCTCGGGCTGCGCATCGACCTTCCGATCAAATTCCTGCGCGACCTGCTGCGGCGCGCCAGTGACGCGGTGCGCGCCAGGCTGGCGGCGATCGCATCCCCCGAACTGCGGGAAGAAATCAAGCGGGTGCTGCAATCGATCCTCGGCGAAGAGGTCGAAGATATTTCGTCGGCGCGGGATTTCGGCTCAGTCGAAAAGTTCATCAAGCTGAAGAAGGAATTGAACGAGCTGGACGACGCCGCCGTCTTCCTGTTCGCCGAAGCCGGGAAATTCGACGAGGTGATCGTCTCGCTCGCCGTGCTCAACGACGCGCCGACCGAAATGATGGCGCGGCTGCTGGAGGGGCCCCGCGCCGACCTCATCCTGATCCCCTGCCGGTCGGCCCGACTGAACTGGCCGAGCGTCGAGACCATCCTGCGCAACCGGCCGATGCCGGCGCCGATCAACGAGCAATCGCTGGCGCTGGCGCAGCGCGACTACCGCAAACTGTCGATGGAAACCGCGCAGCGCACGGTGCGGTTCTGGCAGTTGCACAACAAGATCGAGAAGTAGGTCTGCCCGGCGGAGGCCTTGAGTAGGGTGGGCAAAAGCGCGCCTTCGCGCCGTGCCCACCATTCATACCGAAATCGCTGTGAGAATGGTGGGCACGCTACGCTTTGCCCACCCTACGGTCGTCCGTCATTGCGAGGAGCGAAGCGACGAAGCAATCCAGTTTCGCTGAAACAAACTGGATTGCTTCGCTTCGCTCGCAATGACGATCGAGAGAGTTGCGCAGTCCTCAGTTCTTCGTCTTGTCGACCAGCGCGCCCTTCTTGATCCACGGCATCATGTCGCGGAGCTTTTCGCCGACTTCCTCGATCGGATGGGCGGCGAGTTTGGCGCGGGTGGCCTTGAACGAGGTCTGGTTGACCTTGTTCTCCAGCATCCAGTCGCGCGCGAACTTGCCGGACTGAATGTCATTGAGCACGCGCTTCATCTCGGCCTTGGTCTCCGAGGTGACGATGCGCGGGCCGGTGACGTATTCGCCGTATTCGGCGGTGTTGGAGATCGAGTAGTTCATGTTGGCGATGCCGCCTTCATAGATCAGGTCGACGATCAGCTTCACTTCGTGCAGGCACTCGAAATACGCCATCTCCGGCGCGTAGCCGGCTTCGACCAGGGTTTCGAAACCGCCCTTGATCAGTTCGACCAGGCCGCCGCACAAAACCACCTGCTCGCCGAACAAATCGGTCTCGCACTCTTCCTTGAACGAAGTCTCGATGATGCCGGCGCGGCCGCCGCCGATCGCCGAGGCGTAGCTAAGGCCGAGGTCGTGGGCGTTGCCCGAAACGTCCTTCGAAATCGCGATCAGGCAGGGCACGCCGCCGCCGCGCTGGTATTCCGAGCGCACGGTGTGGCCGGGGCCCTTCGGAGCGATCATCAGCACGTCGAGATCGGCGCGCGGGTCGAGCAGGTTGAAGTGCACGTTGAGGCCGTGGGCGAACACCAGTGCCGCGCCCTTCTTCATGTTGTCGTGCATGTGCTCGCGGTAGATGTCGCCCTGCAACTCGTCGGGGGTCAGCATCATCATGAGGTCGGCCCATTTGGCGGCCTCGGCGACTTCCATCACCTTGAAGCCGGCGGCTTCGGCCTTCTTGGCCGAGGCCGAGCCCTTGCGCAGCGCGATGGCGACGTCCTTGACGCCGGAATCCTTCAGGTTGAGGGCATGGGCATGGCCCTGGCTGCCGTAGCCGACGATGCAGACCTTCTTGCCCTTGATGAGGTTAAGGTCGGCGTCGCGATCGTAATAAACCCGCATTGGTCGTTCCTCTGTTCGGCGGTCGAACCCGTCAAATCCGCCCGTTAAATGAACCAAAAAGCGTTATTTCCGCCGGTTCTGAATGGCTGCCGGGTTCTAGGGCGGCCGGGGCCGCGAGACAAGCCCGCGGCGGTGATTTTGCGATGCGTCACGGTCATGGCCAGGTTCATGGCTCGGTCAGCACCGGGTAGAGCGAAGCCAGCAACAGCGCGGCCATGACGAGGTTGAAGACCTTGACGGCGGCGGGCGACTTGATCAGCGGCTGCAGCGCGGTCCCGCACAGCACCCAGGTGATCGTCGACAGCGTCCCCAACAGCAGCGACAGCGCGGTCTGCACCACGATGTTCCAGGGATAGCTGGCGATCGCCGCATAGGCGGTGACGGTGCCGATCACCATCACCCAGCCCTTGATGTTGACCCACTGGAACAGCGCGGCGCCCATGAAGGTCATCGGCCGGCGCTGCTGCGCCGCCTCCGGATCGGGCGCCCCCGCCATCGCGATGGCGTAAGCCAGATAGACCAGATAGGCCGCACCGGCGTATTTCAGCAATGTCTGCAGCACCGGCCAGGTGGTGAACACGGCGCCGAGCCCGAGGCCGCAGACGGCGATCATGAAGGCAAAGCCGAAGGCCACGCCGGCGATGTGCGGCAGGGTGCGGCGAAGGCCGTAATTGAGGCCGGACGCCAGCAGCATGATGTTGTTGGGGCCGGGCGTGAAGAACATCACGGTGGCGAACACGACGAAGGCGATGGTGAGCTGGTGCGACATCATGCGCTCATGCCAGTTTCGCTAAGGCGCGGGACCGTCGCCCCGACAGCAGCATGATGGCGATGCCCAACACCACGATGACCATGCCGGCGAGCCGCAATGGTCCGAAGCGCTCGCCGAATACGATGCTGCCGGATGCGGCGCCGATGAACGGCACCAGCAGCGCGAACGGCACAACCTGCGCGGCGGTGTAGTCACGCAGCAGCCGGCCCCATATCCAGTAAGCCATGGTGGTGGACAGGAAGGCGAGCGCCGCAACGCAGCCGAGCACCATGAGCGACATGTTCGTCATCGCGTGCCATGACGGCTCCAGGCCGTCGACGGCGAAGGCGGTGGCAAACAGCGGCAGCGCCGACACCAAAGAGAGCCAGGCAAACAGGTCGAACATCGGCACTTCGCGGGCGCGGCGCAGCAGAAGGTTTCCGATCGCAAAGGAGACCGGCGCGATCATCAGCACGGCGAAGGCGCCGACGCTGAAGTCGTAGCCAACCGTGAAGCAGATCATCACGAGGCCGCAGGCGGCGACGGCAATCCCGAGCGACTGCTGCCGCGTCGGCACCTCGGCGAACACGATCACCGCGAACGCCACCGTGAACAGCGCCTGGCTCTGCACG